>DATHBF010000525.1:0-3268 GCA_035296285.1 Pyrinomonadaceae bacterium | reverse complement strand
GTCGCGCAGGAGGTAGACTCCGTCGTCGCCCGTCTTCGCCTCGAACTCGACGCCCGTCTGCTTGTGCGTGGCCTTCACGGGCGCGTCGGGGACGGCGGCGCCCTGCGGGTCGGTGACGGTGCCGGAGATGGCGCCGGTCGCGCCGGTGAAGGTGACGGCGGGGCGCGCCTGTTTGCGTGCCGCTTCCGGGGCGGGCCGCTCGGCGGCGAGGCTGGCGAAGCGGCCGAGGTCGAAGTCGTCGGCCGTGCCGGGTCGGCCGTCCCCGCCCGCGCTGCGAAGCTCGACGAAGTAGACGGTCTGGCGGAAGGGACGAAGCTCGCCGTGCGACTGCGGCGGGCCGCCGCCGAAACTCGCCCGCGTCTCTAACGAGAGGCGCGCGCTGTCGCGCGTCTGCTTGCGGAAGGTGGCGTAGGCGGCGCGGCCCCATCCGTCGCGCACCTTCTCGACATCAACCCCCGCCCTCGAAAGAGTCTCGGCCAGGGCCTTCTCCGTCTCGGGGAAGGCGGAGCCCGCGCCCGCCACGTCCTGAAGCGCCCGGTCAATGGCGGCTCGGCTCTCGGCGAAGTAGTCGAGCGAGGTCGTCCAGACCTCGAAGTCGTCGGAGCCGGGTGTGCCCTTCGGCCGGAGAGTCTTGTCGGGGCCGGCGCTGCGCGCGGTGATGAGGTAGTTGCTCTCTCGCACGTCGAAGTCGAAGGCGTAGGGCCGGCCCCAGGGGTCGCGCAGCGAGTCGAGGTCGAGGCCGTGGCGGAGAAGTTCGGAGCGCAGCGTCTCGGCGTCGCGCACGAAGCCGCCGGTGCGCGCGTGGTAGTCGGCGGCGGCGCGGTCCATGCGCTGGCCGTGCGGGCGGAAGTAGGGCCAGGAGAGCTGGCTGGCCGTGAAGTCGTCTTCGGTGCCGGCGCGCTCGTCGGCGCCGGAGCTGACGATGTCAAGGCGGTCGTGCTGACCGGAGGTGTAGAAGCGAGTCCGGTAGGGCTGGCCCCACGGGTCGGAGATCGCGCCGAGGTCAACGCCCGATTCGGAGAGGAGGCGGGCGAGCGCGGCCTCGTCTGAAGGGTAGACGGCGCGCGCCTCGTAGCTCCGTTCGAGCGCAGCCTTGACGGGCAGCAGTTGCTCGCCGGCGAGCGGGAGGAAGAGGCCGCGCGGGTCGTGCTCGAAGCGGGTCAGGCTGAAGGTGCGGCGCGAGTCTTCGGGCCGGTCGTCGTTATAGGCCAGCTCGGCGACGGCGTCCATGCCTTCGGGCACGCGGCGCGAGAGGTCGAGCTGTTCGATGTCGCGGCGCGTGACGCCCGCGACCTGGGCCGGGCCGTACCAGAAGGCGTAGAGGCTGTCGGAGAAGCCGAAGCCGCGCGAGAACTCGGCGTCGGTGCGGGCGCGCTCCTCGACCGCCTTGTCGAAGACGACGACGCCGAGCGCGCTCTCGGCCCGGCGGCCGTCGGGCGAGCGCACGTCGAACTTCACCTCGGCCTCGTCGCCGGGGTGGTAGCTCTTCTGCGAGAAGTCCGCGTCGAGCTTCAGCTCGCGGTTGCGCGGGTAGACGACGGTGCGCGTGCCGAAGGCGTAGTCGTCATCGTCATAGAAGCCGCCGTCGCCGAACGGCTCGGCGCTCGCGGCCGTGATGCGGACGCCGTTGCGGAACTCCTCGCTGAAGGGGATGACGAGCGAGCCGCGCCCGCCCGTCATCTTCACGGCGCGCGAGAAGACGACGCCGCGCTCGCCGGCCGCGTCCACGAGGACGCTCGTGAGCGGGCGGCTGGCCTCAAGTCGGACGGCGACCGCCTCGCCCGCGCGGTAGAGCGTCTTCTCCGTCTCGACGCGAAGCTCGGGCGGGTCGTCTTCCGCATCGCCGCGCAGCCAGAAATCCTCGGCGTGCCGGCCCGTGCGTCCCTCGCGGTCGCGGGCCATGAAGCGCAGCGAGACGTTGTTGCGCCCTTCCGTCTTCCGCACGGCCGGCCCCGTCACCTTCGCCACGCCGAAGCGGTTCGTGCGCACGCGTGCGGGCGCGCGGCCCTCCCCGGTCACGTCAACGTCGCACTGCGCGGGCGTGCCGTCGGCGTAGAAGGTCGTGACGTAGAAGGCGAGCGGCAGGCCCGGCGCCTGACGGTAGCGGCCCTCGCTGACGTAGAGGTGGATGGGGTCTTTGGTGAGGCGGACGGAGAGGCGGCGCTGCTCGGTGCGGTTCGTCGTCGGGTCCGTGACGTAGGCCGCGAAGGTCAGGTCGTTGAAGCGGCGCCAGCCGCTGTCGGCCAGCCTCTCGTGCTCCTTCGCGAGCGGGACGCGGGCGACGAAGCGGCCCTGCTCGTCGAGCACGCCCTCGTAAGTCTCGGCCTCCTCGGTGTCGTACTTCTGCTCGCGCCAGTTCCAGCGCCGCTCGGTCTCGCGCACGAGGCGCACGCGCCCGCGCTTGACCGGCTGGCCGAAGAGGTAGTCGGCCCGCACCTCGACTTCGGCGTCCTGGCCGGCGAGGTAGAAGGGGCGGTCGCCCTTCGCGCTGACGCTGAAGTTCGGCAGCTCGTAGCGGCTGACGCGCACCCGCGTCCGCACATCGGCGTCGCCGTCGTACTTGTCGTCGTCGGCTTCGAGCTTGATTTCATACTCGCCGAGGCGCGCGCTCGCGGGCACGGCCCAGTCAACGCTGGCGACGCCGAAGCGCGACGTTGTGGCTTCGGCCTCGAAGGCGGTCGAGCCTTCCTCGTCGCTGACCTCAAAGCTCACCTTCTCGCCGGCCCCGGCGCGGCCCGCGGCGTCGAGGACGAGGGCGCGCATGTGCATCGTCTGGCCGGGCTGGTAGAGCGGCTTGTCGGTGGTGAGCAGGAGGCGCGGCTCCTCTTCGAGCGAGACGTAGGATTCGGCCGTCTGCTCGAAGGCGCCGCGCCGCGCCGTGACCTTCAGGTCAACGTCGTCCGCGGCCCCGCGCGGCAGCTCGAAGTCGAGCAGGGCGAGGCCGTCGGCGCCGGTCGTGGCCGCGGCCTTGAGGGTCGTCTCCTCCTCGTCCTCGCCCACCTCGACCTCAAGCTCGGCGGTGACGGCGACGCCCGCGGCCGGGCGGCGCGTGACGGGGTTGGTGGCGCGTGCGCTGGCGCGCAGGGTCGAGCCGCCGCGGGCGCGGCGGGGCGTGACGACGCTCAGCTCGAAGAGGTCGGGCGCGGCCGCGGAGAGGGAGACGACGCCCGCGGCCGGCTGCGCGGAGCCGTCAACCGGCGCGACGCGATAGTGCAGCCTGAACCAAGGGAACGCCTCGACGTTCGTCCGCGGGAGTTGCGAGAAGGGG
>DATHBF010000524.1:0-3127 GCA_035296285.1 Pyrinomonadaceae bacterium | reverse complement strand
CAGGGCGTGCTCGCGCTCCTTCCTGAGCGCGCGCTCCTCGGGGTCCAAATCCGACTCGTCGCGCAACGTCGAGCCGAGCGGCGTCTCGCGCCCTTCGCCGGTCGGCGCGTCGAGCGAGACGGTGCGGTCGCGGCGGCGGCGCTTCCACCAGCGCCAGCGGTTGCGCGCCTGGTTGACGGCGATGCGGTAGAGCCACGTCCGCAGGTCGGCCTCGCCGCGGAAGCCGGGCAGGTGGCGGAACGCTTGCAGGAACGTCTCCTGCGTCAGGTCGCGCGCCTCCTCCGGGTCTTCGGTCAGGCGGTAGAGCAGCGCGTACACGTCGGGGCTGCGCTCTTCTATCAGCCGGTTGAAGGCGGACGCGTCGCCTGCCTTGAGCCTTTCAAGGAACTGCTCCTCGGCCGGGGGGTGGAAGCGCGCCTCGCCCGAGACCGCCGCGTCGGCAGCCCTCTCCAACTCGACCTGCCCCTGGAGGGCGATTGGCTCCCCGAAGCTCACTGGCCTCCTCCGGCACGCCGGGAGGGTCTCTGAAAGGGCCCCGACCCCCTTGCCTGCACACTTCGACACCGAGCCGCCCCGTCAGGTTCCGTTAAAAATTCCAGCGCCAAACTTTTTCTCCCCGTTCCGCCCCCGGCGGCAGCGTAGCACCGCCCTCGGGGCCGGTCAACGCGCGCGCCGGGGCTGCTTGACAACCTTTCGCGCGCGCCCTTAGAGTGAGTCCTTTGCTTCAGAACTCCTAATTCAGAACGCACCCATCTGTGCGCTCTTGCACCTGGAAAAAGACGTGGCCCGAACGACCAAGAAACGCGCCAAGCAGCTCAAGCACGACAAGTTCCGCGACACGACGCTCAACTACTACGACCGCGTCTCGCACCGCGTCGAGGGGCGCGGCCGCACCATCCTCTACGCCGTCGGCGCCGCCGCCGCGCTCTTCGTCCTCCTCCTCGTCTTCAACTGGTGGCGCGATTCGCGCGCCGACGCCGCGCGCAACGCACTCGGCAAGGCCATCGAAATCGCCGAGGCGCCCGTCACGACCGGCACCCCGCTGCCGAACCAGACCGGCCCGACCTTCCCGAACGAGCAGGAGCGCGCGAAGAAGGCCGTCGAGGAGTTCCAGAAGGTCCAGCGCGAGCACGGCTCGCCCTACAGCGACCTGGCGCGCTACTTCGCCGCCGTCAACCTCGTCACCGTCGAGCGAGAGAGGGGCCTGAAGGAGCTTGAAGATTTGACGCGGGGCGGCAACGACGAGGTCGCCTCCCGCGCCCGCTTCGCGCTCGCGCAGGCGCGCGAGGCCGACAAGCAGTACGACGCCGCGGCCGCGCTCTACCAGGAGCTTCTGAAGGAGAAGGGCCGGACCGTCTCCGAGAACATCGTCAACCTCCGCCTCGCCTCGGTCTACGAGAAGCAGGGCAAGAAGGACGAGGCCGCCGAACTCCTCTTCCAGACGGTCAAGGCCGCGCGCGAGGCCAAGGACAAGGACGGCAAGCCCGTCGCGGAGTCCGGCGGCGTCCGCGCCGCCGCCAGCAAGCTCCAGGAGTTGAGCCCCGAACGCTACGCCAAACTTCCGGCGGCGCCCCCGCCGGCCGGCGGCCTGCCGTTCTAAAAAGAACGATTCGCCCTTCAGATTCACGTTTCACGCCCCGACGAAGATGGGAGCGACGCGGGCCGTCATCTTCGACTTCGATTACACGCTGGCCGACTCCTCCGAGGGAATCGTCGAGTGCATCAACTACGCCCTCGCCGAGATGGGGCTCGCCTGCGCGACGCGGGATGCCGCCTGCCGGACCATCGGCCTCACCCTCCAGGAAGCTTTCATCAAGCTGGCCGGAGCGGAACAGACCGCGCGCTGCGTCGAGTTCACAGGCCACTTCGCGCGGCGGGCCGACGAAGTGATGACGCCGCGCACCGTCGTCTACGGGACGGTCCCGCCCGTCCTGAAAGAGCTCCGGGGGCGCGGCCTGAAGCTCGGAATAGTCTCGACGAAGTTTCGCTTCCGAATCGAAGAGATACTCGGGCGGGACGGGCTGCTCGACTGCTTCGAGGCCCTCGTCGGCGGCGAGGATGTCGAGCGGCACAAGCCGCACCCGGAAGGTCTCTTCAAGGCGCTTGAGAAGGTCGCCCTGCCGCCCGCGTCCGTCCTCTACGTCGGCGACAGCCTGACCGACGCGGAGGTGGCGCGCAGGGCCGCAGTCCCTTTCGCCGCCGTGCTCTCGGGCGTCACGCCGCGCGCGGACTTCGACGGCTACGGGGCCGTCGCAATCCTCGACGACCTCTCGCAACTGCCCCGTCTCGTCGGCCGCTAAATACAATTCCCTTGAACTTTAACCCTTCAGCCTTTATTGTGTTCCTCGCCACGCGTAGGGGCGCTTACGCTCTCCCTCTTACCTTGAAAGGAAGCTCAGTTTAAAATGAGAAGAACAACCCCGACCAAGCTCTTCGGGTCGCTCGCGCTGCTGCTCGTCGCGCTCCCGTGCCTCGTCTCGGCGCAGGGGCTCGTGGACGCGCGCTCGGCGCTCACCTCGTTCCCGGAGTCCCAGGCCGTCCTATTCGTCAACGTCCGCCGCATCATCCACGAGGCGCTGCCGCGCACCATGCCGCCGGCCGAGTATGACAAGCTGCTGGCCGAGCCGCAGAAGGTCGGCTTCGACATCCGTTCGCTCGACTACGCCGTGGCCGGCATCCGCTTCGCCGACCCGGCCAAGCCCGCCGGGCTCCCCGAAGTCATCGTCGTCATCAAGGGCAGCTTCAACGCCGACACGCTGCTGGCGCTCGGCCGCGTCGCCCTCGGCACGCAGAAGGAGGTCAAGACCCGCCGGGAGACCTACGGCTCGAAGACCATCGAGATCATCGACACCTCCTTCATCAGCGGCCCGCCGAAGCCGTCGGCCGACGGCTCGACGCCGCCGCCCAAGCCCTCGCCCTACCCCGAGGTCGCCATCATGGCGCTCGACGCTAACACGCTGGTGGCGGGCGTGCCGGCTTACGTCAGGTCGTTCGTGGACTCGGCCGGCGGGCAGGGCCGCCTCAAGGCTTCGACCGTCGAGTTGGCCGCCAAAGACCCGAACTCGCTCTGGAGCCTGACGGCCGACATCCCCGCGTCGCTGCCCGAATACGTCAAGGGGCTCGGGAT
>DATHBF010000523.1:0-9864 GCA_035296285.1 Pyrinomonadaceae bacterium | reverse complement strand
CGGCATCCTTGATCCTGACCCACGGCCCCGAAGACCCCGTGACCGTCAGGCCGACGGCCGAGCCGCCCTTGTGCGGGATGACGCCGACGACGGGGAAGGGCGTGCCGGGGCCGGAGCGGACGTTGAGCCCGCGAGGGTCGGGGTCGGCGACGTAGGCCGGGAGGTCGCAGGGGGTGTCGGCCGGCCGGATGTCGCGCGCGGCGCCGCCCGCCTGCGGGGCGCGGCCGGCGTCCCCGGCGCGAGGCGCCGGGAGCAGGGCCGCCGAGAGCGCCGCGGCGGCCAGGAGTGGCACGAGTTTCATGTCTTTGTCCCGCTCGGCGTGCGCCGCTAGCCCTCCACCGGCTCGCCCTCGGCGCGCTTGTGAAGGTTGCTGTGGCGGTAGCCGTAGAGGAAATAGATGACGAGCCCGGCGGCCAGCCAGAGGCCGAAGCGAATCCAGTTGGTGATGCCCAGCTCCGTCATCAGGTAGCCGCAGGTCAGGAGCCCCAGGACGGGGATGAGCGACAGCCGCTTCCAGAAGCAGAGCACGGTCAGCGCGGTCGAGAGGACGACGAAGACCCAGTACGGAATCTTGTGGCTGAAGGCGGCGAGCGCGCCCTCGCCCTCGGCCGTCGGCGCGGTGCTCGTCAGGTAGGCCAGCACCTCCGGCCGGTAGAGCAGGATGAACCCCCAGACGAGGACGAAGGCGGCCGGGATGATGTAGCGCGAGCTGACGTAAGGGACGTAGCGACCGCCCTCGTTGCCGGTCAGGATCAGCACGCCGCCCGAGACGAGCACGAAGGCGAAGAGCGTCCCGATGCTCGTCAGGTCGGTCACTTCCGTCAGGTTCATGAAGAGCGAGGGGATGGCGACGACGAGGCCGGTGACGATGGTCGAGAACCAGGGGGTCTTGAAGCGCGGGTGGATGGCCGAGAAGATTTTCGGCAGCAGGCCGTCCCTCGACATCGCCATCCAGATGCGCGGCTGGCCGAGCTGGAAGACGAGGAGCACGGTGGCGATGGCGACGACGGCGCTCGCCGCGACGATGCCGGCCATCCAGTCTATGCCGGCTACCGAGAAGACGTGCGCCAGCGGGTCGCCGACGCCCTCGAACTCCCGGTAGCTGACGACGCCCGTCAGCACCAGGGCGATGGCGATGTAGAGCACCGTGCAGATTATCAGCGAGAAGATCATCCCGAGCGGCAGGTCGCGCTGCGGGTTCTTGCACTCCTCGGCCGTGGTGGTGATGGCGTCGAAGCCGATGTAGGCGAAGAAGACGGCCGAGACGCCGCGCAGGACGCCGCCCAGGCCGTTGGGCGCGAACGGCGACCAGTTGGCCGGGTTGACGTAGAAGGCGCCGACGGCGATGACGAGCAGCACGACGGCGACCTTGATGGCCACCATGATGTTCGACGCGCGCTTCGACTCGCGGATGCCGACGTAGACGAGCGCCGTGATGATGAACGTGATGAGCAGCGCCGGGAGGTCGGCGATGACTCTCAGGCCGCCGAGGCGCGGCGCGCCCTCCCAGGCCGAGGCCGCCGCCCGCATCGAGTCCGTGACCTCGGCCGCCTTGCCCGAGGCCGTCAGGTCTGTCAGCGCGGCGAAGCCCTTCGAGGCCGAGCGGTAGTCCATCGCGAAGTGCTCGGGGATGTGAAGGCCGTAGCCGGCGAGCAGCCCCGTGAAGTAGTCGCTCCAGGAGATGGCGACGGCGATGTTGCCGATGGCGTACTCGATGAGCAGGTCCCAGCCGATGATCCAGGCCATCAGCTCGCCGAAGGAGGCGTAGGCGTAGGTGTAGGCCGACCCCGCGACGGGGATGCGCGAGGCGAACTCGGCGTAGCAGAGCGCGGAGAAGGCGCAGGCGACGGCCGTGAAGACGAAGAGGAAGGCGACGGCCGGGCCGCCGCTGAAGGCGGCGCTGCCGATGGTCGAGAAGATGCCCGCGCCGATGATGGCCGCGATGCCGAACGCCGTCAGGTCAACGACGCCGAGGGTCTTGCGCAGGTGCGGGTGGTCGCGCTCCAGCTCCCCGTGGTCGCCGTAGCCCAGCTCGGCGTCCTTCTGAATCAGCCCGACAGGTTTCCTGCGGAAGAGGTTCGAGAAGCTCATCGTTTCACGTTCGCTCGCCTTCGGATTGTTAGAGCTTTTGACCCTTCGCGGGGGCGTGTCGGCGGAGTTTTGCACAGCAGCACGGGGCAAGGCAACAGAAAAGCGGTAGGCGGCGGGCAGTAAAAACTTGAGGCGGCCTGAGCTCTTAACTCACGGCCGCCCCGAGCTATCCCGAAATGCTTTTAACCGCCTACTGCTTTTCCGTCGGCAGCCCCTGCTCGGTCCACGCGGCCCAGCCGCCCGTCAGCGCGGCCGTGTTCTCTACGCCCTTCGGCTTGATGTCGAGCGCCGCACCGGCGCTCTGGTGTTCGCTGGGTCAAGCACAGTAGAAGACGACGAGCTTGTCCTTCGGCAGCTCCGAGAGCCTCGCGGGCAGCTCCGTGCGCGGGATCGAGAGCGACCCCTTGATGTGGCCCTTGTCGTACTCCCCCTTGACTCGCACGTCCACGGCGACGGCCTCGCCCGCCTCTATCATCTTCTGCAACTCGGCCGGGCCGACTCTCCGCACGCCCTTCTCGTCCGGCGTCGCGGAGGCGTTCGCCGTCTGAAGGTTTCCGCTCTGGAGGCTCGCGCCCGCACGCGGCCCCGCGGCCCCGTCCTCCGCCTTGCAGCCGCCGAACAGCAGCGCCGCCGCGCCGGCCGCCCCTAAAAGAAACTTCCTCATTCTTCCTCTCCGCATAAATAAAACTTTTGCCGGGCCTTGCGGCGCGGCGCACGCGCTTAGCATCGCACAGAACCGCCGGGCGGGGAAGCGCCGCGCCGGGCGGAAAATCCTTCCGGCGCGGCGCGAACTGTGCTATAGAAGCTCAAAATTTTTAGACGAGACAGCACGGACCGGGCCGGCCTGGCCCGCGTGAAGGAACCGATGAAGGCCAAACTGCCGGGAAAACTGCACCCTAAAATCGGCCGCGCCGCCCGCCTGCCGGCCGCGCTCCTCACGCTCGCGGCCCTCTTCGCGGCCGCCTCCTGCCTGCCGAGCGCGCCCGAGGGGGCGAAAGGCGGCGAGCGCACCATCACGCTCTACGGCTTCTCGGTCATGAAGGAGTCGATGGAGAAGTCCATCATCCCCGGCTTCACCGCGAAGTGGAAGCAGGAGCACGGGCAGGACGTGCGCTTCACCACCTCCTACGCCGGCTCCGAGACCATCACCAACCAAATCCTTCAGGGCGTGCAGGCCGACCTCGGCATCTTCTCCATCGAGCGCGACGTGGAGCGCCTCGCCTCCGCGGGCGCCGTCACCGCTAACTGGCGCGAGCTGCCGCACAAAGGCATCGTCAACAAGACGCCCTTCATCATCCTCGTCCGCAAGGGCAACCCGAAAGGCATCCGCGACTTCTCGGACCTCGCCAAGCCCGGCGTCCAGCTCATCCACCCGAACCCCGTGGACTCGGGCGGCGCCCAGTGGTCCGTGCTCGCCGTCTACGGCTCGGAGCTGAAGAAGTCGGAGGCCGAGACGGGCGGCTTCGACCAGGCGCGCGCCTTCAAGCTGCTGCAAGCCGTCTGGCGCAACGTCATCTCCACGCCCGGCTCGGCGCGCGAGGCCCGCACGCAGTTCGAGACCGGCTACGGCGACGCCCTCATCACCTACGAGCTGGAAGGGCTTTTGATGAAGGAGGCGAAGGCCGGGGTCGAGATAGTCGTCCCGCGCTCGACCATCTTCAGCGAGCACCCGGCCGTCCGTATCGACCGCAACGCGACCGCCGACGAGCGCCCGCTCCTCGACGCCTTCCTCCAGTACCTCTGGACCGACGAGGCGCAGAAGGCGTTCGTCAAGCACCACTTCCGCTCCGTCACGCACGAGGAGTTCAACGCCGCCAACCCCGATTTCGCGCGCATCGAGCTGCCCTTCACGGTCGAACTCTTCGGCGGCTGGCAGCGCGCCTACCCCGAGATCATCGAGCGCATCTGGCGCGACCAGATTCAGAGGAAGAAGAAGAAATGAGCGCCGCCGTCCCCACCATGCGACACGTCCGGGGCTTCGACCTCGTGCGGCCGTTCAGCCTCGGCATGGTGATTCTGCTGATGCTGCCGCTGGTGCTGCTGCCTTTGGCCTCGGTCTTCGTCTACGGGACGGGCCGGGGCCTGCGCTCTTTCTGGGCGGCGCTGACTGCGCCGGAGGCGATATTCGCACTCCAATTGAGTGTGGTGACGAGCTTCTACGCGACCATCTTTAACGTCCTCTTCGGGCTGCTCGCGGCCTACGTCCTCTCGCGCTACATGTTCTTCGGGCGCACGGCCATCATCGTCACCATCTCGCTTCCGACCGCCATCCCGACGGCCGTCGCCGGCTTCGCGCTGCTGCTGCTGTGGGGGCCTTACGGGATGTTGGGCCAGTGGATGCCGGAGCGGTTCCAGTTCATGTTCACGCCCTACGCCATCATCATCGCCAACATCTTCGTCACCTTCCCGCTCGCCTTCGGCGTGCTGATGTCGGTGTTCGAGACGATGGACCCGTCGCTCGAAGAGGCTTCGGCCACCATCGGCGCGACGCGCTGGCAGACGTTCTGGCACGTCACGCTCCCCTCCCTGCGCGGGGCCGTCGTGACGGGGGCGCTTCTGACCTTCGCGCGCTCCATCGGCGAGTTCGGCTCCACCATCCTCGTCTCCGGCAACCTCGCGCTCTCGACGCAGACCGCCCCGCTCTACATCTTCTCGAAGTTCAACGAGGGGCAGGTCGAGGCCGCCAACGCCGTCGCCGTCGTCCTCGCGCTCTTCTCCTTCGCCATCTTCAGCGTCCTCTTCTTCGCCCGCGACTGGTTGGAAGGGAAGTGAGGTGACGATGGGCGTGACGGCGCGCGAGCCTGACAACTTCGAGCACGATGAGGCGCAGCCTTCGGCCGTCGCGGCGAGCGTCGTCGGACTCTCGAAGAGCTTCAAGAAGACGCGCGTGCTCGACGACGTGAGCTTCGACGTGGGCGAGGGCGAGGCGCTCGTCCTCTTGGGCGCCTCCGGCTCCGGGAAGACGACCATCCTGCGCATCATCGCCGGCCTCGAACACCCCGACACCGGCAGCGTCCGTCTCCACGGCCGCGACGTGACGGAACTACCGGCGCGCGAGCGCGGCGTCGGCGTCATCTTCCAGTCCTACGCCCTCTTCCCGCGCATGACCGTCGAGAAGAACATCGCCTACGGGATGCGCATCCGCGGCCGCCCGCGCGGCGAGGTCAAGGAGGAGGTCAACCGCCTGCTCGCGCTCGTCAAGCTGGAAGAGCACCGCACGAAGTACCCCTCGCAGCTCTCGAGCGGGCAGCAGCAGCGCGTGGCGATTGCGCGCACGCTCGCCTACAAGCCGCAGGTCTTACTCTTCGACGAGCCCTTCGGCGCCCTCGACGCGCAGACGCGCATCCACCTCCGCCGCGAGATACGCTCGCTGCTCCGGCAGGTCAACGTCCCCGCCATCTTCATCACGCACGACCAGGAGGAGGCGTTGGAACTCGGCGACCGCATCGCGGTGCTGCACGCCGGCCGCCTCGAACAGATAGGCACGCCCGACGAGGTCTACAACCGGCCCGAGACCGAGTACGTCGCCACCTTCCTCGGCGCGGCGAACCTGCTCCTGGGCGTCGTGGGCGAGGGCCGCGTCGCGCTCGGCACGGCCGTGTTGCACGCCGAAGAAGAGGTCGCGCGCTTCCGCGAGGGGCAGTCGGTCAAGATCGTCTTCCGGCCCGAGGACGTGTTCCTGAGTCTGGCGGGGCAACTGCCCGAGGGCGTGCGCCGACTGACGAACGGCGTCATCGAGGAGAAGCTCTTCGTCGGCGCCTACGAGCGCCTGACCGTCCGCCTCGACCTCGTCGCGCGCCAGCCCGCGGGCGACGGGCCGCCGCTCTACGACGTGACCATCAACACGCCCGAGAGCCGCCTCGGCGTCCCCGTCTTCGTCACGCGCCCCAAGCCCGAGACCGACACCACGCGCCTCTCGGTCGGCGACCGCGTCGCCGTCGGCCTGCGCTCCTTCCGCATCCTCCCCAACTACGCCCTCTCCAGCGAGCGAGCCGGGCAGGTCGTCGACACGGGGAGGAAGTAACCGCTTGTGTTAGGATGTTCGCCGCGTCTCCTGCCCGGACCCTTAAAAATTCTTTCGGAGAAGCCTCGCGATGAGTCTTATCGCCCCGCGTTTTAAATGGGCCGTCTGCGCCCTCTTCCTCCTCGCCCTCGCCGCGCCGCCGATGCTCGCCCGGCAGGCCGCGCAGACCATCAAGCTCGCCAAAATCGAGTTCAGCGGGCTCGACAAACTGAAGCCCGAGGACGCGCTCGCCAAGAGCGGCCTCGCCGTCGGCCAGACCGCCGACGTTCCGGACGCCATAGACGCGGCGGCCGCGCGCCTGATGGACTCGGGCCTCTTCAAAAACCTCAGTTACAGCATCAAGGGCACGAGCGACAACGCCACGCTCACCTTCAAGGTCGAGGAGCTGAAGGGCGGCCTGCCCGTCGTCTTCGACAACTTCGTCTGGTTCACCGACGACGAGCTTTCGGAGGCCGTGCGCAGGCGCGTCCCGACCTTCAACGGCGTGGTGCCGGAAGAGGGCAACGCGGGCGACCAGATCAAGCGCGCGCTCGAAGACCTCCTGCGCGAGCGCAAGCTCCGGGGCACGGTCGATTACATGCCCTCGGTGGTGCCCGGCAAGAAGCCGGAGATGATCTTCAACGTCAGGAACTCGGGCCTCCGACTCTGCCAGCTCAGCTACAAGGGCGCGCGCGCCTTCACGGAGGACGTGCTGGTGAACAAGTCGGCCGCCCTCTTCCGCGAAGACTACTCGCGCTTCTTCGCCTCGGCCTTCGTCGAGGGAAACCTGCTGCCGCTCTACCACGAGCGCGGCTACCTGCGCGCCGCCTTCAGCCCGCCGCAGGTCAGGGAGATGAAGGGCGAAGACTGCGACCCCGGCTTCTCGCTCACCTTCCTGGTTGACGAGGGGGCGATTTACACGTGGGAGAAGTCGGAGTGGGCGGGCAACCAGTCCTTGCAGGCGCAGGAGTTGGACGCGGCGCTCGGCATGAGGCAGCGCGAGGTGGCCGGCTCCGTGAAGATAGAGAAGGGGCTGAACGCCGTGCGGAAGGCTTACGGCCGCAAGGGCTTCCTCTTCGCGCGCATCAGCCCGGCCGCCGCGTTCGACGACACGGGCCGCACGGTCAGCTACCGCTTCGCCGTCGAGGAGGGGCCGCAGTTCCGCATGGGCGACGTGCGCATCGAGGGGCTGCCCGAGGCCGAGACCAACAACCTGCGCGGCCGCTGGCGCATCCTCCACGGCGAGGTCTACGACGAAGGCTACCTCGACCAGTTCGTCAAGAAGAACGTGGGCGAGTTCTTCGGCGAGCTGATTCGCCAGGGCCGCCCGCTCCCCAAGCTCAACATCTCCGCCAGCATGAAGCCCGACCGCGAAAAACGGACCGTGGACGTGACGATAACCTTCAAACCCGAGGGCGCGAAGTAAACAAGCCCTCTTAACGCCTCAAGATTCCCATGATGTCGGGCCAGAACTCTCTGAAGACGACGTTGGTGAGCATGTCGAAGGCCATGCTGCGGCCGAAGCGGACCATCGTCGCGTCGGGGCCGACGCGGTCGCGGCCCGGCGTTGACTGCTCCCAGACGTTGGCGAGCGCGCTGCCCGTCATCATGCCGGCCAGGTTCGAGTAGTTGGGCTCGTGGTTCCCGTCGTCGTCGCGCGTGACGAAGGTGCGGGAGGCGGCGTGCAGCGTGCGGCGGGCCAAGCCCTTGCGCGGCGAGGGCTCGTAGCGCGGGTCCTGTCGGAAGAGCACGGGGTAGACGCCCGCCCCGAAGATTCTGCGCGCGGCGCGCGTCGAGAAGTTGCGGGCGAAGCGCGAGGCGAAGTCGGCGGCCCTGTCGCCCGAGTCCTTGTGCGGCAACTCCTCCTCGCGCAAGTGCGAGAGGGTGGCGCCGAAGGCGGTGTTGAAGTAGCCCTGCGGGCTCAGGAAGGCCGAGCGGAAGGCGCCCTTCATCTTCTCCCCGGCCGTCAGGGGCGTCGGCTGGTAGATGCCGCGACGGGCCTGCGGGGTGGGCTGGCCCTGGGGCGTCGTCGTCTGGTCCTGCTGCCGGTCGAAGGCGTTCGGGGTCTTGGCGGCGAGGAAGTGGGCGGGCTCGCGTCTGCCGGCGGGGACGGCGGTCGCCTGCGCGCGGGCCGCGGCGGCAGTCAAAAAGGTCGCGGCCAGCAGGGGCAGTGCGTGCAGTAGAAGGCGTGCGCGCGCCTCGGGCATCGTTCGTTCCCTCCGTGTTGTCTGAAAGATTTTCCTTGCCGGCATTGTAGTCCAGACGGCGGCGGAATAGAATCCTCACGCCCGATTCCCCTCCCGAAGGAGCCACCGGATGTACTTCAAACAGTTCTACCTCGGCTGTCTGGCCCACGCCTCCTACATGATCGGCTCGGCGGGCGAGGCGGCGGTCGTGGACCCGCAGCGCGACGTGGAGCAGTACCTGGCGGAGGCCGAGGCGCGGGGGCTGAAAATTAAGTACGTCGTCGAGACCCACCTGCACGCGGACTTCGTCAGCGGCCACAGGGAACTCGCCGCGCGCACGGGCGCCGAGGTCGTCTTCGGCGAGCGGGCCGGCGCCCGCTTCCCGCACCGCGCCGTGCGCGACGGCGACGAGCTGACGGTCGGCTCCGTCCGCATGCGCGTGCTGGAGACGCCCGGCCACACGCCCGAGAGCATCTGCCTCGTCGTCGCGGACGCGGAGACGCCCGACGAGCCGCCGAAGGTCTTGACGGGCGACACGCTCTTCGTCGGCGACGTGGGCCGGCCGGACCTGGCGGGCGGTCGCGGCTACACGCCGCAGGCGATGGCCGCGATGATGTACGACAGCCTGCACGGCAAGCTCCTCAAGCTCGACGACCGCGCGGAGGTCTGGCCCGCGCACGGGGCGGGCAGCATGTGCGGCCGCAACATCTCGAAGGAGACTTCATCGACCATCGGCCAGCAGCGCCGCCTCAACTACGCGCTCGCCCCGATGCCGAAGGACGAGTTCGTGCGGCTGTTGACGGCCGACCTCGCGGAGCCGCCCGCCTACTTCCCCGCCGACGCCGAGATCAACCGCGCGGGCGCCGCGCCGCTCTCAGAGATACGCCCGCCCGCCCCGCTCCTGCCGCAGCAGGTCGCGGGTTACGCCAACCTCGGCTACGTCGTTCTGGACGCGAGGACGGCCGACGAGTTCGGCGCCGGCCACGTCCCCGGCGCGCTCAACGTCGGCCTGGGCGGGCAGTTCGCCAGCTGGGCCGGCTCGCTCATTCCCCTGGGCACGCCCCTCATCCTCGTGACGGCCGACGACGAGCAGGTGGAGGAGGCCGAGACGCGCCTCGCCCGCGTCGGGCACGAGACGGTGCGCGGCTACCTGAGCGGCGGGATGGAGGCGTGGCGCGCGGCCGGGTACGAATGTTCCGAGGTGCCGCAGGTGTCGGTCGCCGAGCTGCGGCGGATGCTCGAAGATGAGCCGTCCCTGCAAGTCCTCGACGTGCGCCGCCCGGCCGAGTACGCGGCGGGCCACGCGCCGCGCGCCGCCAGCGTCCCGCTCGGCCCCGGCTTGCGCGCGGCCGTGTCAGACCTTGACTCCTCCCGCCCGACGGCCGTCATCTGCGCGGGCGGCTACCGTTCGAGCGCCGCCACGAGCCTCCTGCTCCCGCAGGGCTTCCGCCGCCTCTACAACGTGACGGGCGGCACGGGCGCCTGGGTCGCCGCCGGCTACCCCGTCGATAAGACGAACGAGCTTCTCTAGGACCCCTCCCGAAACCTTTCGCAGTTTGCTAAGCACCCCTTCGCGCGCTCGCC
>DATHBF010000522.1:0-4923 GCA_035296285.1 Pyrinomonadaceae bacterium | reverse complement strand
CTGGCCTCGGCCTCGCGGGCGTGGCCGCGCTGGTGGGCCATCTCGTGGGCGACGGTGAAGGGGATGATGCTGTCGGGCTGGAGCTGGTTGTAGTTCGGCTCGGCGGTGAAGGGCGAGTAGACGCCGGAGATGCCGAGGCGGCTCAGGAGGCCGGCGAAGTAGACGGGCTTGGGGCGCGCGAGCCCGGCCGTCTCGGGGACTTGCAGCAGCGGCTCGCGCGCGAAAGCGTCTTCGAGGAGGCGGTACAGCTCCTCGCGCGAGAAGGGCATGGCGGAGCCGCTTTCGGGACGGACGGCGGCGCGGGCCTCTTCGTAGTTGCGGTTGACGCCGTCGAGCAGTTCACGCGCAATCGCTTCGGCCTCCGCGGCCTCCGGCTCGCGGCGCACGAGCCGGAGGCTTTCCGATAAATACTCGCGCTGGTAATTGAGGCCGAAGACGAGCATGAAGAGCGCGGATACTGAGGCCGCGAGCAGCAGCGCCGATGTGAAAAGCGAGAGGAGAAACTCTTTCCAGCGGCGTTGTCGTCGGTAAAGGCCGCGCGCCTGCCACGCGAGCCAGGCGGCGGCCGAGACGACGAGCGCGACCAGCGCCATCTCGCCCAGAGAGAAGTCGAAGGGGAGCGAAGGCAGCGAGAGGACTCGCGTCAGGCGTGGGAAGACGAGGCGGCTGTAGAAGCGTTCGACGAGGCGCGGGGCGAGGCTCCCGAGGAGTTGCAGGCCGAAGGTCACGGCGAAGAGCGCGAGGGCGGCGCGGAAGCGCCTGCTTCGGAAGAGCGCGGAGGCGGCGCGGGCGGTCGCGCCCCGCGCGCGGGTGGTCGCCCCGCGGAAGTTCATGGCTCGTCTTCGCCGCCGAGCGACGCGAGCAGTTCGCGGCGCGTGACGCAGGCCGTGCCGCGCTTCATGACGACGAGGCCGCCCGCGTGGTTGGCGATGTGGGCCGCGTCGCGGAACGTCGACCCGGAGGCGAGGGCGAGCGCGTAGGCGGCGATGACCGTGTCGCCCGCGCCCGTCACGTCCACGGCGTCGCTCGACCCGACGGCCCCGATGTGCAAAGGCTCCGCGCCGTCTTCGACGAGCAGCATCCCGTGCTTGCCGCGCGTGATGAGCAGCGAGCGGTAGCCGAGCCGGCGCCGCAAACGCTCGCCTTCATTCTCCAGCTCCGCCGCGCCCGCGAGCCTCCGGCCCGCGACCTGCTCGACCTCGTCCTCGTTCGGCGTCGCGGACGTGAAGCCGCCGAACTCCAACAGCCGGAAGCGCGAGTCCACGAGCACGTGCTTCGGGCCGGCCTCTTCCCTCAAGACATTCAAAGCCTCGCCCGCCGCCGCTCCGTAGTTGTAGTCCGAGACGACGAACGCCTCGGCCTTCGCGGCGGCTGCGCGCGCACGGGCGGCAAGCTCGCTTCTCAAAGTCTCGTCGGCCGGCGCGCCCTCGTAGTCGATGCGGATGACCTGCTGGCGCGGCGAGTGCGCGTGGCCGGCGAGGACGCGCGCCTTCGTCGTCGTCCTCAAGTCCTTCGAGACGACGACCCCGCCGCAGTCAACGCCCGCCGCCGAGAGTCTTTCTAGCAGCGCGCGCCCGGCCGCGTCGTCTCCGACGGCCCCGACAATGGAGGCGCGCGCGCCGAGCGTCGCCAGATTCATCACGCAGTTGGCGGCCCCGCCCGGCACCGTCTCCGTCCGCTCGTGGCGGAGAATCAGCACGGGCGCCTCGCGCGAGACGCGCGCTATCTCGCCGTAGAGGAACTGGTCGGCCACGAGGTCGCCCAAGACCATCACGCGCCGCCCCTCGAAGGAGCGCACCAGCGCCGAGAGTCTTTCGGCACCCGATGTCACGTCGTCACGCTTCACTTGTAATCTTCAGGACGGCTTCGAGTAAATTTTCGGCGACGAGGTCCGGCCGGTGTCGCCACGCGTGCGCCTGGTGCTCAAGCTCGCCGCGCCCGTACCCCGTCAGGACGAAGGCTGAGCGGACGCCCGCGTTGCGCGCAAGCTCCGTGTCGCTGTAGCGGTCGCCGACCATCCAGCACTGCGAGAGGTCCAGATTCATCTCTTCGGCCGCGCGCCGGATGAGGCCGGGCCGCGGCTTGCGGCAGTCGCAGTCGAAGCGGTAGGGCGGCTCGCCGACGGACGGGTGGTGCGGGCAGTAGTAGACGGCGTCGAGGCGCGCGCCGCCGCGCGCGAGTTCTTCGGCGAGGACGGAGTGGACCTGCCCTATCATCTCCTCCTTGAAGTAGCCGCGGGCGACGCCGGCCTGGTTCGTGACGAGGACGGCGAGCCAGCCGCGCTCGTTGAGCGTGCGGACGGCCTCGGCCGCGAAGGGCAGGACGCGGTAGCGCGAGACGTGGTTGACGTAGCCCACCTCCTCCGAGATGGTCCCGTCGCGGTCGATGAAGATGGCGCGCCTGCCTTCCTTCATCCGGCCACCTCCAACTTCCGGACCTCTCCGAGCGCGCGGCGCGCGTGGCCGAAGACCTCCTCCGCCGTGATGGCCGTCATGCAGCGATGGTCAACGGGGCAGTCTCTCAACATGCAGGGCGCGCACTCGGGCGGCTCGCGGACGACGGTCGCCAAATCCGAGAAGGGTCTTGTCGTCACCGGGTCGGTCGGGCCGAAGACGACGACTACGGGTCGGCCGAGCGCGGCGGCGACGTGCGCCGGCCCCGTGTCGTTCGACACCAGAAGGTCCGCGGCCGAGAGGACCGCGGCCGACTGCGCGAGGCTCGTCCGCCCCGTCAGGACCGAAGGCTTGAAACGCACCCTCGCAAGAACTTCCCGCGTGACTTCAAGCTCTTCCGGCGCGCCGACGAGGACGACCTCCGCGCCGTTCTCGGCGAGCAGGTCGGCGAGCCGCGCGAAGCGTTCGGCGGGCCAACGTTTGGCGCGGCTGTTGGTCGAGCCCGGGCAGAGCGCGACGAGCGGCCGGTCGAGCCGCGCCCCGGCCGCGCGGAGCAGCGCACGCGCCTCCTCTAACCTGGCCGGCGAGACGCTTAAAGCGGCGCGCGCCTGCGTCTCTGTGACTGCGCTGCCGCCGCCGAGCAGCCGCCCGAGGCCGGCGACGATTTCGAGGTAGTAATAAACTTCGTGTCGCCGGCCGCGCCACGCCGGGACGGCGAGCGCGTGAGTGAGCAGCGGGCCGCGCCCGTCCGTCGCGTAGCCGACGCGCAGGGGCACGCGCGCGGCGAAGGCCGTCAGCGCGGGCGCGAAGGCGTTGGGGAAGAGGACCGCGAGGTCGAAGCGGCGGCGGCGCCAATCGCGCACTTCGCCCAAGAGAGAGCCCGCGCCCTTCCTGCCGGCGACGAGCAGGTCGTCCAGGTAATCCGCGCCCTCGAAGATGCCCTCGGCCCAGGCGCGTGTGGCGAGCGTCAGGTGCGCGCCGGGCAGCAGGCGGCGCAGCTCGCGCAGCGCCGGCACGGTCATCACCGCGTCGCCCACCCAGTTCGCGCCGCGCACCACGACGCGCTCAACCTTCCCGGCCTCGATGCTTCTTCCCACGCCCTGATTATAGTCCAAAGTCCGGGGACGGACCCGTCGGGGGGCGGTCATGCCCTGGGCTTCGCGCTGACTTTCTTGCCGCGCGCGAGGGCGGCCAGCGCCGTGAGCGAATACACGAAGGGCGCCCACGACCTCAACCAATGCGTCAGGCTTTTGACGGGAGGCATCGAACCGTTCGTCAACGAGGCGGCATCGAAAAGGCGTCCGAGGCCGCCGCGCCACGTTAATGGAACCCGGCGGCGGGAGTCAAACTAGTAAATTACGATTTACTATTCGCGGTTTACGATTTACGATTCACGAGGATATGGCTCTTCGTCACCCGCCGAAAGGTTACGTGCCGCCCGCGGCCAAGAGGCCGGGCCGCGCGCCGCGCGTCGTCAGGTACGAGGAGCCGCCCGAGGGCTTCGGGCGGCGCTGGCGTCGCCGCCTCATCCGCCCGGCCGTCCTCGTCCCGCTCGTCATCCTGACGGCCTTCACCGTCGGCGTCCTCGGCTACTACTACCACTCCTTCTCGCAGCGCATCGACCGGCTCCTCAAGGGCGAAGTCTTCACCAGAAGCGCCGGCATCTACGCCGCGCCCCGGCAGCTTCGCGTCGGCGAGCCGCTCTCGGCCGAAGACCTGGTCGCGCGCCTCAAGCGCGTCGGCTACGTGGAGAAGGCGCAGCAGGCCGACGACTCGCGCGGCCGCTACCAGTCGGACGGCCAGCAGGTCGAGGTCGAGCCGAGCAAGGGCTCCGCCATTGACGGGCGCGAGCAGTTCCCGCACGTCCGCGTCCAGTTCGGCAAGGGCGGCAAATCGGTCGCCGCCATCACCGACATGAGCGCCGGCAACGTCAAGGTGCAGTCGGTGTGGACGGAGCCGGAAGTCATCAGCTCCGTCTCGGGGCCGCAGCGCGAGCGCCGCCGCATCATAAGTTTTCAGGACTTGCCGCCCCACCTCGTCAAGGCCATCATCACGACCGAGGACCGCGGCTTCTTCGACCACTACGGCGTCAACTTCCGCGGCATCCTGCGCGCCCTCGTCCGCCGCTACGACATGGACCCCAACTCGCCCATCGCGCGCCAGGGCGGGTCGAGCATCACGCAGCAGCTCGTCAAGAACCTCTTCCTCACGCCCGAGTACAGCCCCAAGCGCAAGATCGCCGAAGCCTACATGGCCGTCATCCTTGAGACGCGCCTGACGAAGGAGCAGATCTTCGCGCTCTACTGCAACGAGGCCTACCTCGGCCAGCGCGCCGGCTTCTCCATCAAGGGCTTCGGCGAGGCCAGCGAGGCTTACTTCAACAAGGACGTGACGGCCCTCAGCTTACCCGAGGCGGCGCTCCTGGCCGCGCTCATCCGCAGCCCGAACCGCTACAACCCCTACCGCCACCCCGAGACCGCCTTCGAGCGGCGCAACCAGGTCTTAAAGGACATGGCGGCGGCCGGGGCGA
>DATHBF010000521.1:0-11698 GCA_035296285.1 Pyrinomonadaceae bacterium | reverse complement strand
CAGGGGCCGATTTTCCCGCGCATCTACACGGCCTCTATTCTGGCGGGCGAGCGTTCGGGCGCGCTCGACGACGTGCTGGCGCGATACGTCTCATACATGCGGCGCGGGGTGGAGATTCGGCGGAAGATAAGGGGCGCGCTGGCCTACCCTTTGTTCCTTCTGGCGGCGTCGGGCGGCATGGTCGTCTTCCTGACCGTCTACGTCGTGCCGCGCATGTCCTCGCTCTTCGAGGGCTTCAACCGCGAGCTGCCCGGCATCACGCTGCTCGTCCTCGGGCTCTCGAACTTCGTGGCCGGCAACATCTGGTGGCTGGCGCCCGCGCTCGTCGGCGTCGGCGTCCTGCTCTACCTGTGGTCGCGGACCGCGGGGGGCGCGCTGGCGATAGACCGTTTCCTTTTGAAGCTGCCCATCGTCAGCGTGCTCCTCAAGCAGTTGGCGATGGCGCAGGTGACGCGCTCCCTGGCGACTCTCCTGGCGGGCGGCATCACGCTCGTCGAGTCGTGGGAGATCGCGGCCGAGGCGATTACGAACAAGCACCTGCGGGCCTTAAGCGCGGAGACGCTGCCGATGATTCGGGAGGGGCGCTCGTTCACGGAGAGCCTGGAGTCGGCCGGGTGGATGCCGGCGCTCGGGCTCGACATGATCGGCATCGGCGAGCGTTCGGGCTCTCTCAGGGAGATGCTCGAAGAGGTCGGCGAGTTCTACGACCGCGAGTCGGAGGTGCGTTTGGAGCAGTTGACCACGGTGTTGGAACCTGCGATTCTGTTGGTGATGGGCGGCGTCGTCGTGACGATCCTGCTCGCCATCTACCTCCCAATCATCAAATCCATTTCCAACGTCGGCATTAGAGGCTAGCCGAAGCCACCCCCGCCCCGGCTGCCGCATCAGAGCAACGGACATGAGCCAGACCGAAGAACAGGCGACGACCGAAATAGCGCGCGACGGCAACGCCGCGGCCGCCCCGGCGCCGCGCGCCGACATGGGCCTCGGCCCCGACGGCGCCGAGCACGTCCCGCCCGAGGTGCGCGCCGCGCGCGAGCTCGCGCGCCGCTACCGCCTGCCTTACGTGGACCTGCTCCCGCCCGTCGGCGAATCGCCCATCGACTACACGCTGCTCGGCGAAGTCCCCGTTGACCTGATGCTGCGCCACCTGTTCGTGCCCCTGAGGCGCGAGGGCCGGCGGATGCACATCGCGATGGCCGACCCGACCGACCTCGAACGCCTCGACGAGATCGCCTCGGCCCTGCACGCGCGCATCGTCCCGCACGTCGCCACGGCCGGCGCCATCGAGGTCGTGCTCAAGAAGGGCGACGCCACGCAGCGCGTGCTCGCCGAGGCGGCCTCCGGCTTCCGCATCTCGCTCGTCAGGGAGACCGAGCAGGGCGAGGAGGTCTTGGACCTCGACCGTCTGGCGACCGACTCGGACATGTCGCCGATCATCAAGCTCGTCGACACCATCATCTACAACGCGATGGAGTCGCGGGCGTCAGACATCCACATCGAGACGCGCGACACGGCCGTCCACGTCAAGTACCGCATCGACGGCGCGCTCTACGAGAAGGTCGAGCCCATAGACTTCGCCCACCACCAGACGCTCATCTCCCGCATCAAGGTCATGTCGGAGCTGGACATCGCCGAGCGGCGCATCCCGCAGGACGGCCGCTTCCGCGTCCGCTACAAGGGGCGCAACGTGGACTTCCGCGTCTCCATCATGCCGACCATCCACGGCGAGGACTCGGTCATCCGTATCCTCGACAAGGAGCAGATCAACGAGGAGTTCAAGAACCTGAACCTCGACGTGGTCGGCTTCCTCGAAGCGGACCTGCACGACTTCCGCCGCTACATCATGGAGCCCTACGGCATGGTCCTCGTCACCGGCCCTACCGGGTCCGGCAAGACGACGACCCTGTACGCGGCCCTCAACGAGATTCGCAACGACGAAGACAAGATCATCACCATCGAGGACCCCGTCGAGTATCAGCTCCACGGCATCACGCAGATTCCCGTCAACGAGAAGAAGGGGCTGACGTTCGCGCGCGGCCTGCGCTCCATCCTGCGCCACGACCCCGACAAGATCATGGTCGGCGAGATTCGCGACAACGAGACGGCGCAGATCGCCATCCAGTCGGCACTCACCGGCCACCTCGTCTTCACGACCGTCCACGCCAACAACGTCATCGACGTGATCGGCCGCTTCCTGAACATGGGGGTGGAGCCTTACAACTTCGTCTCCAGCCTGAACTGCGTGCTCGCGCAGCGCCTCATCCGAATGCTGTGCGAGGTCTGCAAGCGCCCGTCGCCGCCCACGGACGAGGAGCTGGCCGAATCGGGCCTGAACCCGTCGGAGCACCGCCACCGCACCTTCTACATGAGCGTCGGCTGCGACGCGTGCAGCCACACGGGCTACCGCGGCCGGACGGCCATCCACGAGCTTTTGAACATGTCGGACAACATCCGCGAGATGATCATCGCGCGGCGTCCGGGCTCCGAGGTGCGGCGCGCGGCCGAGCAGGAGGGCCTGCGCTCCTTGCGCGAGTCGGCGCTGGAGAAGGTCTTCCAGGGCCTCTCGACCCTGCACGAAATCAACCGCGTCACCTTCGTCGAGCAGGTGAAGGCGAACGGGAATAAGCACTGAAAGCTGTAGCCGGTAGCCAGTAGTCAGTAGTTCAGTAGGCTCCGCCCGGGGGTCGCTGACGCCGAGAACCAGGCCGAACGCCAAAGAGGTTCTTTCTACTGTCTGCCGGCTGCTGGCTACTGGCTACTTTCCCGGCTTGTCCCGTAGCTTTTCAGGAACTATTATCTACGCCCCGGCGTGTAAGCTGACCTAAAGTGAGGGTGCCCGTCGCAGGGTTTTCCCGGAAGTCTCCGCCAGTAAGCAGTCACAAGTGAGGTCTTCTCAGATGAAATCGTTCGCCCGTCCGCGCCCGTCGGCCGCGCTCCTCCTGGCCTTCATGCTCCTCGCCTCGCCGCTCACGGCGCTGGCGAAGAAGGGCGAGAAGAACTTCAAGCGCGGCATCCAGGCCGAGCAGGCCCAGCAGTGGGAGAAGGCGGCGCAGGAGTTCGCGCTCGCCGTCGCCGCCAACCCCAGCGACACCGAGTACCAGCTCCACTACCGCCGGGCCGTCTTCAACGCCTCGCAGGTCTTCATGACCAAGGGGCGGGCGCTGGCCGACCAGGGCGACTACGTCGGCGCCTACAACGCCTTCCGCACCGCCTACGGGCTCGACCCCGTCAACGACCTCGCCGTCCAGGAGATGGACCGCGTGCTCCGCCTCCAGCGCGAGAAGGAGGGACCCTCGGCGGGCGCCGGGCGCACCTCGACGACCTCGCCGACCGCCTACCGACCGGGCGGCGCCAACGGCGTCCGCCCCGGCCAGGCCGACGGCCGCCGCGAAGACCCGCTGCCGCCGACGCAGTCCGAGCAGTTGCAGATCATCCAGTACAGCGGCGACCTCGAACCCTTCATCCGCCAGCTGGCCGACAAGCTGAACCTCAACGTCGTCTTCGACCAGAACTTCTCGCAGGTCAAGCGCACCATCAACGTCCGCTGGAAGGACATCACGCCGGCCCGCGCCCTCGACTATCTGTTCATGTCGCAGGGCCTCTTCTACCAGAAGCTCGACCGCCGCACCATCCTCGTCGCCGACCAGGGCAAGCGCCCGCAGTACCAGCAGTTGGTCCTGCGCACCTTCTACCTCTACAACATCAAGCCGCAGGACGCGCGCCAGCTCCTGACGGGCGCGCTCCCCGCGAACTCCGGCCGCCAGCCGACCTTCGTCGAGAACGCCAACACCAACTCCATCACCGTCCGCGACACGCCCGAGAACATCCGCATCATCGAGAAGCTGCTGAAGAGCGTTGACAAGGACCGCTCCGAGGTCGTGATGGACGTGTCCATCTACGAGATTTCGCGCGCCGACCTGCTCCAGATCGGCAACCAGATCGGCAGCCAGACCTCGCTCTCGAACCTCGGCGGCGTGCAGCCCGGCTCGGTGCTCATCGGCGGCGCCCGCCAGCTCGCCTCGGGCGCGACGGGCGGCGGCGTCTTCCCGCTCTCGACCGGCGTCGGCCTGCTCATCCCGTCCACGACGCTCTCGGCCGTCCAGAGCAAGACCAACACGCGCCTCCTCTTCTCGACGCAGGTCCACGCCTTCGACGACGAGAAGTCCGAGACGCGCGTCGGCTCCAAGGTGCCCGTCCAGACGGCGAGCGTCTTCAGCGGCATCTCCAACACGCCGACGGGCACGGGCACGGGCGGCGCGGCCGGCACCGCGGGCGTCTTCGGCAACGGCTTCCCCGTCATCCAGTACGAGGACGTGGGCCTCAACCTCGACTTCAAACCCAAGGTCTACCCGAACCAGGACGTGCAGGTGACGATGACCATCGAGTCGAAGGACCAGACGGCCGGCCCCGACCCGCTGACCCCCATCTTCACGCAGCGCAAGATCGCGGGCGTCGCGCGCATCCCGAACGGCAAGACGATGATGATCGCCTCGATCTCGCAGGACCGCCAGAGCAGCGGCCGCGCGGGGCTGCCGCTCGTCGGCCTCATCCCCATCCTCGGCCGCCTGTTCACCGCGCCGCGCAAGGACAATTCCAACAGCGACATCGTCATCACGATGACGCCCAGGGTGCTGCGCGCCCCCGAGATCACGCCCGAGGACGAGGAGACGAAGGACACCGGCTCGATGCAGCAGCCGAAGTCCGAGTCGCTCGAAGCCATGATGCGCGACGCCGACCGCGAGGACGCGCTCGCCCGCGCCCGCCAGCTCCCGACGAACCAGACCATCGAGCTGAAGCAGCCGCAGCCCGGCGAGGAGGTCGCCTTCGTGCCCGCGCCGAAGGAGCTGGCTGCCCCCGCCCTGAACGCCGCCGCGCCGGCCAACGCGACGGCCGCGCCCGTCGTCAACGCCAGCCTCGGCAACGCGCTCGCCGGCCCGGCCGTGGCCGCCGACACGTCGCCCGCGCCGCCCGTGCCGCAGCCGGCCGTCAACACCGCCGCCGCTTCGGCCCGGCCCGCCGCCCTCCAGCCCGCGCCGGCCGCGGCGGCGACCGCCGCGCCCGCCGAGAGCACGGCCGAGCTTCTGATGCTGCCCGAGCAGCAGGACTTGAAGGTGGGCGAGCGCAGGCGCGTGATGGTCTTCATGAAGACGGACGCGCCGGTGGGACTCGCCACGGCGACGCTCCGCTTCGACCCGCGCGCGCTCGCCGTGCGCTCGGTCGTGCAGGGCGTGCTCGCCTCGGACAGGGCCTCGGCGCCCGCGCTCACGCAGTCGGTTGACGCCGCGAAGGGCGTCCTCGTCGTCTCGGTCGCGGCGGCCGCGGGCGCCTCGCCGCTCTCGGGCGAGGGGCTGCTGCTCGTCGTCGAGGTCGAGGCGCTCGCGCCCGGCGAGGCCGCGCTCCAGTTCGACGCCGACAAGGTCCACCTCATCGCCACCGACGGCCGCACGGTGCGCCCGCGCCTCACGGCCGGCAAGTTCAGAATCGCCCGGTAAGCGGGGGGCGGGACGATGAAGAGGAGTAAGAGGGCAAAGGTTGAAAAGGCGGAGAGGGGCGCCCGGCGTTCACCCTCTCACCCTTTCAGGCTTTCGCCCTCTTCCCCATTTGCGGCGCGCGCGGGCGGCTGGACGCTCATCGAGCTGGTCATCACGATGACGGTCCTGACGGTGCTGACGATGGCCGTCGTGCCCATCGTCCGTAACAACGTCCGCCGGCAGAGGGAGCAGCGCCTGCGCGAAGTCCTGCGCGACATGCGCGCGGCCATTGACGAGTTCAGGCGCGACACGGTTCAGATGCAGTGCGGCCCGACCGCGGGCGGGGTGGGGGGCGTCCCGGGCGGCGGGCCGCCGGGGGCGCCGCCCGGAACCCCCGGCGCGCAGGGCCAGGTGTACATAGACCCGCGCAGCCGCGTCATGATCGCCGACTGCACCATGTTCGGCGTAGACAACCCGGACCGCTACCCGCCGACCCTTGAGACGCTGGCGGAGGGCGTGGACGTGGTGCCGCGCCCCGGCGCGGGCGGCGGGCCGGGCATCGGCAGCGTGGACACCTCGCGCGGGGGTGCGACCGACGGCGGCGGGCTGGTGCCGAAGAAGAAGTATTACCTGCGCGAGATACCCGTGGACCCCGTCACGGGCGAGCGCGACTGGTGCATCCGCTCCAGCTACGACCCGCCCGGCGACTGCTCCGCGGCGCCCGTCAACGTCTTCGACGTAAGCTCCAAAGCGCAGGGCAAGGCCCTCAACGGGGAGAATTACAGTGACTGGTAAGGCGTCCCGCGAGAAGGGCTTCACGCTCCTTGAGCTGATGATAGTCATCTCGATCCTGGTCATCCTGGCCCTGATCGGGATGATGCAGTACAGCAAGACGGTGCTGGCGGCCAGGGAGGCGACGCTCAGGGAAGACCTCTACCAGATGAACCGGATGATCGACCAGTACGCGGCCGACAAGGGCAAGCTCCCGCAGTCGCTCCAGGAGTTGGTTGACGCCGGCTACATGCGCGAGATTCCCATCGACCCCATCACCGACGACCGCGACTGGCAGCCCGAGTTCGGCGACGACCCCGGCGCGACCGACAACTCGCAGGGCATCATCCGCGTCCGCTCCGCCTCCAACGATGTCGCCTCCGACGGCCAGTCGCGCTACAGCGAGTGGTGAAGGACCGTTAGTCAGCAGACAGTATGAACCTCTTCAGCAAACTCATCGCGCCGCGTCTGCCGGCGGCGGCCGTGGCGCTGTCGGGCGAGGGCGCGGGCGTCGTCCAGCTCGAAGGGCGCGGCGGCCGGCTCGTCGTCCGCAGCGCCGGCTACGTGCCTCTGCCCGAGGGGCTCTTGCGGCCCGGCTTCGACGAGCAGAACGTCTCGGACCCGCGCGAGCTGGCCGCGGCGCTCTCGGACCTCGCGCAGAGGGCGGGGCTCGGCAAGCGGCGCCGCTGGTCGGCGGGACTGCCCGAGGCCGCGACGCGTACCTCCATCCTGACGATGGAGACGGTCGCCGGCTCGCGCTCAGAGGGCGAGGAGATGCTGCGTTGGAAGACCGAGCGCGCTTTGGGCGCGCGGCTCGACGAGCTGCGCGTCTCGCGCGAGCGCCTGACGCAGGACTCGCAGGGCCGCGTCCGCTACCTCGTGACGGCCGTCCGCCTCCCGGTGCTCGCCGAGTACGAGCAGGTCTTCGCCTCCCTGGGCTGGCAGGCGGGCCTCGTCCTCCCGCGCCACATGGGCGAGGCATGGTGGCTGATGCGGGAGGGCGAGAGGGGGCGGGGCGACTCGCTCGTCGTCAGCTCTCACGACGACGGCTTCACGGCCGTCGTGCTGCGCGGCGGGCAGCCGCTCTACGTCCGCGGCGTCATCTGCGAGGTCGAGGACCGCGCCGACGAGCTCTACCGCTTCCTCCTCTTCTACCGCGACCGCAACGCGCCGCCCGCCCCCGCCGCCGAAGAGGGCGAGATACACGCCACCCCGCCTTACACCGGCGAGCGCATCGAGCGCCTGCTCGTCTCCGGCCCCGGCCTCGACTACGCGCAGGCCAGCGCCATCGTCGAGGAGACGCTACAGTCTGCCCCGCGGCCCGTCGGCCCCGAAGAGCTGCGCCTCTCGTTCCCCGCCAGCGAGATAGACTTTCAACACATCGCCGCCCCCGCCGGACTGGCCGCGCTCGCCTGGGCGTGAGCCGCCCGGCCCGCGCTGAAACTTTAAACGCGGTCGGCGCGTAAAACCCGGCGAGTCATGACAGCACAGGCAGCTTCAATTAAAACCGCGGCGGCCGCCGCCGACTGCGAGCTGGTCACGCGCGCCATCGCCGGGCGCGAGGAGAGCTTCGCCGAGCTGGTGCGCCGCTACCAGCGCCCCATCGCCGCCTACGTCTACCGCATGGTCGGCGACTACGACTCGGCGCTCGACCTCACGCAGGAAGTCTTCATCAAGGTCTACGGCTCGCTCGCGCGCTACCGCCCCGAGTACAAGTTCTCGACCTGGATCTACCGCATCGCGCACAACGCCGCCATCGACCACCTGCGCCGCGCGGGCGGCGCCCGCATCGAAGACCTCAGCGCCGAGGGCGAGGGCGGACGCGCCTTCGAGCGCCCGCTGGCGAGCGCCGCGCCCAGCCCCGAGCAGGAGAGCGAGCGCAGCGAGCGCCGCGCCGAGATCGAGTCGGTCGTGCGGGAACTCCCGCCCGCCTACCGCGAGCTGATCGTCCTGCGCCACGCGCACGACCTCAGCTACGACGAGATCGCCGAGGTCACGGGCCTGCCGCTCGGCACCGTCAAGAACCGCATCTTCCGCGCCCGCGAGGCCATGCGCTCGCTCCTGGTCGGGCGCGGCATCACGGGCGTGTAAAGGTTTGGGGAGGGGATGACGCGAGTCGTGACATCGCAGCGCGCGGGCGAGTGCCATGAGACGGTGCTGACGGCCCCCTACCTCGACGGCGAGCTGGACGCCGACGCCGCCCTCTCGTTCGACGAGCACGCGCGCGCGTGCTCACTCTGCTCGGCCGCCCTGCTCGAACAGCGGCGCCTCCTGTGTCTGCTCGACGCCGCCTTCGACCGCACCTACGGCGTCGGCGAAGTCGCTCTGCCCTCCAACTTCACGCGGGAGCTACAGGCGCGCGCCGAGAACGACATGAGCGGCGTGCGCGGTCGGGAGGAGCGGCGGCGCGCGCTGAAGATTTGCGCGGCGCTCGGCGCGGCCTCGTTCGCGCTGCTCGGCGCGGCCGCCTTCGACGCCCTGCTCGTGCCGGCGCTGCGGGCGGCGCGCGCCGGGGCGGGCGTGGCCGGCTTGGCGGGCCGCGCGGGCGCGGACGCGGGCGCGGGCGCGGGGCTGGTCGTGCGCGCGCTCGGCTCGCGGATGGTGGCCGACTCGTCCGGACTCCTCGCCTTGCAGCTCGCGCTCTTCGCCTTCGCGTGCGCCGCGCTGCTGCTGCTCATCAGGGGCTACCACCGCCGCGCCACCGCGCGGGACTGACGCGCCCTCTCCCCGCCCTAGTTTATGCGGCCGCCAACCTCATCACACACACACTTTGCCCGGCAGGCCGGCCTGCCCCGCGCCATCGCGCGGAGCGCGGAGGCCGCGCGCGTCCTCGTCGTCGTCCTCCTGCTCGCCGCCGCCGCGAGCGCGCAGGGTCAGGCGCCCGAGCCGGGCGAGCACGTCGTCGAAGGGCGCCAGCCGGGCGACGTGTTCGCCTTCGGGCACACGATACGCGTGCGCGGCAGCGTGAACGGCGTCATCGCCTTCGGCGGCGACGTGGTGGTCGAGGGCAGGGTTGAAGGCGACGCCGCCGCCATCGGCGGCTCGGTCATCCAGCAGGAGGGCTCGTTCGTCGGCGGCGACGTGATGGTGCTCGGCGGCGTCTACCGCAACGGCTGCGGCGAGGGCTGCCGCAGCCCCGGCGGGCGCACCTTCATGGTCGCCGGCTTCGAGAACGAGCTGCGCGAGGCCGCGCGCAACCCGGCGACGCTGCTCACGCCGGAGTTCTCGGTGGGCTTCGTCGGGTGGCGCCTGGTCTCGGTGCTCTTCTGGTTCGCCGTCTCGCTGGCGCTGACGGCCGTCTCGCCGGGCGCGGTCGGCCGCGCGGCGGCGAGGCTCCGGATGACCTCGCCGCGCGTGGCGCTCATCGGCCTGCTCGGCGCCGCCGTCGTCGGCCCCGGCGCGACGGCCGCGCTGCACCTCCTGCCGCCGATGCTCGGCGGGCTGGTCTTCGCCACGGCGATGCTGCTCCTGCTCTTCTCCTTCGTCTTCGGGCGGGTCGTCGTCAACGCCGTCACGGGCCGCTGGCTCCAGCGCGTGCTGCTCCCCGAAGGCCGGCGCTCGGAGTCGGTGGCCCTCCTGCTCGGCGCAGCCTTCTGGGCCGTGGCGCTGGCGCTGCCCTACGTGTGGCCGCTCGTCGTCTCCGGCCTCGTCGTCTTAAGCCTCGGCCTCGCCCTGACGGCCCGCTACCGAATCAACTGGCGTCGCGCCTGAAGGGCGGCCCGCTTGTCCGGCTCAGACGGCGCGTGTTAGCATCGCCGCGTTTTAAGCGGGAAGGCGCGTTCGGACAATCTCTCCCTAGTGTTCACACGGCCACGGCGCCCGTCCTGCCCGTCCCTTCGGAGGTCTTCGGCTCACGCTTGCGCGCAAGTTCGCTTCTTCACGCACGTCGGAACGCGTGGACGCTCCTCGTGTCCGCGGCCGCCTTCGCCTGCCTCCTCCTCGCCGCGCCGGCGCGCGCGCAGCAGACGCAGACCAATCCCGTTGACCGCAAGGTCGAGAACCCCCTCACCGACACGCCGAGCGTCAACCCGCTCTCGCAGGACCAGCCGCCCATCCGCCCGCGCCGCCGCCAGACGCAGGCCCCGGCGCGCCCCGGCGAGAAGCAGGAAGAGCAGCCTCTGGACGAGCTGGACGCGCGCTCCGACAAGCAGAGCGCCAGCGGCCCCGAAGGCGCGCGCGTCACCGTCCTTGAGGGGAACGTTGACATCCGCGTCGGCATCTTCCGCCTCCAGGCAGACAAGGTGACGGACTACGAGGCCAAGAACCTCGTCATCGCCGAGGGCAACGTCGTCTTCGACCAGGGCGAGTTCCAGCGCATCACCGGCTCGCGCGCCGAGTGGAACTACCTGACCAAGACCGGCACGTTCGAGAACTCGACCGGCTTCACCAACCAGACGCAGGACGGCACCATCATCTACTTCACGGCCGACCGCGTCGAGAAGGTCTCGGGCAACAAGGTCGTCGTCATCCGCGCCGAGGTCACGGCCTGCGGCGACGACGAGGTGCCGAAGTGGAGCTTCCGCGCCAACCGCGCCACCATCACGCTCGCCGACCGCGTCCGGGTGCGCCGCCCGAAGTTCTTAGTCAAGGGCGTGCCCGTCGTGTGGCTCCCTTACGCGTCCGTCTCCATCAAGCCGCGCGACCGCGCCTCGGGCTTCCTGACGCCGACCTTCTCCGGCTCCGGCAAGAAGGGCTTCCGGCTGACGAACGGCTACTACCAGACGCTCGGCCGCTCGGCCGACGTGACCTTCCGCAACGACATCTTCACCCGGCGCGGCCTCGGCTTCGGCGCCGACGTGCGGACGCGCGCCAACTCGCGCTCCTACCTCAACCTCGGTTTCTACGCCGTCAAGGACCGCATCTTCGGCCCCAAGGAGGACGCCGAGCACCGCGACGAGGGAGGCTCCAGCTTCTACGTTGACGGCGTCCACTACTTCCCGAACGGCTTCCTCGCGGCGGCCGACGTGAACATCACTTCGAGCCTCGACTTCCGCCAAATCTTCTCCGACTCGGTCCAGCAGGCCATCTCGCCCGAGGAGCGCTCGCAGGTCTTCGTCAACCGCAACTTCGGCGCCTACACCTTAAACTTCATCGCGCGCACGCAGGTCACTTCGATTCCCGCCCTGCGCGTCCGCACGCGCCAGCTCCCCGGCGTCACCTTCGAGAAGCGGCCCGGCCTCGTCGAGCGCCTGAAGGACAAGCTCCCCGTCTACTTCTCATTCGAGAGCTCGATGGACGGCGTCAGCCGCAAGGAGACGGTCGAAGACCTCGCCACCTTCCTCGCCGAAGGCAACCAGAACGCCGTCGTCACGCCCTCCATCGTCCAGCGGCTCGACTTCAGCCCGCAGCTCAGTCTGCCGATGGACATCTCGGGCTGGGGCGTGACGGCCTCGGCCCGCCTGCGCGGGACTTACTACTCGAACTCCCTGGACCCCTTGACGCGGCTCGTGCTC
>DATHBF010000520.1:0-7324 GCA_035296285.1 Pyrinomonadaceae bacterium | reverse complement strand
CCGTCGGGGGCTTCGAGAGCGAGGTCGTGCGCTTCACGACCGACATCCCTTATCTCACGCGCTGGGGCCGGCCGCTGCTGCTCGGCCCCGGCTCCATCCTCGACGCGCACACCGCGCAGGAGCGCGTCACGAAGCGCGAGTTGGAAGAGGCCGTCGAACTCTACGCGCGGCTCGCGCGGACGCTTTTGAAGAACTCATGAAGCTGGCTTTGATAGGCGACGGGGCGATGGGGCGGCTGGTGGCGGCGCTCGCGGCGGACGGGGGCGACGAGGTCGGGGCCGTCGTCTCGTCGCGCGAGGCCGCGCTCGGAGCAGAAGAGTTGGCCGAAGTCCTCCGCGGCCACGACGCGGCGGTTGACTTCACCGTCGCCGAGGCCGTCAGGCGCAACGCCGAGGCTTGCGCGCTCGCGGGCGTGCCGCTGGTCGAAGGCACGACGGGCTGGTCGGAACATCTCGGGGAGGTGCGCGCGTCCGTCGAGAAGCACGGCGGCGCTCTCGTCTACGGCGCGAACTTCTCGGTCGGCGTGCAGGTCTTCTACCGCGTCGTCGAGCGCGCGGCCGAGTTGTTCCGCGCCGCCGGCTACGCCCCCTTCATCGAGGAGGCGCACCACTCGCGCAAGCGCGACGCCCCCTCGGGGACGGCGCTGGCGCTGCGCGACCGGCTGGCCGCCCACTTCGGCGACCGCATCCCGGTCGCCTCGACGCGCGCCGGCCACATCCCCGGCACGCACCGCGTCGGCTTCGACTCGGCGGCCGACACCATCACGCTCACGCACGCGGCCCGCTCGCGCGAGGGCTTCGCGGCCGGGGCCCTCGTCGCCGCCCGCTGGGTCCGCGGCCGCCGGGGCGTCTACGAGTTCTCGGAAGCCTTCGACGAAATACTGAGGGCCGCTGGAGGTTGAAGATGAAGACGAACGTGGAATGGATGCGCGGTTGCGCGACGGCGCTGGTGACGCCCTTTAAGGGCGACGGCTCGGTTGACTACGACCGCACGAGGGCGCTGGTGCGGCGGCAGATTGATGGCGGCGTCCGCCTGCTCGCGCCGTGCGGGACGACGGGCGAGAGCGCGACCTTGAACGGCCTCGAAAGGCTCGAAGTCATCAAGGTCACGGTGGAAGAGGCGCGGGGGCGCGCTCGCGTCATCGCCGGCACGGGCAGCAACAGCACGGCCACGGCCGCCGAACAGTCGCGGGCCGCGCGCGACCTCGGCGCCGACGCCGTCCTCGTCGTCGCGCCCTACTACAACAAGCCGACGCAGGAAGGGCTCTTCCAACACTTCCGCGCCGTGGCCGAAGCGGTCGAGGGCTTGCCCGTCGTCGCCTACAACGTGCCGGGCCGCACGTCTTCAAACATCTCGGCGGCGACGACGCTCCGCCTCGCGCGCGAGGTCGAATCAATCGTCGCCGTCAAGGAGGCTTCCGGCGACCTCGCGCAGGTCATGGAGATCCTGCGCGGCCGCCCCGAAGGCTTCCTCGTGCTCTCGGGCGACGACGCGCTGACGCTCCCCATGGTCGCGCTCGGCGCCGACGGCCTCATCTCCGTCGCCTCGAACGAGGCGCCTGATTTAATGTCGAAGATGGTTGACGCCGCGCTCGCGGGAGACACGAAGGCGGCGCGCGAGGCGCATTACAGGCTGCTGCCGCTGATGGACGTGAACTTCGTCGAGACGAGCCCCGGCCCGGTCAAGGCCGCGATGGCTTTGATGGGGCTGCTTGAAGAGAACCTGCGTCTGCCGCTCGTCGCGGTCGAAGACGGGACGCGCGAGCGCGTGCGCGCCGTGCTCTCCGAACTCGGGCTCCTGAAGGAGACGACGCATGTCGCTGCGTGAGCAGGTCGAGGAGCTTGCGGGGAGGCGCGGCGAGTTCACGCCGACCGACCGCGAGGTGTTCGAGGTCTTCAAGGCCGCGCTCAACCGCGGCGAGGTGCGCGCCGCCGAGCGCGACCCGTCGGGCGACTGGCGCGTCAACCCCTGGGTCAAGCAGGGCATCCTCGCCGGCTTCCGCATGGGCGCGCTCACCGACATGTCGGCCCACCCGTCCTTACGCTTCTTCGACAAGGACACGTACCCGGTCCGCGCGACGACCATCATGGACGGCGTGCGCGTCGTGCCCGGCGGCTCAAGCATCCGCGACGGCGCATACCTCGCGGCCGGCGTCGTCTGCATGCCGCCGATGTACGTCAACGTCGGCGCCTACGTGGACGAGGGGACGATGATTGACAGCCACGCCCTCGTCGGCTCCTGCGCGCAGGTGGGAAAGCGCGTCCACCTCTCGGCCGCGGCGCAGATAGGGGGCGTGCTCGAACCCGTGGGCGCCGTCCCCGTCGTCATCGAGGACGACGTGCTGGTCGGCGGCAACTGCGGCGTCTACGAGGGCGCGGTCGTGCGCGCGGGCGCGGTGCTCGCGCCGGGGACGATCCTGACCGGCGCCACGCCCGTCTACGACCTCGTGCGCGGGCTTGTCTACCGGCGGACGCAGGAGTCGCCGCTTGAGATTCCGGCCGGCGCCGTCGTCGTGCCCGGCTCGCGCGCCGTCACGACCGAGCGCGGCCGCGAGTGGGGCCTCTCGCTCTACGCGCCCGTCATCGTCAAGTACCGCGACGAGAAGACCGACCGCTCGGTGCAACTGGAGGACTACCTGCGTTGAGCGACTTCGTGCCCCCGCGCCGCCTGCGCGGCTTCGAGAAGAGCGTCATCCGCCAGGTCCTCGACCGCGCGCTCCCGGGCAGCATCAACCTCGCGCTCGGCGAGCCGGACCTGCCGACGCCCGACTGCGTGCGGCGCGAGGCGGCGCGCGTCGTCGTCGAAGAGCAGAACGGCTACACCCAACACGCCGGCCTTCTTTCCTTGCGCGAGCGCGTGGCCGCCGACTACCCGCAGCTCAACCTCTCGGCCGACGGGGTCGTCATCACCGCCGGCTCGCAGGAGGCGCTCTACATCGCGCTGTTGAGCATGGTTGACGAGGGCGACGAAGTCCTCATCCCCGACCCGGGCTTCGTCGCCTACCCGACCGTCGTCCGCATGGCGGGCGCGACGCCCGTCCCTTACCGCCTGCCGGCCGCGGGCGGCTTTCGGTTCGACGCCGGAGAGTTCCGCCGCGCGCTGACGCCGCGCACGCGCGCCGTCGTCTGCATCAGCCCGTCGAACCCCGCGGGCAGCGTGCTCTCGCGCGAAGACCTGGCGGCGATGGCCGCCGCGCTCGAAGGCACCGGCGTCCGCGTCGTCAGCGACGAGATCTACCGCGAGCTGTACTTCGGCGAAGAACGCCCGCCGTCCATCTCCGAGTTCTACCCCGAGCGCACCCTCGTCATCGGCGGCCTCTCGAAATCGATGAGCATGACGGGCTGGCGCCTCGGCTGGCTGTGCGGCGAGGCCGGGCCGGTCAAAAGCGCCCTCGTCCTGCACGGCTACGTCGCGACCTGCGCCTCGACCGTCTCGCAGAAGGCCGCGCTCGCCGCCTGGACCGACGAGGCCGAACGCGACCGCGCCGCCTTCCGCCGGACCTTCCGCGAGCGCCGCGACCACCTGCTCCGGCTCCTCTCGACCGAGCTTTCGTTAGACGCCGTCACGCCCGACGGCGCCTTCTACACGATGGTCAACGTCTCGGCCCACGGCGACTCGATGGGCGTGGCCGAGAGACTTCTCCGGCACCGCGTCATCACCGTCCCCGGCTCCGCCTTCGGCCGCGAGGGCGAGGGCCACCTCCGCGTCTCCTTCTGCGCCGACCTGCCCGCCATCGCCGAAGGCGTCAGGAGGATGAAGGAAGCACTCGAAGGCCGCGGCTGACGGCCGACGCCTCACGTCGTCTATTTACGATTCACGATTTACGTTTTAGGATTGACGGCCATGAACAGGAAATACCGCGTCGGGATTCTGGGGGCGACGGGCACCGTCGGGCAGCGTTTCATCCAACTGCTCGAAGGCCACCCGCAGTTCGAGGTGACGGCGCTGGCGGCTTCGGACCGCTCGCGGGGGAAGTCTTACGCCGAGGCTTGCGCGTGGCGCCTGCCGGGGGAGGTGCCCGAGGCCGTGCGCTCCCTGGAGGTCAAGCCGATTGAGCCGCCGCTCGACTGCGACATCGTCTTCTCAAGCCTGCCCGGCGAGATCGCGCGGAAGGCCGAGGAGGAGTTCGCGCGCGCCGGCTACGCCGTCATCAGCAACTCCTCGGCGCTCAGGATGGACGAGGACGTGCCGCTGCTCATCCCCGAAGTCAACCACGAGCACCTCGGCCTGCTTGAGACGCAGCCGACTTCCAGAGGCTTCGGGCGCGGCTTCGTCGTCACCAACCCGAACTGCTCGGCCATCACGCTCGTCATGGCGCTCGCCCCGCTGCACGCGCGCTTCGGCGTCGAGGCCGTCGTGGTGACGACCTTGCAGGCCATCTCGGGCGCGGGCTACCCCGGCGTGGCGTCGTTAGACATCAACGACAACGTCTTCCCCCACATCGGCGGCGAGGAGGAGAAGATGGAGACCGAGACGCAGAAGATTCTCGGCCGCCTCTCGAACGGCCGCGTCGAGCCCGCCGGGTTCCCCGTCAGCGCCCAGTGCCACCGCGTCAACGTCACCGACGGCCACATGGCCGCCGTCCGCGTCAAGCTCTCCCGCCCGGCCGAGCCCGAAGAGGTGCGCGAAGCCCTGGCCTCCTTCACCTCCCTGCCGCAGGAGCTTCGCCTGCACACGGCGCCCGCCCGCCCCGTCGTCGTGCGCGACGAGCAGGACCGCCCGCAGCCCAAGCTCGACCGCGACGCGGGGCGCGGCATGACGACCAGCGTCGGCCGCATCCGCCGCGACAACGTGCTCGACTACCGCTTCGTCGCGCTCAGCCACAACGTCGTGCGCGGCGCGGCCGGCGCCGCCATCCTCAACGCCGAGCTGCTCGTCGCCACCGGCAGGCTCTGAACCCGAGGCGGGATGGAGATCACCCAGCTCGAATTCTTCGTCAGCGTCATCGAGGAGGGCGGCTTCTCGAAGGCGGCCGAGCGCGTCTACCGCACGCAGCCGGCCGTCAGCATCGCCATCCGCCGCCTCGAAGAGGAGGTCGGCGCTCCGCTCCTCGACCGCTCGCAGAAGTCGCCGACGCTGACCGACGCCGGCCGCATCGTCTACGACTACGCGCGCCGCATACTTTCGCTCCGCGACCAGGCGCGCGACGCCGTGGGCGAACTTCGCACGCTCCAGCGCGGCCGCGTCCGCGTCGGCGCCAACGAGAGCACTTCGCTCTACCTGCTGCCCGACGTGATTCTCGCCTTCCGCGACCGCCACCCCGGCGTCAAGGTCGAAATCTTCCGCCACCCCTCCCAGCGTCTGCCCCGCGAAGTCCTCGACGGCAACCTCGACTTCGCGCTCACGGCCTACGAGCCCGCCGACAGCGACCTCGCCTCCTTCCCCGTCCTCGAAGACGAGCTGGTGCTGGTCACGCACCCCGACCACCCGCTCGCCGGCCGCGAGTCCGTGGCGGTCGAGGAGCTGGGCCGCGAGTCCTTCCTCGCCCACAACGTCAAGGCCGCCTCCCGCAACCGCGTCGTCGAAGCCTTCGCCGAGCACCACACGCCGCTCAACATCGCCCTGGAGCTTGCGACCATCGAGACCATCAAGCGTTTCGTCCTCAAGCAGGTCGGCATCGCCTTCGTCCCCCGCATGTGCGTCGCCGAAGAGCTCGAAGAAGGCTCCCTCTCGTCAATCCCCGTCCGCGGCCTCGAATACCGCCGCACCATCTGGGCCATCCACCGCCGCGGCGCCGCCCACTCCCACGCCGCCGAAGCCTTCATCAAACTACTCCGCACGCATTAGGCGTTTTTATCCGGACATAAAAATTATAACTTTGCCTTCGCCGGCCGGGGTCTTTAGGATGGCGTGTCTGCTACAGAGGACCGTCCTGAATGAACAACCCCGAACGCATCAAGATTTTCGACACGACCTTGCGCGACGGCGAACAGTCGCCCGGCTGCTCGATGAATTTGGCTGAGAAGGTTCGCCTCGCCCGCCAGCTCGAACGGCTCGGCGTGGACGTTATCGAGGCCGGCTTCCCCATCGCCTCCGAGGGCGACTTCGCCGCCGTCCGCGCCGTCGCCGCAGAGTGCCGCGCCGCCTCGGTCGCCGGACTGGCGCGCACCACCGAGGCCGACATCCTCCGCGCATGGGAGGCTCTGGAAGGGGCCGCGCGTCCGCGCATCCACACCTTCGTCGCCACCTCCGACATCCACCTCGAACACAAGCTCAGGAAGACGCGCCGCGAAGTCTTGCGGATGACGCGCGACGCCGTCCGCCTCGCGCGCTCGCTCACCGACGACGTGGAGTTCTCGGCCGAGGACGCGACGCGCAGCGACGTTGAATTTCTGTGCGAGGTCTTCGCCGCCGCGGTCGAAGAGGGCGCGAGCACGCTCAATGTGCCCGACACCGTCGGCTACACGACGCCGACCGAGTTCCGCGAGATCGTCTCGGCCGTGCGCGAGCGCGTCGTCCGGGGGCGCGACGTTTGTATCAGCGTCCACTGCCACAACGACCTCGGCCTCGCCGTCGCCAACAGCCTCGCCGCGCTCGACGCGGGCGCGCGCCAGGTCGAGTGCACCGTCAACGGCATCGGCGAGCGGGCCGGCAACGCCGCGCTCGAAGAGGTCGTCATGGCCTGCCAGGTGCGCTCGGACCGCCTGCCCTTCGTCAACAACGTCAGGACGTGGGAGCTGTACCCGACGAGCCAGCTCCTGACCGAGCTCATCGGGACGCCCGTGCAGCCGAACAAGGCCGTCGTCGGCCGCAACGCCTTCGCGCACGAGGCCGGCATCCACCAGCACGGCGTCCTGAGCAACCCGCTCTGCTACGAGATCATGACGCCCGAGTCGGTCGGCGTCCCCTCGAACAGCATCGTGCTCGGCAAGCACTCGGGCCGCCACGCCCTCAAGCAGCGTTACGAGGAGCTGGGCTTCCGCCTCTCGCCGCAGGAGACGGAGGCGGCCTACCGCCGCTTCACGGAGCTGGCCGACCGCAAGAAGCGCGTCTACGACCAGGACCTGCTCTCGCTGCTGCCCGCGGGCCGCGCGCCCGAGCAGGCCGCGCCGCAGCTGGAGTTCGCGGGAGCGTAGGCGGTTACACGTTCAAACCTCTCAGCCATTGGCACTTCAGCGTCCGCGACGAGCTGAAAGCCGGTGGCTGATTGTTTCAAGGAATAAAGTCATGAAACTCAAGATCGCAGTTCTGCCGGGCGACGGCATCGGCCCCGAAGTGACGGAGCAGGCGTTGTGCGCGCTACGCGCCGTGTCGGACGCGGGCGGGCACGAGTTCAGTTTCGAAGAGTACCCGGTCGGCGGCGCCGCCATCCGCGAGGCGGGGA
>DATHBF010000519.1:0-2098 GCA_035296285.1 Pyrinomonadaceae bacterium | reverse complement strand
TCTTCGTGGACTTCGACTCGCCGCAGATGCGCGGCCTGCCCGAGATCGTGCGCGAGCAGCGCGCCTCGGTCGAAGACAGTCTGGAGTTCGCCGCGGCCGAGGGCGTGGCCGCGCAGTGGTGGGGCGCGGGCGTAGGCCACGACCCCTCGCGCGCGCCCGTCGTCGGCGAAGCCCTCTCGCAATGGTCCGCGCTGCTCTACGCGCAGGACGTGCACGGCGCGGAGCGCGCGCGACAGTTCGAGGACGACCAGCTCCGCGGCGTCTACCAGGTCTACCGCACCTTCGGCGGCGAGGACGCGCCGGCCGACCGCCCCGCGCGCGAGTACCGCAACTCTTTCCAGTACGCCGCCCTCGTCTCGGGCAAGGGCGCGCTCATGTTCCCCGAGCTGCGCCGCCTGCTCGGCGAGGAGAAATTCTTCAAGGCCCTGCGCGCCTACTACGAGGCGAACCGCCTTGAGACCGCAGGGCTCGAAGACCTCCGCGCGGCCTTCGTCGCCGAGGCCGAAGTCCTCCAGCGCCGGCTGGTAACGCGCACCTTCACCCGCTGGCTCTCCGAGCGCCACGGCGACGAAGACATCGCCCCGCCCAACCCCCAGCTCGCCTCCGCCATCGGCATCGCCGTCGAACCCCAACAGGCCGCCCGCGACCGCAACGCCCTCTCCCGCCTCGGCCGCTTCTTCTGGCGCCAGATGACCCGCATCCGCTAGTCCCAACGGCTCTCCGCTATAATGGTCGGAAGAAAGTGAAAGCCCCGTGGCGGAGGTTGATGCGGATGAATAGAGCGGTCGCACTCTTCGCGCTGTGTGTCGTCTGCGCGGCGGCGCTGTCGTGCAGGACGAAGGAGGCCGACCCGTTCGCGGGGAGGCTCGTCGATTTGTCGCACGCCTACGACGAACAGACGGTGTTCTGGCCGACGGCCGAGGGGTTTAAGTTGGAGAAGGTGGCGGAGGGCGTGACGCCGCAGGGGTTTTACTACGCCGCCAACAACTTCACGACCGCCGAGCACGGGGGCACGCACCTCGACGCGCCCGTTCACTTCGCCGAGGGGCGCAACACGGCCGACCGTGTGCCGCTCGAACAGTTGATGGGCGCGGGCGTCGTCGTGGACGTGTCGGAGAGGTGCGCGGGCGACGCTGACTATCAGGTCACGGCGGAGGACTTCGCGGCGTGGGAGCGCGAGCACGGGCGGCTGCCCGACGGCTCGATTCTTCTCCTGCGGACGGGCTTCGGGCGGCGCTGGCCCGACCGCCGCGCCTACATGGGCACCGACGAGCGCGGCCCCGAGGCGGTCGCCAAGCTGCACTTCCCCGGCCTCCACCTCGAGGCGGCGCGCTGGCTTGTGCGCGAGCGTTCCATCAAGGCCGTCGGCCTCGACACGCCGAGCATAGACCACGGCCAGTCCAAACTCTTCGAGACCCACCGCGTCCTCTTCGAGCGCAACATCCCCGCCTTCGAGAACCTCGCCAACCTCGACCAACTCCCCGCCAAAGGCTTCCACGTCGTCGCCCTCCCCATGAAGATAAAGGGCGGCAGCGGCGGCCCCCTCCGCGCCGTCGCGATAGTCAGGGACAAGTAGGCGCGGGGCGGAATCTGGAACCAACCGGGAAGTCGCGGGCGAATACAGGGCATGAGATTAAAACTCGTGTCGGCGCTGGCGCTGCTGCTGTTCAACGGGACGGCCGTCGCGCGTGAGAAGCCTTCGCTGCCGGAGGTGGACCGCGTCCGCATCGCGGAGGCGTTTCGGTTGGGCCGGGCGGTGGGGGGGCGCGTGTGGAAGAGTTGGGGCGAGGCGCCGTTCGCGCTGCTGCTCGTGACGCCCGAGCACGAGTTCCTTGTGCGCCACCCTTCGCCGTCTAAAGATTTCGCGCCCGCCGGCTACGACCCGCTCCTGCGAAGCGAGGTCTATTTTCGTAAGAGAACTTTCGGCACGAACCTGCTGGCGACGTTCCCGGCCGTCGGCGGCGTCCCGACCATCGTCATCGGGCAGGCCGAGAACACGGATAAGAAGAGTTCGACGCCGTGGGTCGTGACGGTGCTGCACGAGCATTTCCACCAGCTACAGAGTTCGCAGCCCAGTTACTACGGGGAGGTTGACGCG
>DATHBF010000518.1:0-50409 GCA_035296285.1 Pyrinomonadaceae bacterium | reverse complement strand
TTCAGGAAGTGGCGGACGAGCAGAGGCAGGTCGCCCGGCCGCTCGCGCAAGGGCGGGAGCTGGCAGCTCCAGGAGGCGATGCGGTGGTAGAAGTCGCTGCGGAAGCGGCCGCGCGCCTCCTCGCGTTGAAGGTCCCTGTTCGTCGCGCAGGCCAGACGGAAGTTCGTGCTCTGCCAGGTGTGGCTGCCGACGCGCTTGTAGGTGTGCTCCTGCACGACGCGCAGCAGCTCGGACTGCAAGCGCATGGAGAGCTCGCCGACTTCGTCGAGGAAGAGCGTGCCGCCGTCGGCTAAGGCGAAGGCGCCGTCGCGCGCGTTGACGGCGCCCGTGTAGGAGCCGCGCTCGTGGCCGAAGAACTCGCTGCCCGAAAGCTCGGGGACGATGGTCGTGCAGTCGAGGACGACCAGCTCGCGCTTGTCGGGCCGCGCGTCGAGCGTGTGAATCAGTCGCGCCGCCAGCTCCTTGCCCGTCCCCGACTCGCCCGTGATCAGCACCGAGGCGTCCGTGAAGCGCGCCACCTCGACCAGCTTCCGAAGCACGGCCTTCCACGCGGGGCTCTCGCCCACGAGGTTTTCGCGCACGAGCGGCGAGTTGACGAGCTGGTCTATCTTCTCCCAGCGCGAGAAGCGGTCGGCCACCTCTCGCGCGGGGGCGCGCCAGTGGTCCCACGCGAAAACGTCTGAGGCGCCCGCGCCCAGCAGCCGCCAGACAGCGCCGCCGGCCGTCGCCGCCGCCGTCAGCGAGATGGCGAGCACGCGGTCGAGCCCGTCGCGGCTGACCTCGCGCACGAACTCGCAGAGGCCCTCGCTGAACTCCTCGAAGAAGACCACGCCGGGCGCGCGGCCGCCGCAGCCGCCGAACGGCTCGGCGTTAATGCCGCCGGCCGTCAGGGCCTCGACGTACGCGCGCCCTTCGGCGGGTCCGCCGTTCAGAAAAAAGTGACACCAAAGCTCATTCGACATCGCGGCACCGCGCTTTCAGGTGGGGGCAGCGGCTTTTGGGGCGAGACGAATTTTCGAGAGAGAAGGTTCCCGTCAGCGGGAAGCCTACGGCCGGGAAAGGTAGAGGCGTGACATAGGGGTTATCTCCAGCTCGTGAGTGTCGTGTCGGGGCGGCGGTGTCGCGGCGAGGCCCGTGCGGGTTGAGGGTGCGACCGAAGATTTCAAGGCAACTGACTCGGCCCCCGGTAGAAAAGCGCGCCTGTTATATTCCTAAGCTACCGACTTGTCAATTTAAATATTTCGCCCGAACGAGCCCCGCCAAACAGAGCCCGAGGCCGAGCAGCGCGACGAAGTAGAGCGAGTTCGCAAGGGCCACCAGCGCGAAAAAGAGGAGGATGGCCGCGCCGACGAACGAGGCCGAAGGGTTCGCCCCGCCGCGCGCCAGGAGGACGCGGCAGGCGACGAGGGCGGTGAAGAACCAGCCGGCGAAGTTGCTCGAAGGGATGCCGTAATAGGCTCCTTTATGCGCCCAGACCCAGTAGCCGAGGCGGTTCGCGGCCAGAGGGTCTATGACGAGGTCGGTGGCCGTCGTCAACAGCGCGGCCAGCGCCGCGGCCGTCCACGGGCGGAGCCCGAGACGCGACACGGCCTCGCAGGAGAAGGCCGTTAAGACCATCCACGCCGGACCCATCACGACCGGCACGCCGAGCGTCTGAGGCCGCAAGGCGTCGGTATATGTATACGAACCGAAAGGCACCCCGAACCTCTCACCGACCACCTCGACGGCGAAGCCGAAAAGCGCCGCCCCCGTGAGCAGCGCCACCCCCCTCCGCGTCGGCTCGCCGAGCAGCACGACCAGCCCCGCCGTCAGTAGAAAAACGGACGCCAGCACGCCGTCGTCGTCGCGCGAGACCCCGAGCCAGTGGCTCGCGACGCCCCCGACCCAGAGGACGGCGAAGACCGCCAGCGCGAGCCCCTTTGCCGCGCCCCGCCAGTTCACCCGCGCGCTCAAGCGTGGCGCCTCCTGATAAGCTCCGCCGTTATCTGCGCCGAGAGGAGGACGGTCGGCGTGCCGCCGCCGGGGTGGCTGCTGCCGCCGACCTGATAGAGCCCCGCGACGCGCGGGTGCCTGTTCGGCGGCCGCAGGAACGCGCGCCGCCAGCCGTGCGAGTGCGTGCCGTAGATGGCGCCGCCGGGGCAGAGGTATTCGCGCGCGAAGCGGTCGGGCGTCCAGACTTCCGAGACGGCGGCTTCGCGCGACACGTCGGGAAAGCCGCCCTTCGACAGTCGCTCGAAGACGCGCCCCCGCGCCTCCTCCGTCTGCCTTTCGTCCCAGGGCTTCTCGCCGGCCGGCGCGTTCGCCATGATGAACAGAGTCTCGCCGCCTTCGGGCGCGAGCGCCGGGTCCGTGCGACTCGGCGCGCAGACGTAGACGGTCGGGTCTTCGGGGAAGCGCCGCTCGCCGAAGAGCTGTGAGAACTCCGCGCGGTAGTCGTTCGAGAAATAGACGGTGTGATGCTTGAGCCCTTCGAGCCTGCGGCGCAGGCCGACGAGCATAACGAAGCCCGACAACGAACGTTCCTTGATTGCCTGCGCCGGGGGCTCCGCGCCGAGCAGCGCGGCCGTCGTGGAGGCGTCGCCGTTCATGACTACGGCGTCGGCTTCGAGCAGCGTCCCGTCGGCCAGCCACACGCCGCGCGCGCGCGCGTTGTCGTGACTGATGCTCCTCACGCGCGCGTTCGTGTGAAGGCTGACGCCGAGGCCGCGCAGGAGCCCCGCCAGACTTTCGACGATGCGGTAGAGCCCGCCCGCGACGTGCCAGCCGCCGTACCTGAACTCGACGTAAGGGATGACGGCGAGCGTCGCGGGCGAATGGAAGGGCGAGGAGCCGACGTAGGTCGGGTAGCGTCCGTAAAGCTGCCGCAGGTGCGGGCTGCGGAAGTGCGCGGCGACGGTCGAGTGGTAGTTGCCCCACGCTCCCTTGAGCGGCAGGCGGCGGAGGGACTTCAGCGAGCGCAGGTCGGGCGGCGCGAGCGGCGCGCGCCGCAGGAACGTCTCGCGCGACAGCTCGAAGAGGCGCGCGCCGAGGCGCATGAAGCGCATGAAGCCCTCGCAGTCGCGCCCTTCGAGCCGCCGCACGACGGAGAGCCATTCGGGCAGGCTCGTCGTGTAAGTGAAGCGCGTGCCGTCGGCGTAGACGTAGTCGGCGAGGGGGCGGACGGGCGTGAGCGCGGCGTGTCGGCTGAGCGAACTGCCGGCGGCCGCGAACAGCTCCTCGAAGACCCACGGCATCGTGATGAGCGAAGGCCCCGTGTCGAAACGAAAGCCGTCTCGCTCGAACGTGTTCATCTTCCCGCCCAGGCGCGGCCCCTGCTCGCAGACCGTCACGCCCCAGCCGTCGGCCGCGAGCCGCACGGCCGTCGCCAGTCCGCCCAGTCCGCCGCCGATGACGACCGCCCGCTTCTTCGTCTTCATCACGTCAGATCGCCCGAGTATTCGTCCCCGTTGAGGCCCGCGCGGTAGCGGCGCCCCTTCCATTCGACGCCGCGCCCGGCCCTGCAACGCAGCCACGAAGAGAGCCCGAGCGCGATGAGCATCGCTTCTCCGACGGGGTGGAGCGCCGCCGACCACCACGGATGACCGAACCTCGCGGCGAGCACCCCGCGCGCGGCGAGCACGCACGCCGCGGCGGCCGCGAAGGGCCACGCCCACGGGCGCCAGACGGCGAGCGGCGCCAGCGCGAACGGCAGCAGGAAGACGAAGAAGTGCAAGGCGACGAAGGCCCGGAAGCTCCGCGCGCGGCGGAAGGCCGGGTAGAAGTTCTTCTGGAAGCCGCGCCAGATCTCCGCGAGCGACCGATACATCCGCACGCAGACGACCCTCCGCCCGTCAAGGCACAGGCCGCGCTGCCCGCTCGCGCGCCACGCTTGCGCCAGCCGCACGTCCTCGAACAACTCGCCGCGCACGGCGCCGTGCCCGCCGACCTGCTCGTACACGTCGCGCCGCGCGAGCACGCACGAGCCGTGCGCGAGGCCGAGCGACGCGTCGTCACGCCGCAGCGCCAGCGGCGCCGGGTAGAGCGTGAAGACGACGAAGTTCAGGAGCGGCATCAGCGCGCCCTCCCAGAAGGAGCGCATCTCAAGGCGCGGCCAGCACGAGAGCAACGTCACGCCGCGCGCCTCGGCCTCGCAGACCATCGCCGCCGCCGCCCTCTCGCAGAGACGCGCGTCCGCGTCAAGGAAGAGAAGCCACGGCCCGCGCGCCTCATCGGCCAGCCGCGAGCAGGCGAAAGTCTTCCCGCACCAACCGGCCGGGAGCGACTGCGGCGCGACGAGTCGCACGCGGACGTTCCTGAGTGCGAAGCCCCTGACGACCTCCGCCGTGCGGTCCCGCGAGTGGTCGTCGTAGACGAGCACTTCGCGCACGCAGCGCCCCTGCGCGAGCGCCGACTCGATGCAGCCGGCGATGTTCTCCTCCTCGTCGCGCGCCGGAATCAGAATCGAGACGGAGAACGAAGGCGGGGCCGCGACGTTCTCGCCCCCGCCGACGAGCGGCCACGCGCGCGCGTTCCAGACCGCCACGCAGAGGAGCGCGAAGGCGACGAGCAGGACGGCGAGTGCGAAGACGAAGGCCGTCAAGCGACGGCCTCCTCTTGTGCGGCGACGGGCACGCCGACGGCGCCCGCCGCGTCGAGCACGCACATGGCCGCGTCCGAGAGGAGGCCCACCTCATCCCTCGCGCCGAAGCATTCGTAGAGGCGCGCGATGCCGCGCGCGATTAAGCGGCGGGCCAGCGCCCGCGCGCCTTCGGCGCCGAGGCCCTCGACGGCGCTCGCGCGCCCGTGTCGCGCGTCCTGCCCCGCCGGCTTGCCCGTCGCCTCGCTCGGCCGCGTCACGTCGAGGATGTCGTCGCAGATTTGATAAGCGCGCCCCACGCACTCGCCGAAGTGCGCGAGCGTGCGCGTCTCCGCAGCGCCCGCGCCGCAGGCGAGCGCGCCGGCCGTCATCAACAGGCGCATGAGCGCGACCGTCTTCTGGTCGCGGCACGCGAGCGTGCGCGCGTCGGCACCGCCGGCCCGCGTCTCAAGGTCAACGACCTGACCGCCCACCATCCCGTCAGACCCGACGCAGGCGGCGGCCTCGCGCACGAGCGCCGCGCCGTCAACCGCCCTGCCGCCGCACGCGCGCGCCGCCTCCGCGAACAGCGCGTACGACTGGTTGAGCAGCGCCACCGAGGCGAGCACCGCGACGCCCTCGCCGTAGACGAGGTGGAGGGCGCGTCGCTTGCGGCGCAGGACGGCGTCGTCCATCGAGGGCAGGTCGTCGAGGATGAGCGAGCTGCTGTGAAGAAACTCCACGGCGCACGCCACCGCCAACCCCTGCTCGCGCGAGGCGCCCGCCAGCCCGGACGCGAGCAGCGCGAGCGCCGGCCGCATGCGCTTGCCGCCGGGGAAGACCGCGTAAACTATCGCCTCGTTCAGACGGCCCGCGCCCCGGAGCGTGCTGACCGGCAGACTACTGCGCAACGCCGTCTCGATGGATGTGCGCTCCGAAGCCACGAACTTTGAGAACTGCTCGCTCAAACCCACACCACTTTCTTCAAAGGCGTCCGCCCGCGCCGAAGATGATTTCCGCCAACTGCTCGGGCGCCTCCTCGAAGGGTTGATGCCCGGCCCCTTTCAACTCACGCGCCCGCGCCTGCGGCAGCACTTCGCGCCAGAGCGCGAGCGAGCGGCGGACGGCGGCGAACGTCCTCTCGCCGTAAGCGATCTCGACGGGCGTCTCCAGCCCGCGGGAGATTTCGACGCCGCCGAGCGCGTCGAAAAGCGACAGGTAGCGGCGCGCGGCTTCGTGGTCCGCGCCCGCGAACGTGCCCGTCAGGTCGCCGCCGTTGCCCCGCCCGCCGCGCAACGTCTGGTTCGTCAGCCAGCGCCCCAAAGGGTTTGCGAAGGTCGCTTCGTAAGCTCGACGCCCGAACTCGCCCGCGGTGAACAGCCGGAAGTAGCGCGGCAGGTAGGCGAACGGGTCAACCATCACCACGCGCCCGACGCCCGCGCCCAGCTCGCGCGCGGCCAGCAGCGCGAAGACGCCGCCGCCGCAGTTGCCCACGAGCTGCACCCTCCCCTCACGCGCGGCGCGCACGGCTTCGACTATCTCTTCGACGATGCCGGCCGTCGTCCAAGCGCGCGGCGGGGGCGAGTCGCCGCAGCCTGGAAGGTCTGCGCTCAAGAGCGTCGCGCCGTCAGGCAGGAAGGGCGCGAGCGGGGCGAAGGTGCGGCGGTCGCCGCCCCATCCGTGCAGCGCGAGGAAGAGTTCGGGGCCGCGCCCGCGGCGCTCAACGAACATGGCCGAGAATCCTTTCGGCGACGAGCCGGCCCGAGAGGACGACCATCGGCATCCCCGTCCCCGGCGTCGTGCTGGCGCCGACGTAGTAGAGCCCTTCGATCTCTTCGGAGAAGTTTCGGCGGCGGAACGGGCCGACCTGAAAGAGCGTGTGGGCCGCGCCGAAGGCCGAGCCGTCGTAGAGGCCGAAGCGCCGGCCCCAATCCTCCGGCGTGTAGACCTCCTCGCAGACGACGCGCGCGGGGTCTAAACGGATGCCGTGATGCGCGAGCGTCGCCTGCACCTGTTCCCTGATCTTCAAAGCCTCCGCGGGCCAGTCGGCGCCGGGCATCTGGCTGAGCGTCGGCGTCGGCGCGAGGACGAAGACGGCCGAGCAGCCGGGCGGCGCGAGGCCGGGGTCGGTGGCCGAAGGCACGCTCACGTAGAAGGGGAGTGCGACGGGGACGCGCCGCCTCTTCATCAAATCGTCGAAGGCCGCGCGGTAGTCTTCGGGCAGGAAGATGGTGTGGTGGCCGAGCCCTTCTATCTCGCCCTTTACGCCCCAGTAGAAGGTGACGACGCCGGGCGTCATCCTCGTCTTCGCGGCCCGTGCGCGGGCCTTGTGCTTGAAGCCGTCTTCCGTCTCGACAAGCTCGGTGTCGGTCGTCGGCACGTCAACGTTGGAGACGACGAGCCGCGCCGCTATCGTCGTCCCGTCCGACAGCTCGACGCCGCGCACGCGGCCCCAGCCCGCCTTGACCTTCGTGACTCGGCACCGCGTGCGGACTTCGACGCCAAGCTCGCGCGCGAGCCTTTCGACGCCCTCCACCAGCCCGTAGACGCCGCCTTCGGGGAGCCAGAGGCCGTAGGCCAGCTCGCCGTAAGGCAGAATCGTGAACATGCCCGGCAGCTCGTAAGGCGAGCCGCCGAGGTACATGGCGTACGAGCCCAGGGCCTCGCGGACGTGGCGGCTCTTGAAGTACCTGCGCAGCTCGCCGTCGAGCGAGCGCCAGAGGCCCGCGCCCAAAAGCTCCGCAGGCGAGAGCGCGCCGAGCCACTTCGCAGGGTTGTCCACGTTGCGACTCACGAGCTTGTCGAAGGCGACGCGGAACTTGCGGCCCGCGTCGCGCATGAAGTCGAAGACCGCGGGCGAGCAGCCCGGCTCTAAACGCTCGCACTCGTCGATGAAGTTTTGCAGGTCGCTTGAGAGCGTGAAGCGCGTGCCGTCGGGCCAGCGGAAGGTGATTGACGGCTCGACCGGCAGCAGCCGCACGTAGTCCGAGAGGCGGCGTCCCGCGGCGGCGAAGAGTTGTTCAAAGACCCAGGGGTAGTTCAGGAGCGAGGGTCCCGTGTCGAAGCGGAAGCCGTCGCGCTCGATGAGGTTGGCGCGGCCGCCGACGCGCTCGCCGGCTTCGAGCAGCGTGACGCGGAAGCCCGCGAGGCGCAGGTGTATCCCCGCGCTCAGGCCGCCGAGGCCGCCGCCGATGACGACGACGTGGCTGTGCGTGCTCTCGTTCATCGCGTCAGGTAGGCGAGCGGGATGCGCCAGTACTTGCTCGGCGGAAGCGCGCGGAACTTCTCCTTGAGGGGCACGCTGACGCGACTCGTGACGGCGCGGCTGTCCTCGGCGACGCGCTCGTTAAGGCGGCCGTAGACCTTGATGCAGGCGTGGACGGCGAGCCGGCAATCGGGGGAGAAGGCATCGAGGGCGGCTTCGGCGCGGCCGTAATACTCGGCGGCGACGCCTGTCAGCCTTCGGAGCACGCGCGCCAGCGGTTCACGCTGACGGGGGTCGCGCGCGTCCAGCGCCTCGATGCCTTCCGCGCGCAGAGCGTCCTGGGGTAAGTAGACGCGTCCGCGCAACTGGTCCTCCGCCACGTCGCGGAGGAAGTTCGTGAGCTGCAAAGCGATGCCGAGGTCGCGGGCCGCCGCGAGCGCGCGCGGGAAGCTGCGCTCGGCCGACGCGCCGTAGACGTGCGCCAGGAAGTAGCCGACGACGACGGCGCTGCCGTAGACGTACGAGTTGACTAAATCGTCGAGCGTGGCGAAGGGGCGCGGCTCAACGTCCCTCCGCATCGCATCGAGGAAGGCGCGGTAGTGCTCGGCCGGGATGGCGCGGCGGCGCACGACCTGCGCGAAGCCGGCGAGGCCCGGCGGGACGCCGCGCGAGAGTGCTTCACGAAGCGACGCCGAGCCGATGCCGGCTTCGTAGTGTTCGCGCCACTCGTCGAGCAGGCGCAGCCTCCCGTCCGCCGGGAGCGGGAACGTGTCAACGACCTCGTCGGGGTAGCGGACGGCGGCGTAGACGGCCTCGACCTCCTCGCGCTTCGCCCGCGGCAGGAAGCGGCTGACGATGAAGAAGCTCGTCGTGTAGGCGCGCATCACGCGCCGCGCGTGCCTGTTGAGCACGCGCCACGCCCCGCCCTCCGAGCCCGCCTTCATCGCGCGCGAGCGGGCGCGCTCCTCAAGCGCCGCCCACTCCTCCATGCCCCACACGTCCTTGATGCCGGAACCCTTCATCCCTGCTTCGTCCGAATCAGCCTGCTCACGTCGAACCCTTCGGCGCGGGCCTTCTCCGTCAACATCGTGTAGGTGGCCTCGTCCATCCGCGGCGTGCGGGAGAGGAGCCAGAGGTACTTGCGGCTCGGGTCTCCGACGAGCGCGTGGCTGTAGTCGGGCGCGAGCGCGATGACGTGGTAGTCGCCCCACACGAACGGCAGAAGGGAGAGGTAGGCCGGCGCGAACCTGACCTTGAGCCGCGAGTTCGCGCCGCTCTTGTCGGCGGGCCGCGCGACGCCCTCGGCCTCGGTCATGCGCCCGTCGTGCTTGCGGCAGCGGTTAACGACCTTGATGCGGCCGTCGCCGAGCGGCGTGTATTCCGCCGACACGTCGCCCGCGCACTTCTCCTCGAAGCGGTTCGGCAGTCGCGCGACCTCATACCAGCGGCCCGCGTAGCGCGACAGGTCAACCGACGGCACGACGCCGAGCGGCGCGCGTCCCTTCTTCTCGCCCCTCACCAGCAGGGCCGCGGCCAACAAGAAGAGGCCCGCGGCCGCAATCTTCTTACCCATGATGTTCACCGTCCTTAAGCGTGGGCCTTGCCCGTTAACTGGCGGCCGAGCGCGCCCGCGTCGAAGTAGGCGCGGAAGCGCGTGACGCGCTCGCCGTCGGTTTCGAGGATGCTGACGCCTTCGTAGCGGACGGGCGTGCCGTCTTGCGCGGTGCCCTCGGTCGTCCATTCGAGCGCGGCGCGCGTCTCGGTGGCGAAGACGTTGCGGAAGGTGGAGCGCACCTCGCCGAAGGTGTCGCGGTACTTCGAGCCCCAGAAATCGCGCGCGCCTTCGCGGCCGTGAAACTTCTCGGGCGAGACGACGTTGCCTATCTCGCTCTCGTCGGAGAACAGGGCCGAGATGGTCTCAAGGTCGCGCCCGGCTTCGAGCCTGCCCAAAGCCTCTATGAATCTTTCCGCCATTTGCTCTGACATCTTCTGAATCCCCTTCGTGTTATCAATCGCCGCCGGCCGCACTCTTGAGCGCCGCCGCGTGCTCTTCCAACTGCGTGAACGTGTCGGCGTGCAGGTCGGCCGGGAACCTGCGCCGGACGGGCTCGGGCGCGAAGCCCGTGCCGCCCAGGACCACTGAGGCGCCGGCCCGCCTGACCTCGGCGCCGAAGTCTACGTACTCGCGCGCCGCGCGGTCCGGGTGGTGAAAGACGGTCGAGGCCACGCAGACCAGCCGGGGACGGAAGCGTGCGACCGACTCGGCGAGCGCGTAGAACGGCGTGCTCATGCCGAGGTTGACGACCTCCCAGCCCCCGGCCTCCAGCGTCAGCGCGGTGATGTGAACGGGCAGCTCGTGGAAGTCCTCCTCGACGCTGCAACAGATGGCCGGCCAGACGCCCGAAGGCCCGCCCGGCCTGGCCGCCGCGCGCAGGGCTTGGAGGCCCGAGAGCGCCGTCCGCGTCGCCAGGTGTTCCTCCGCCACCGACAGCTCGCCCGACTGCCAGAGGTCGCCGATTATTCGCAGCGCGGGGCAGAGCACCACGTCTGCGATGCGCGCCGCCGTGTGGCCCTGTAGGTGAAAGTTGACGAGCGCGGAGGCGGCCTCCTCGGCCTGCCCGCCGACGAGCGTCTGGAACATCTGGTCGGCCAATTTCTCGTCGAGTTGTGTGGCCTCGCCTTCGGGCGTCGCGAGCCGCGCCAGACTGCGCAGGCGCGTCCCCTTCGAGGCGCCCTGCTGGCGGAAGGCGGCCACGTCCTCCGGGCGGAAGCGCCGGTGGCCGCCCGCCGTCTTCAGCGCCGGCAGCAGGCCGCCGTCCGCCCACCGCTTGACGGAGGCTTCGCTCACGCCGAGCAGCCGCGCGGCCTGCCTGCTGGTCAAATTTTTTCCGCCGTTCCCGTTTGCCATAAACGCCCGCTCAATCTAACAGAACAATTCCATCTTGTAAACATAAATCCGCTCAAATCGCTCATACGAAGATAAAAAGAGGCACCTTTGGCAAAGAATCTTAATTTGACATATTGGGAAGATTAGATTAAACCGTCCAAGTCGCTCAAAACGTCGTTTCGCTGAGTGGGCTTGACGGTCGGCCGGGAAAGGGGCAAGGTGGGAGGGATGGACGGGGAAGAGCAGGTCATTCTGGTTGACGAACGCGACCGCGAGGTGGGCGCGGCCGAGAAGCTGAGCGCGCACAAATCGGGCTCGCTGCATAGGGCCTTCTCCGTCTTCGTCTTCGATGGCGGGGGGCGCCTGCTGCTTCAGAGGCGCGCGGGTGGGAAGTACCACTCGGCCGGGCTCTGGTCGAACACGGCCTGCGGCCACCCGCGGCCAGGCGAGGCGACCGACGCGGCCGCGCGGCGCCGCCTGCGCGAAGAGATGGGGATTGAATGTGAGCTGCGCGAGGCGTTCGAGTTCGTCTACAGGGCGGAGCTGGGCGGCGCGCTCGTCGAGCACGAGTACGACCACGTCTTCGTCGGCCTGAGCGAGGGCGAGCCGGCGCCGGACCCTTCGGAGGTCGGGGCCTGGCGCTGGGTCAGCATGGAGGAGCTACGCGGCGGCCTGCGAGACGAGCCGCACAGCTACAGCACCTGGCTGCGCCTGGCCGTCGAGGGCGAACACTGGCGCAAGCTGGAAGCCCTCGGCGTCGGCGCGTGAATCGGAAAAGGGGGAAGTGAGATGAGTGAAACTCCGACGCAGGACGAGAAGCTGCGGAAGCTGCGCGAGATAGTGAAGGCGGTAGACATCTGCATGCTGACGACCGTGGACGAGGAAGGCTGTCTGCACAGCCGCCCGATGTCGAACAACCGCGACATAGAGTTCGACGGCGACCTCTGGTTCTTCACCTACGGCTCTTCGCACAAGGTGGACGAGGTCGGCCGCGTGCCGAAGGTCAACGCCAGCTTCGCGGACATAGCCGGCCAGCTCTACGCGTCTCTGACGGGGCGGGCCGAGGTGGAACGCGACCGCGCCAAAATCGAAGAGCTTTGGAAGCCTCACCTGCGCGCGTGGTTCCCCGACGGCGTTGACACGCCGGACATCGCGCTGCTCAAGGTGACGGTCGAGCGCGCGGAGTACTGGGACGGCTCGCAGTCGCTCGCGGCCCACGCCGTCGGCCTCGTCACCTCGCTCATCAGGGGCGAGCCGGCGCAGCCCGGCGAGAACGAGAAGCTCGAACTGAAATGAGCGTCGCCGGCTAAGTTCTCATCGGACGGCCTGAAAGGCGGGGGTGCAGTCCCCGCCTTTCAGGTGTCTGAACCTTTTCACTCCGCCCGGCCGCCCGCCTCACGTTTACTTTAAACTTCGTCCCGCCACGCCCTGGCGCGTCCGTTGCTAACGGTTCGCGTTATCAACTCATGTCGAGAGACTACTTATGAGAACGTCGGCGGGAGAGTTCGTAAGAGGCGCGCGGCGTGTGGTCGCGGTGATACCGGCGCGGATGGATTCGTCGCGCTTCCCGGGCAAGCCCCTGGCGCCGCTCCTCGGGCGGCCGATGGTCGAGCACGCGGCGCGGCGGGCCGCGATGTGCGAAACGCTCGACGCCGTCTACGTGGCGACCTGCGACGAGGAGATAAGGGCGGCGGCCGAGGGCTTCGGCGTCGAAGTCCTGATGACCTCGCCCGCCCACGAGCGCGCGAGCGACCGCGTGGCCGAAGCGGCCGAAAGCTTCGAGGCCGACGTGGTCGTCATGATCCAGGGCGACGAGCCGATGGTCACGCCCGGCATGATCGAGGCCGCCGTCGCGCCACTCTTCGAGGACGCCTCGCTCGCCTGCGTCAACCTCGCGCGCAAGGTAGTGAGGCGCGAGGATTACGAGGACCCCAACACCGTCAAGGTGGTGACGGACGCGCGCGGCGACGCCCTCTACTTCTCACGCTCGCCGATTCCGGCCGGGGCCTTCGCGCCTGGCTCGCCCGACGGCGTGCCGGTCTACAAGCAGGTGTGCGTGATTCCCTTCCGCCGCGACTTCCTGCGCGAGTTCGCGCGCCTCGCGCCGACGCCTCTGGAGCGCGCCGAGTCGGTTGACATGCTGCGCGCCGTCGAGCACGGCCGCCGCGTCCGGATGGTCTTGACCGAGGCGGAGACGCACGCCGTTGACACCCCCGAAGACCTGCGCCTCGTCGAGTCGTTGATGAAGGACGACCCGCTCGTCCCTCTCTACGAAGCGACGCGCGCTCTGGCAGGGAGGCGCGCGTGAGGTGGCGGGTGCTCGTCAGCGCGCCCTACATGCTCCCGGCGCTCGAAGAGTTTCGCGGGCGGCTGGAGGGCGAAGGCGTGGAGGCCGTCGGGGCGCGCGTGCGCGAGCGGCTGAGCGAGGAGGAGCTGCTGCCGCTCGTCTCCGAGATTGACGGCGCCATCTGCGGCGACGACCAGTTCACGGAGCGCGTCCTCTTGAGCGCGCCGCGCCTGAAGGTGATCTCGAAGTGGGGCACGGGCGTTGACTCGATTGACGCGGGCGCGGCCGCGCGGCTCGGCATCCGCCTGCTCAACACGCCGGACGCCTTCACGGACCCGGTCGCCGACACCGTGCTCGGCTACGTCCTCTGCTTCGCCCGCCGGCTGCCCTGGATGGACGCGGACATCCGCCGCGGCCTCTGGGAGAAGCCCGACGCGGTCGCCTTGAAGGAGTGCACGCTCGGCGTCGTCGGCGTCGGCAACATCGGACGCGCGGTCGTGCGCCGCGCTCGCGCGTTCGGGATGCGCGTGCTCGGCACAGACCCCATACCTGTGCCGGCCGAGTTCTTGGAAGAGACTGGCTTGAGCGTGCTGCCACTCGAAGCGTTGCTGCGCGAGTCGGATTTCGTCTCGCTCCACTGCGACCTGAATGCGACCTCCTTTCACCTCATCGGCCGCGAGGAGCTTGCGCTCATGAAGCCGCAGGCGTATCTCGTCAACACGTCGCGCGGGCCTGTGGTGGACGAGGCGGCGCTGGCGTGCGCCCTCGCCGAACGGCGAGTCGCGGGCGCCGCGCTCGACGTGTTCGAGATGGAACCCTTGCCCGCCGACAGCCCCCTGCGCGCGTTCGACAACTGCCTGCTCGCGCCGCACAACGCCAACAGCGGTCGCGCCGCCCGCAGGCTCGTTCACGAGTCAACGATTGCGAACCTCCTCGCGGCGCTCCGCGAGGCCGGCCGACGCGCATGACGGCCACGCGAGACTTCGTCGAGACAGACTCGCACGCCGAAGGGGCCTTGCTGCTCCGCCGCGGCGTCAGGGGGCTGCTGCGTTGCGACGAGGCCGAGGTGGTCGAAGGCATCGCGCGCTACGTCATGTCGCAGCACAGGAGCCTGCGCGTCGGGTCGGCGCTGATGGAACGCGCGCGGGGGACGCCGCTGCCTGCGCTGACGGCGCTCCTCGGCGGGCTGGCGAGATTTCTCGAAGTGCGTGGGGGCGGGCGCGGCGACGGGGCGGTCTGGGTTGCCCGCCTCGGCAACGAGCGCAGGGCTCTGGAGACTCTGCCCGCGCTCCTGCCCGAGGCGGGTTGGACGGAGTGGAAGTTTCGCCGCCGGCCTGACGCGCAGGCCCTCCGCGCTCTCTGGGCACTCGCCCGCAGCCCTGCGTCCGTGCGCCGCGCCTTCAGGCTCGCGCGCCGCCTGCACCGCCGCCAGGAGTTCTTCAAGGTGCTGCGCGCCGTCGAGCTTCTGGGCTACTACGCGCGCTACCTGTCCCTCTTCCGCTCGGGGCGCTTCCGGCTCGCCGTGATGTCGAGCCACAGCAACCCGCACGGCATCGCCTTCAACCTCGCGGCGCGCAGGTGCGGCGTGCCCGTCGTGCTCGTCACGCACGGGATGCCCGTCAGGCCCGTCGCGCCGCTCCCATACGACCTCGCCGTCGTTCACTGCGAGGCCGCCCGCCGCACCTACGTCGAGGAGGGATGCCGGATGGGCCGCGTCCTCGTCCACGGCCGGCGCTCGCATCACGCGCCGATGCCTTCGGGGCCGCTCCCGGAGCGCCTCGCCGTCGGCGTCTTCCTCTGCAAGGACGTGAACGAGGAAAGGCTCCGCGCCCTCGTCGAGCGTCTGCTCGCGCACCCGCGCGCGTCGCGCGTCCTCGTGCGACCGCACCCGAAGAACCTCTGGCGGGGGCTCGACGAGTGGGTGTCGGCGCGCGGCGACGCGCGACTCGTGCGCGGCGGCGGCTCAGTCTTCGAGGACGTTAAGGCGTGCGACGTGGTGCTCGCCGGCAACTCAAGCGTCCTCATCGAGGCCGTGACCGCAGGCCGCCCCGCCGCCTTCGTGCCCGGCATAGATTACGGCCCCCCCGACCTCCACGCCTTCGTCGCCCGCGGCCTCGCCCCCCGATACGAAGACCTCGAAGGCTTCGACCCCGACTCGCTGCTCCGCTTCTACCAACGCCCAGACTGGCCCGCCACGCTCCGCCTCTTCGCCGACGTGGACACCGACGAGGCTTCACTGGTCCCGCGCCTACGCGCCGCACTGCTTAAGCTCGCCTGCCTGCGACAATGAGGGATCGCCGACTCACGTCCGATAAGCTAAGGGCCGCGAATCATTCGCGGCCCTCGCCTGTCATGCTGCTTAACAGAGCCGCGGCCCTTCAGAGGGAGATTGGCTCGTAGGACGAAATCCGTCGTTCCATTCGGCGGGGAGGTTGTGCTGCCCGACGCCGCGATCAATGGAGGCCCCTTGAAAGTCCGCGTGTTCGTAGAATCGCCAGACGCCCGAATAAACGATAATTGAGGAGATATTATCGTTCATGACCTCGCCGACGTTGAAGACGCGTAAGGACGTGCGAAACCTGAACCCGTCCTCGTCGTCTTCGCCGGTGTTCCAGTTGCCGTGCTGGAAGACTTCGCACTCCGGAAGTCCCCTACCGGCGAGAATCTCAAATGCCTTTTGAGGTAAGGCTTTTACTTGGCTTCTAACCATTGTTAACTCCTTTCAAGCGGCGCGGCGCGGGGCGCGCGAACGTGTGAGAGTGGGGAGACGGCCGCGCATTATATCCGAAGCCCCGGTGCTGTCGAACCCGTATTTCGTCGGGCAAGAATCTCTTCCGTTCGGCAAAACCCTTTCGCCAGGCGAAGCCCCACCCCCGCGAATTTGCTTATCGGACGTTGGGCGCGTGCGTTCAGCTCTCCCTACGCCTGGCTATCAGTCGTATAACCCTTCATTCCTCGTCATACCCGAGGAAGTTGACGGCGTTCTGCTCCAGGTTCTCCCGCCCGTGGTCGTACCTCATGATGGTCTTCGGGTCCTTGTGCTTCGACATCATCTGCACCTGCCGGTACGAGAGCCCCGCGTCGAGCGCCCGCGTGATGGCCGTCCTCCGAAGGTCGTGCGGCGAGAGGTCGCCGAGCCGCGCGTAGTCGGCCCAACGCTTCACAATCCTCTGCACCATGCGAATCGAGAGCGCGCGGTCGAACTCCAGCGTCCGGTAGTTGACGAGCGGCTGGAACAGGTGCGCGTCCTCGCCTCCCGAATGAACTAGCTCCCGCCGCTTCCGGTCGAGGCGCAGGTAGTCGTCAACGGCCTCCTTGACCTCCTTCGGCAGCGGCCAGACCTCTTCCCTGCCCCCCTTCACCTTGCAGCGCAGCGTCCACCTCCCGTGGCTCCACTTCACCGACGAGGCGCGCAAGGAGCAGACCTCGGAGACGCGCAGGGAGAGCCGGAGCATCACAAGCATCAGCGCGTAATCCCTCGCGCCCTCCGTCCTCGCCCTGTCCGGCCCGGCGAGCAGGTAGCGCACCTCCCTGGCCGAGAGCGCACGCCCGGCCGGCTCCGACGACAGCGCGGGCGGCGAGACCAGCCTGGTCGAAGCCGGGTTGAGTGTGATGGCTCCGCCGGCCTTCAGGTACTCGAAGAAGGAGCGCACCACCGACAGCTTGAAGGCGACCGTCGCCGCGCTCTTCTTCTGCGCCCGCAGCCGGTCCCTCCAGAGCGCCACGTCCGCGGGCACGACCTCCGACGGGTGCTTCATGCCGGCGAACTTGAAGAACTCTGATACGGCGCGGCGGTAGGCACGCCGGGTCGCTTCCGAGACCGACTTGTTGACGAAGGCGGCGGCGCTCCCCGGGTCAAACTTCCGCGGGGTCATCTCATCGCCGCGGAGGGTTTCAGGTGTCAACGGTTCGTTAGACAAGGCAGAAGTGTCCCTCAGAGCGATTTTGACAAGCGAACTCGGGGCGCATCAAGGTTCATCCCGCACACACAGCTCGTCACTCCCAGGCACGCATGGGGGGTTCTGCTGAACAATATACTCCCGTCGGGGTCGGCGCGGGCATTAACCGGGCCTCAACGTGTCGGCCGCGGTGCGTTGCGCAGCAGCGGGATAGTTAGTTCACGACGCACGTACGCGTCGTCGCCGCCGCCGAAGGTGACGAGGAGGCGCGCGTCGGGGCGCGTGTCGCGGCTCACCGCCACGCCTTCCACTTCGCCGACCTCGCGCGGCGTGCGCACGCGCAGCCCGTAAGAGCGCCCCCCGCGCCCTTCCAGCACGAGGCGCATCAGATCCCCCTCGGCGCGGGAACGTATGACGCGCAAGCCCTCGCTCCGCGCCCCCGGTTGCAGCGGCTCCGGCTCGACGTAAACGTCTGTCCCCTCGTCGTAGGTGAAGACGACCTCGGCGCCCGGCTGACGCAGTTCGAGGCGGACCTCCGCGCGCTGCACGTCGCCGACGCGTGTGACTTCAAACGGCAGGCTGCGCCCCCCTGTGGTCACGGCGAGGACGCGCGCGTCGAGCGGGAAGGCGGGGGCGAGCGTGAGCCGCGTGACACCCGCGTCCTGCGCGGCCGGAGTGGATTGGGCATCGCCGCGCCGCGTGGCCTTGATGGTCATGCGTCCGGCGCCGCGCGCGAGTGAGAGGTCGAAGCGCGCGCCCGGCCCGGCGGCGACGCTGCGCACCTCGACCCGCTCCCAGTTCGCCGGGAGCTGCGGGGCGAAGCGCAGCGCGGTGCCGCCCGTGCCCGCCTCGACGCCCAACATGCCGCGCAGCGTCGGCGTGATGACCATCGCCTCAGACCAAACCTGGTGGTGCGAGGACCGCCCGAACGGCGCGTTAAAGTCGCCCGACAGCAACTCCGTCACGTAGCCGAGCGCGTTCGTGTAGGTCAGGAGCGCGTTCGCCATCAGCGCCTGGTGCCCGACGTGCGGCCGCCCGTAGCGGTACGCGCCCACGCTGGCCCAGCCTGTGAAGAGCGGCCACACCGAGCCGTGATGATACGAAAGCGGGTCGTAGAGACGGCTCTCGTCCGAGATGATGCGCGCGCCCCAGTCGGTCGCCATGTGCGGGCTCCCGAGGTGGTCTATCTGCCCCTGGGCACGCCCGTCTTCCAGCAGGCCCCACCAGAGCGGGACGGCCGGCAGCACCGTGTCCTCGTCTATGAGCTTCGACTTGTCCAACTCGTTCATGCGCTGCTGCCGCGTCGCGCGGTTCGGCCCCGGTTCCGCCTCGCGCGGCGTCGCGGGAGGGACGTTCGTGGCGAAGGCGTAGAAGCCGCGCTCGGGCAGCCAGTAGGTCTGCTCCGTCGCGGCCCGCGTCCGCTCGGCGGAGGCGCGGGCGCGGGCGGCGAGCGCGGCGTCCTTCATCGCGTCCGCCATCTCGGCCAGGTCGCGCGAAGCCTTGACCCAAAGGCCCTGCATGTAAATCTCTTCGTGCGGCGGATAGAGCGCGCCGCCCTCGACCCAGCCGTGCCCGAACCTGGTGTTCTCGACCAGCCCGTTGCCGTCCGTGTCGGTCGCTTCGGTGAACCGGTAGGCTTTAACGATTGAATCCCAGTTGGCCCTCAGGAACTCCGCGTCGCCGCTCGCGCGCCAGTAGTCCGCGTGGACGATGACGTAGAGCGGCGTCGCGTCGGCGCTGGCCCAAGCGTAAGGATAATCCGTGAACCAGGGGATGAGGCTCGCGCTCTGCGAAATCTCGTGCGGGATTTTGCCGTCGGCGCGCTGGAACTTTTTAAGAAATTCGAGCGCGGCGCGCGTCGTGGGGAAATCACCGTAGGAGGTGGTCGCCAGCGCCGTCCACATCGCGTCACGCCCGAAGAACCAGGCGAACCCGGGGCGCTCGCTCTCCCCCGAAGTGCGGAACCCCGCGACCAGTCCGGTGCCGAGATACGGGTTGGTCGCCACGCCCTTATCCACGCCGACCTTCGCCCACGCGAAGGCCGCGTCGAACCTCTCGTCCGGCGTAGTGATGCCGACGGTCTCCCGCTGAAGGCGCTCGTAGTAGCCGACGTTTTTTTCGTACAGCGCGCGGGCGGAGCCGAGCAGCCGGTCGTAAACCTCCTTCGCGTCTTCCCTCCCCTTAACGCCCCCGGCGATGACGACGGGGACGAAGTTCGCCTTCAGCTCTCGCGCCGGGATTTCGATACTGAAGCGGGCGGGCACGTCGCGCGGCTCCTCCTGATAGGGCATGACGGAGAGGTCGCGCGCCGAGGGCGAGCCGACGATGCCGACGAATCGCCCCGACTCTTCGGCGACGTAATAGGCGCGCTGCTTCTCGTTCCAGTCGAGGTTGCCGGTCATCAGCCCCGCGGGCCACGCCAGCCTGAGCCTCGGGCGGAAGGAGGCCGTGACGGTCATCGGCAGCACGCTGTCCACGTCGAGCAGCATGATGATGCCGGGCTCATCCACGGGGGCGAAGATGACCTGCCGGACGTTGAACGCCGCGTGCGAGTAGGTGAAGACGGTCGCCTCGGGTCGGACGCTGACGCGCGCGAGCGTGTCCGCACCGCGGAACTCCAGCGGGTAGCCCTCGACGCGGAACGACAGCTCGAAGTCGTCGAGTATCTTCATGGGGTAGACCCACGCCTCCATCGCGCGGTGCTCGTACCCGAAGGCCGCCGACTTCCGCCCGACGACATCGAAGAACGAGCCCGCCTGGGTCCTCCGCTCAAGTTGCAGTCCGCTCGCCCTAAACGTGAACTTTGGCGTCGCCGGGGCCTGTGCCTGTGCGCGGAAGGACGGGAGAAGATTGAGCAGGAGAACCAAACATAGCGTCAGGGTCTTGCGCGCCGGGTAGGCTTTCACGTGACGACCTCACAGTGGTAGTGGTGAAATCTCAAACGGGCTCGACACGACTCGCGGGAGGGGCGCGGACGTAAGGACGAGGATAACTCCCAACGCCTGTGTGTAAAAGCACCCCGGAAGCAATATGGAAAGACCTGCGGTACGGCGCGCGGAGGCTTGTGAAGTATCCCGGCTTTATAGGTATAACAACTGATGATGCAGTCTAAAGGGGAGAGCATCCTTTGAGGTCAGGAAAGATATGTATACGCAGGAAGGATAGATGCGTGATCGAACCGAAAGAGGGGCTAAGGGGATGAGGCGGCCGCGCTTCGTGATCCACGAGCATCACGCCTCCCGCCTCCACTTCGACCTCCGGCTTGAGGTGGGCGGCGTGCTCAAGTCCTGGGCCGTCCCGAAGGGGCCTTCCCTCGACCCTCGGCACAAGCGGCTGGCCGTCGAGGTCGAGGACCTGCCTGAAGGTGTAGAAGCGTTAAAGAGGCTGTGGTCGAGCACCTTCACGCCTTAGCTCATTTTTCGCAACGCAGCCGTGAGTCGCGCCAGCAGTTCGCGCAGACGGTACGGCTCCTCGCCGAGGTAGAAAATCCAGTCGTTGCCTTCGACGTTGACCTCCGTGTCCTCCAGCTCTTCGTCGTACTTCTCAGGCATGACGACGAGCGGCGTGTGGCCGTCGTACCTCGCCTGCTTGCGCACGCGCCTCCCGACGCCCAGGACTTCGTCGGCCGTCTTCCCGACGAGGTTCACCAGCACGAGGTCGGCGTCGAAGCCCCCGCCGCCGACCCTGTCCAGTGCGTCCTCTTCGTCCACCGCCACGACCACGCGGTAGCCGTAGCCGCGGAGGTTACTCACCAGCGGCCTGCGTGTCTCCTCGTCCTCCTCGATGAGGAGGATGGTCGGTTGCTCCTTCAGTAGCTCGCTCATCAACGGCCCCCTGCCTTAGGCTACAACTACCACGCCCACGACGGGGAGTCTGTACGAAACCGACAGAGGAGTAACGTTTCGTCCGGCGCGGACGAAACGTCTCTCACCGCCCGCGAGAATTGGTGCGTGACTTACCTTCACCGGCCTTAGCTCTCGGCCTGCCGGTCTTCTTCGCCGGCCGCGGGCGGGGCTCCGCGTCCCGCCCCCTGTCTGCCGCCACGCGGATGTTCGCGTTGTAGTTGCGGATGCGGCTGCCTCTCATCCGCCGGAGCACCTGTTCGACGTACTCCTCGGGCAGGTCGACGAGCGTGAAGCGGTCGTGAACGTCTATGGCGCCGATGTCCCTGCCCGGCACGCCGCCCTCGTTGGCGATGGCGCCGACGATGTCGGACGGCCCCACGCGCCCCTGCCGGCCCACGTCAATGAAGAGGCGCACCATGCCGTCGCCCGTCTGCCCCAGTTGCTCGGCCTCCGGCTCCAGCGAGACCTCCAGCGGCCTGTCACCCTCGGCAAGGCGGACGGCGGCGGCGGCGATCTCGGCCATGTCGCGCCCGCTCTCCTCGGCCAGCTCCTCGACCAGCGACAGGTAGAGGTCCAGCTCCTCTTCCCCCAGCGTCTTGAGCATTCTCTCCTTGAACAGCGCCACGCGGCGGGCGGCCACGTCGGCCTCCGTGGGCGCGCGCATCGGCTCGATGCGCTGGCCCGTGTAGTGCTCGACCTCGCGCTTCATCCGCTGCTGCCGCGGCGTCACGAAGAGCACGGCCCGGCCCGCGCGCCCGGCGCGCCCCGTCCGGCCGATGCGGTGGACGTAGGACTCCACGTCGTTCGGCATGTCGTAGTTGATGACGAGGCCGATGCGCTCCACGTCGAGGCCGCGGGCCGCCACGTCCGTCGCGACGACGATCTCGACCTGCCCGCCCCGCATCCTCCTGATGACGGCCTCGCGCTGCGCCTGACTCATGTCGCCGTGCATGGCCTCGGCGGCGTAGCCCCGCGCCTGTAGCTTCTCGGTCAGCTCGGCCGCCCCGACCTTCGTGCGGGCGAAGATGAGCGCCGCCTCGCCCGCGCCCGCCTCGGCCTCCAGGATGCGCGTCAGCACGTCCGGCTTCTGCCCCTCGGAGACGTTGACGTAGCGCTGCTCGACGGTCGGCACCGTCAGCGTCCGGTGCTCGATCTCGACGCCGGCCGGCTCCCTCAGGTGGCGCTCGGCGATGCGGCGCACCTCGCGCGGCATGGTCGCCGAGAAGAGCGCCGTCTGCCGTCCGGGCGGCGTGTGCTCAAGTATCCACTCCACGTCTTCGAGGAAGCCCATCCGGAGCATCTCGTCGGCCTCGTCGAGCACGACGGTTTTTAGCGCCGAGAGGTCCAAACTCTCACGCCGCAGGTGGTCCATGACGCGCCCCGGTGTGCCGACGACGATCTGCACCCCGCTCTGCAAGCGCCTGAGCTGCTGGTGGATGGGTTGGCCGCCGTAGACGGGCAGGACGCGGACGCCGCCCATGTGCCGCGAGTAGGTGTGGAAGGCTTCGGCCACCTGGACGGCGAGTTCCCGCGTCGGCGTCAGGACGAGGGCCTGCACGCCGCCCCCGGCTGGCTCCAGCCTCTGAAGGATGGGGAGGGCGAAGGCGGCCGTCTTGCCCGTCCCGGTCTGCGCCTGCCCGACCACGTCGCGCCCTTCGAGGAGCAGCGGGATGGTCTTCTGCTGGATGGGCGAGGGCGCCTCGTACCCTACGTCGGAGATGGCCTTCAGCAGCGGCTCGCCGAGGCCGAATTGGTCGAATGAGTCTGGTTGGACTTCCGCCTTCGCCTTCATCGCAACACCTCTTTACGTTAACGCAGTCCTGATTGCATAGCCATCTTCGGTAAAGACTCGTGGGTCATCTGTACAGTGACGGACGGTGGAGTAGGGGGCGAGGCATTCGTGAGGTAAAAGTGACAGTCATGGGAGAAAGGGGGCAGCCGGGCTGAAGGGCCGCCGCAGTCTACGGCCACATCAACTGCGCATACCACGCAGTTAAGCACGTTATTGCCGCCGAGACACTACCCTCCGCGCCGTGCGAGGTTGGCGATGACGACTATCAGCTCGGTCAGCTCCACCGGCTTCGAGACGTGCATCTCGAAGCCCGCGCGCATCGCCCGCAGGCGGTCCTCGGTCCTCGCGTATGCCGTCAGCGCGACGGCGGGAGTCCTGCCACCCCCCTCGGGCGGCAACGCCCTCACGCGGCGAATCAGCTCGTAGCCGTCTTCGCCCGGCATCCCGATGTCGCTGGTCAGGGCGTCGAACTTCGCGCCCGCCAGGGCTTCGAGGGCCTCCCGCGCCGACGCGGCCGTGACCACCTCCGCCCCGCACTGTCCGAGACCGACGGCCAGCAGCTCCCGCGCGTCCTGCTCGTCGTCCACGACGAGCACCCTCAGACCGTCCAGCCGCTCCGGGCACTCGTGCGCCGGCAGCGTGTCGCGGGCCGCCGGGTGCACGCGCTCTTCGGCGTCCCCCGTCCGGTGGACGGGGGCGACCGGCAGCGTCACGATGAACGTAGAGCCCGTCCCCTCGCCCGCGCTCTCCGCCCGGACTGCTCCCCCGTGGAGTTCCACCAGGTGGCGTACGATGGAGAGGCCGAGGCCGAGACCGCCGTGCACGCGGGTCGTCCTCTGGTCGGCCTGCCGGAAGCGCTCGAAGACGTGCGGCAGGAACTCGGGCGAGATGCCCGCGCCCGTGTCTGTGACGGCTATCTCGACGTGCGAGTTGACGCGTTCGAGGCGGACCTGCACGCGCCCGCCGCGGGGCGTGAACTTGACGGCGTTCGTCAGCAGGTTCCACACCACCTGCTGGAGCCGGGCCGGGTCGCCCATGACGGTCTCCAGACCGGTGTCGATTACCTTCTGCAACCTCACGCCCTTGGCCTCGGCGGCGGGGCGCACGGCTTCCACCGCCGGGTCGATGAACGAGTGCGGGTCTACCGGCATGACATCCAGCCGGAGCTTACCCGTGACGATGCGCGACACGTCCAGCAGGTCGTCTATGAGCTGCGCCTGCGACCGGGCGTTGCGCTCGATGGTCTCCAGCGCCTTGGCCGCGCCCCCGCCTTCGAGCTGCCCGCCGCGTAGCAGGTGCGACCACCCGAGGATGGCCGTGAGCGGCGTGCGCAGCTCGTGCGAGACGGTGGCGAGGAACTCGTCCTTGAGGCGGTTCGCCTCCTGCGCCTCACGCAGCAGCCGCTCGCGCTCCTCCTCGACCCGCTTGCGCTCGGTGATGTCGGACGCCTACACGATGAAGAACTCGACGCGCCCGCCCGCGTCCTTGACCGCGGTGATCGACGCCTCGGCGACGCGCGTGCCGTCTGCGGCCAGATACTGGTCCACGCTGAAGACGGGCGCGTCCGAGCGCGCGGCCTCTTCCAGACGGGCCGGCCAGCCCGCCTGCATTTCCGGGAGGCCCTGCCACCACGGCGTCTCCCAGAAGAGTTGCCCCACGACCTGCTCGCGCGTGACGCCCGCGGCGCGCAGCGGCAGTTCGTTCACGTCGAGCAGGACGCCTTCGGGCGAGAGGGTGGCCATGAACTGGAACTGCTGGTTGAAGATGAGTCGGAAACGCTTTTCGCTTTCGCGCAGCGCCTCCTCGGCCCGCTTGCGCTGCGTGATGTCGCGGATGATGCCGGTGAAGACGTGCCTGCCGCCGCGGCGGAACTCGCCGAAGGAGACTTCGAGCGGGACCTCCCGGCCGTCCCTGTGCAGCCCGGGCAACTCCACCCCGTCCCAGCTGATGTGCTTGCGGCCGGTCTCCAGGTAGCGCGTCAACCCTGCGCGGTGGAGGTGTCTCAGGTACTCCGGCATCAGCAGCGAGAGGGACTGACCCGTCAGCTCTTCGGGCCGGTAGCCGAAGACCTTCTCGGCGGACGGGTTGATGAAGAGGATGCGGCTCTCCTCGTCGATGGTGACGATAACGTCCGAAGCCGTCTCGGCGAGTGTGCGGAAGCGCTCTTCGCTCTCCTGCAACTCTGCCTCGGCCCGCCTGCGAGCCGAGATGTCGTGGAAGGTCATCACGGCGCCCGAGACCTGCCCGTCGTTCAGAATCGGTGCCGACGTGCAGAGCACCGGGAACAGGCTGCCGTCCTTGCGCAGGTAGACGGTCTCGTAATCGCGCAGGGGTACGCCCGTGCGGAGGACGGCGATGACCGGGCACTCCTCCGCGGGGTGCGGCGAGCCGTCCTCACGGCGGGAGTGGACCGTCTCGTGCTGGTCCTTGCCGACCAGCTCCGCCGACTCGTAGCCGAGCATCCCCAGGGCCGCGCGGTTGGCGAAGGTGATGCGGCCCTCGCGGTCGAGGACGTGGATGCCTTCGAGGAGCGTGCCGGTGATGGTCTCGGTGAGGCCGAGTTGATCGCGCAGCCTCTCCTCCGTCAGGCGGTGCGCGGTGTCGTCGTGCATGATCTTGGCGAAGCCCCGCGCCTCCCCGCGCCCGTCCTTGAGCAGCATCAGGAAGCCGTTGGCCCAGAAGCGCGAGCCGTCCTTGCGCAGGTGCCACCGCTTATTCTCGGCGCGGCCCTCGCGAAGCGCCGTCTCCATCTCCGACAGGTGTGCGCCCTGCTCGCGGTCCTCCGGGGTGAAGATGATTGACGCGTCCCGGCCGACCCACTCGCCCTCGGTGTAGCCGAGCAGGCTCCCGACGCCGGGGTTCCAGCTCACGACGCGCCCCGCGAGGTCCGTCATGAAGACGGCGAAGTCGTGGACGTTCTCCGCGATCAGGCGGAAGAGGTCCGTGCTGTCTTGAGAAACCTCTTTTGTCATTCGTCGTGGCGCGGGCCCGGACAGCGTCCCGTCAACTCACGCGGCGTAGCGGCTGACGATCTCGTCGAGGAGTGCGAACTCGATGGGCTTGCTGAAGCAGTCAACGGCCCCGGCCGCGAGCGCCTCGTCGCGCCAGTTGCCCTCGCAGTGGGCCGACATCGCCACGATGGGCACGCGGGAAGTCTCCGCCTGCTCGTGGATGTGGCGCGTCGCCTCGACGCCCGTCATGACCGGCATCCGCAGGTCCATCAGGATGAGGTCGATCTCGGAGCAGTGGGCCGAGGCGGCCTCCACGGCCTCCCTGCCGTTGACCGCCTCCAGGACGTGACAGCCTTTCATCTCCAGCAGCATGCGGATCATGGCGCGGGTGTCGTCGAAGTCCTCGACCACAAGAACGGTTCTGTCGGGCACACCTTCCCTCCTTGGAATCCTAAAACGGGGGCAGAGCTTCTCGGGGGAGCAGCTCCAGACTAAGACCTTCCGGCGCCCGAGTCTAGGCCAGCCCGCGCCGGTTCTTAAAAGAGGGCATTAACATACCTGACTCCCCATTACATTGCTCAAAGCCGAAAGAGCGGGGAATTAGGCGAGTTCTGAGCTGCAATGAGTACCGGGCGGGTCAAGTAGTTTAATGCCCCTCTTCGGTCTCGTCCCTATGCCTGAGGCGCCGCCGCCTCACCCTCTTCCTGCCGCAGCAGAAGCCTGACCGTCTTCAGCAGCGCCCCGGGGTCTACGGGCTTGGTGATGAATCCGCCGCAGCCGGCGGCGACGGCCTCCAGCACGCGGTAGCCCTGAGACTCAAGGAGATGCCTCAGCATGCCGCGCAGGTCTTCGTTGTCGTCGGCAATCAGGATGGTCTGCAACCGCGTGCCCCTTTACTTCCGCGGCGGCGACCCGAAGGCATCGCCGCCCCACAGCCCCACTCAAGCCACCCGGCCGGGGTGAACGTGTACGCCGTCAACCGCCGCGCTTCGCCAGGCTCGCCACGACGGCGGCGAGCTCCGTCAGCTCGACCGGCTTCGTCACGTGCATCTGGTACCCGGCCCGGAGAGCCTGGAGCCTGTCCTCCGTCCGCGCGTAAGCGGTCAGGGCGATGGCGGGCACCTTTCCGCCCTGCCCTGCGGGCAGGCCCCGCACCTTCCGTATCAGCGCGTAGCCGTCCTCGTCCGGCATCCCGATGTCGCTGACGAGCACGTCGGGCGGCGACTCCCTGAGCAGCGTCAGGGCTTCCGCGGCCGAGGCGGCGGTCGTCACCTCAGCCCCGCACTGACCTAAGCCCGCCCTGAGCATCTCGCGCGTGTCCGGCTCGTCGTCCACGACGAGCACGCGCAGGCTGTCGAGCCGGTCGGGGCACTCGAAGGCGGGGAGCGTCTCACGCGCGGCCGGGTGGACTCGTTCTTCCGCCATGTCGGGCGCGTAGACCGGCGCGACCGGCAGCAGCACCCTGAAGGTCGAGCCCTGCCCCTCGCCCGGGCTCTCGGCCCGGACGGTGCCCCCGTGCAGCTCGACGAGGTGGCGGACGATGGCGAGGCCGAGGCCCAGCCCCCCGTGGTTGCGCGTGGTGGTGCCGTCCGCCTGACGGAAGCGGTCGAAGACGTGCGGCAGGAAGCCGGGCTCGATGCCCTGTCCGGTGTCGCTGACGGCGATCTCGATGTGCGAGTTGACCCGCTCCATCCTGACCTGCACGCGCCCGCCCCGGCGCGTGAACTTGATGGCGTTCGACAGAAGGTTCCACACCACCTGCTGGAGCCGGACCGGGTCGCCCGAGACGGAGACGACGCCCGTGTCAATCACCTTCTGCAACCTTACGCCCTTCGCCTCCGCGGCGGGCCTGACGGCCTCGACCGCCGCCTCGATGAAGGAGTTCGGGTCGAGGGGCCGCACGTCTATGCGGAGCTTGCCGGTGATGATGCGCGACACGTCGAGCAGGTCTTCGATGAGTTGCGCCTGCGCCCGGGCGTTGCGCTCGATGGTCTCGAAGGCGCCGGCGGCCGACTTGCCGTCGAACTGCCCCGTGCGGAGCATGTGCGACCAGCCGAGGATGGCGGTCAAAGGCGTCCGCAGCTCGTGCGAGACCGTGGCGAGGAACTCGTCCTTGAGGCGGTTAGCCTCGCGCGCCTCGCGGTACAGGCGCTCCTTCTCGGCCGCCGACGCCTCCGCCTGGATGCGCGCGCGCTCCAGCGCCTCGAAGAGCCGCACGTTGTCAATGGCGACCGCCGCCTGCGCGGCCAGCCCCTCGACGACGCGCACCACGTGCTCGTCGAAGACGCCCTCTTTGGGGTCGCCGAAGAAGAGGCCGCCGTAGACCTCGCCGGTGCGCGAGATGACGGGCACGGCCAGGTAGCTCACGACGGGCAGGTGGCCCTCGGGCATCCCGTAGTAGGGCGAGTTCTTGCCGTAGCGCGGGTCCTTCCTCACGTCGGCGATGAGGATCGTGCCCTCGCCGCGGAAGGTGGGGCCGAAGAGGTCTGTGGCGCGCGGCATGGGGAAGTGGGCGAAGGCTTCGAGCGGCACCCCCGACATGGTGTAGAGCATGTAGGAGCCGCCGTCTTCGTTTAGCACGTTATAGAAGAAGGAGCCGAAGTGCGCGCCCGTCAGCCCGGTCGCCGCGTCGGTGACGGCCTGCACGAGCCGGTGCAGGTCCAGTTCGCCCGAGAGCGTCTGCCCGAGACGGTTGACCGTCTCGATGACCACGGCCTGCTCGCGCAACTCCGCCTCGGCTCGCTTGCGTGCGGTGATGTCGCGGGCGATCTTCGACGCGCCGATGATGGTGCCGTCCGGCTTCCTGATGGGCGAGACGGTGAGCGAGATGTCTACGAACGAGCCGTCCTTGCGCACGCGCACCGTCTCGTAGTGCTCGACGCGCTCGCCCGCCCGGATGCGGGCCAGGATGGTCGGCTCCTCGTCGAGATGGTCTTCCGGAATCAGGATGGTCACGGGCTTGCCGACCACCTCATCGGCCGTGTAGCCGAAGATGCGCCGGGCGCCGGGGTTCCAACTCGTGATGATGCCTTCGAGCGTCTTGGTGATGATGGCGTCGTCGGCCGACTCGACGACCGCCTTCAGCCAGTAGGCGGCCACGTCGGGTCTCTGCGGGTGTTCGATGGGGCTTCCGCTCTCGGCGGCGGGCGGAAAATCTCCGGGCGTTTCCTTGGGCATGGGCGGACTGACTGACACTCGTCTCCGTGATTGGTGAACTTCCGGGGGGAAAGTGGATTGGGGCTTACGAGTATATACTGACGGGCCGGGTATACCTACGCCCCGTGGTTGTCGCCGCCCGTGCCCTTCGGCGGGCTCTCGACTGACCACGGCAAAAGCCGTAGTATCTGTGCCCACCGGCAAACAGCTCTATCAGGCAGAATCAAGCGGGGTTGCGAGAGGGACATAGCGAGGCGCTCGGCCGACGACGGGCACTACCTGCGGCAGCTAGAGGCGGTCTGCGTCAACGCGACCGTCTCGCTCTTCGTCATGGACGCGCGCCAGCACTGCACCTACATGAACCCGGCCGCCGAGAAGCTGACGGGTTACACGCTCGAAGAGGTGCGGGGCCGCCCGCTCCACTACTTTGATGACTGTTCGCACGGACGAGGCCGCCACGTCACCACCCCGATTCCGGCCACACGGAAGCAAACATCTCAAGGAGGAACCCGTGAAAATCCTGGCGGCGAGTTTTGTACTCATACTTGTTTGCATCCTCCCGGGCGCGGGTGCGTCGGCGAACGCGCAAGGCGTCTCGAAGTGTTTCCGCGCCGACTGGCTTCAGGGGGAGCGCGTCGTCAATTTCAGGATTAACGGCAGAGAGGTGGCGGGAACCTTCGTGGTGGGCGGTGGCGGCGGCGGTGACGACACTCCCGCCGATGCGACATACGAGTTTACGGGGACGCTCAAAGGCAACACATTGACCGTCGAGTTTGCCGACGGCAAGTTGCCCGATGTGTCGCCGTCCGAGATGAAGAGTTTAGTCTGGACGCTGGTAAGGTCCGGCGGCAAAGAGTCGCTACGAATCAAATTTCGCGGCAAGAACTACGAGACGAACAAGTATGAGGATAGCTTCGCCGATTTTGAGGCTTGCAAAGAAGACTACGGAGCCCTGGCGAAGAGGGCGAGGAGAGTTCAATTCGCGAGGGGTGCAAATTCGGCGAGTTTCCCCGTGGTGTTTAAAACAAAGGACGAAAGCAGCTCATTTTTGCTGAACATGAAAGCGGGTCAACGAATAGAAGTCGTTGCTCACGGATGCACAATCTCAGTTTATTACCCGAATAACAGAGAAGGTGAAGAGCCGGCGATTGACACATTCAGCCCCGACCGCTTGCCGTCGAGCGGAGATTATCTTTTCGTCATCAGCCCCGCGCCATCTCCGGGCAAGTATTCGGTGAAATTCAAAGTCACAAATTAGTCGGCGACTACCTCGTCGCCAAAGACGACTCCCAGTGCGGCGGCGTTAACGTGCGGCTCAACGGGGTCTTTCGGAAGGGCCGTTGAGAAGATGCACGGCTGATTGTGTGGCTACGACCAGACGGGGCGATGACGGGCGAAACCCGACGCCCCGAAGGCCCGCGCGTCGAGCGTCTCGCCGTTGCGGCCGACCCTGACGACCTCGTGGCGGGCAGAAAGCGCGTCTGCGACCGGCCGCCCTATCGTCCCTTCCCCGCCGATGACGATGACCTTCATAATGAATCACCCGCGCGGCGTCTACTCTTGTGCCTTGCGGTAATCGGTCGTGAGCATCCCGGCGAAGCCCCAGTTCTCGGGCTCGACCTCGTCGATGATGACGTGGATGTGCTCCGGCCTCTTGCCGAGGACGTTGACGAGCGTCCGCGTAATCTCTTCCACCACCCGCCTCTTCTGCTCGACGGTCACGCCGTCCTTCGTAATCCTGACGCTGACGTACGGCACCGGCCTCCTCCTCTCATGCCTCAGGCGTTGCGCCCGCCGAGGACCTCGCGCATCGCCGCCGACAGGTCGAGCAGGGCCCGCTCGCCGTCGCCGACGTAGGACGAGCCGTGCATGAGGGCGAGCGTCCTGGGTTTGAGCGCGGCCAGGCGGCGCAGCGTCTCTTCCGTCTGCGGCGTGTAAGGGTAGGCGCCCGCGAGCGGGCCGCTCAGGTCGGCGACCAGCCCCTCACGGAAAGGCCCGACCACGTCCGACTCCGTCAGCGGCGCCACGTCCCCTGTGTGAGTGAAGAGGTCGGAGCAGAGCAGCGTCCTCTCCGTCTCCTCGAACATGAGCCCCGCCTCCCAGCAGTGCGGCACGTGCGGCGTCTGGAGGAAGCGGAAGCGGCACCGGCCCGTCTCCAGCGCCTCTCCGTCTGCGAGCGCGCGCGCCGGCCGCAGCGAGAAGTCGTTGACGCTCACGAGCGCCCCGACCACGCTGCACACCGGCTGTGCTTGCGGCGCGACCGTGAGCCAGTCGTTGAGCGCGCCGCACTCGTCGGACTCGAAGTGGCTGAAGCCGACCCAGCGCAGCCGCGACGGGTCGATGACGCGCGACACCTCTTCGAGCACGCGCGGGAAGAGCCCGCGCATCCCCGTGTGGTAGAGCAGCGGCTCGTCGTCTGTGACGAGGAACTGGTTGAACTGCAGGTTGATCTCAGGCACGTAGGTTGAGATGCGGTACGTATCTGGCGCAATCTCGTTCACAGCCATACGGAACTCCCTTCTCAAAGCGCTGCTTGAGTAACTTCTGACGGCCTCAGAAGATTCCCTGCCCCGGCGTCAGAATCCCGTCCGGGTCGTAGGTGTGTTTGGCGGAGACGAGCCGGCCCCACGCCGGCTGGTAGTGCCTCTGCCAGTCCTGCTTCGTCATCGGCACCGAGTCGAAGGGATACCTCTTCCCGCCCAGCTCGGTCGCGCGCTCGAACAGCGCGCGGTTGTCAGCGACGAGCCCGGCGGCGCGCTCCGGCGTCGGCGGCACGGCGTTACGCAGCAGCGCGAAGCAGAAGAAGTGACGCCCCTCGGGGACGCGGAAGAGCGGCGCGCTGAACTTGTCGCGGTTGAACGGGTAGATGAGGACGGGGCCCTGCCCAACGTCTTCGGCGGGCGTGTTGCCGAGGGTCTCGCCGATGAGCGTCGGCGCGTTCGAGGCCGGCCTGACCGAGCCCCGAGCGCGCCGCGTAGAAGAGCGCCCTGTTTTGTGAAGGCGAGCAGCTGACAAGCTCCCCCTCGCCCGTGACGACCTGCAACTCAAGCACGTTATCGACCTGCGGCCCGTGGCGGAACGACTGGCCGCCGATGCCGCCGAGCGAGAGCGTCCCGCCGACGCTCAGCTCAAGAAAGTCCACCAGCGTCGGAGGGGTCAGCCCCTGCGGGATGGTCTGCTGGAGCACGTCTATCCAGCGCGCGCCGCCTTCGACGAGAGCGTCCGCAGGGTTGACCTCGCGGACGGCGGCGAGGGTTGACATGTCCACGACCACGCCCGCCTCCACCTGCGCCTGCCCCTGCGTGCTATGCCCCTGTCCGCGCGCGGCGACCTTGATGCCATTCCGGCGCGCGAACCTGACCATCTCGACCACGTCATTGACGGACCCCGGCTTAAGCACGGCCGAGGGCTGGCGGTGAACCATGTGGCCGTAATCGTCCGCGGCCGCCGCGAGTGAAGCTCCGTCCGTCAGCAGGCTGCCGTCGAACGACGGGAAGCCTTCGGCCAGCGCGAAGTGCCCCCGCGGGAGTTCGGCGCGCTCACCCAGCCGCGGAGCACCGTGTCGAAAACCACGACCGCCACGGCGGCCGATGTTCAACTGTTTAGGGTCCACGACTGAAGGGTTTGTGTGCATTCTTCGAGCGTCACGAACGCTTCCTCCCATCTCATGGCCCCTTTCGTTCGGGGGCCACGTTTCACATAGGCCAGCCCAAGCTTCCTGGCCCCCCCGGCCGCTATGCCTCGCTGCTCCCGGCGCCTTCGACCTCCCCGCCCTCCTGCGCCTCGGGCCTGCGCAGTTTCGGGTGGGAGCATTTAGTCACACCTTTGTCGAAGCCCTCCGGGTAGAACATCCCCGTCCCGAAGCAGTCCGGGCAGCGCGAGGCGTCCAACTTCCCTTCCGCCCCGGAATTGGCGGCGTCCGCCTGACTTTCTTCTTCTAGCTGCCGCTTCTCTTTCTTCCACAGCCTGCGGCGGAGGTGTTCGGTCAGAAACGCCGGCACGCTCGACACGCTTCCCGTCCTCCCCGCCGCGATCTTCAGTTCCGTCATCAGCAGTTCGGCCAGCTCGGCCCAGCGTTCGGCCTCGGCCGACGACGATTCCCTGCCCGTGACCTCTTCCACGCCTTCGCGAAGCCGCGAGAGCATCAGGGCGTAAGCCTCATCATCAGTGCCGGGAGGGCTATTTGATGATGAGCCTGCGGCGCTTTCACCGCTCTCCCTAATAGTATTTTTATATTTATTATATTTAATAGATACCCCTGCAAAATCTACCCCAGTAACCCCAGTAGATTTTGCAGGGGTACCCCTGTAATTTTTGTCTGGGGTAGCTACTGGGGTAGCTACCCCAGTAGTTGCAGGGGTCGTGATTTTTTTGCTCTGTGTGTCTATCTCAATGCCGGCGCTCTTACGCCTGCTGACGATCTCCTTGGGGTCGAAAACATGGTAGCGGGGACCCAGGGGGCTGCCGTGAAAATTCGCCACTATGTCAATCGAGAGCTTCTCGATGAGGCCGTCCAGCGCGGTTCGGATTGTCCTGTCCGAGCGTATCCCGGTCTTCTCACAAAGTTCCTTGGGGCCGAAGTGGCGTTCCTTTACGCCGCGGCTGATCGTCTCCCTGTACATGACCGAGTAGACGCGCTGTTCGGAGGCCGTGTGCGTCGCGTCCAGGTATTGAGGCAGCGTGCGAGATATCTCGCGCTGGTTTTCAACAAGAGGAGTCTCTACAGGGGTAGGTGCAGGGGTAGCTACAGGGGTAATTGCCCCTGTAGCTACGGGAGTAATTACCGGGGTAGCTACCGGGGTAGATTCTATTTGAGGGGAGGGTGGGGTATCCTGTGGAGGAGGGTTATCCTCAGGTAATTGTTGCTGTGGGGGGGCTTGTGGCTTCTCATGGTCGCGAGCCGCCTTGGCATTTACCAGTTTCGCAAATCTGCTCATACCGCCACCTCGCCTACGGTATCCTCGATGTAGTCGGGGCCAATCTCCTTATCGCCGGCCATCTGCATCATCTCGTACGCGAGGGCGCAGAGCTTCAAAATCGAGCGCGGGATGCCCTTTGACTTGATGTAGACCGCTTCCATCGCTTCTTTGTTAAAGGGATTCCTGATGCCGGCGAAATCGCACCGGTGCCCGATCATGGCGGCGGTCTCGTCGGCGGTGAGAGGGTCTAACACGGAATAGGTCGAAATGCGCGAGTAGAGGGCCTTATTCTTCTCGGTATTCAGTTTATCCCGAAGTTCGAGCTGCCCGGCCAGTGCTATCTGAATGAGCTTGTGCTTGTCCGTTTCAAAGTTCAGCAGCCCGCGGATGAGTTCTAACTGTTCATTGTTAAGGAGTTGGGCCTCGTCAATGAAGAGGACGACGTTCTTGTCCGCCTGATATTGCTCCAGCAAAAATTCCTGGAGGGCGTCCTGCTGCGCCACGAAGCTCCGCTTGGGGTCGATTTCGAAGTCGGAGCAGATGTATTTCAGCATCCCGAAGATGGAAGGGAACTTAGGCGTCGGGATGAGGGTCGTGATGACGTGCTCCCTGGCAGCGTACTCGCCGTAGAGGTATCTCAAAACCGTCGATTTTCCTAAGCCTACGTCCCCGAGTGCGGCGCACGTCAGCCCCTGTCGCTTGTCAATGGTGAAGCGGGCTTTTGCTATCACCGCGCGCAGGGACGGCGTGACGTACAGTGAGTTGGGGTTCGGCGAGATGCTGAAGGGAGTGTCAGTTGACAGAGTGGCGACCATATTTTGGGCTTATATCACAAAACCCATGGCCCAGAAAGGTTAATTTTCCCATCCTGCCCATCTAGGAATGTTAATTTGCTCTTTTTAAGCTCTCATCGCGCCTCCAGGCGTTGAATACCGTGTCCTCGGGCGAGCCGAACCTGCTCCGCCACAAACTGCTTCGCATCACGCCCGCGCGCGGCTATTATCTGTCCATGCACAAAGGATTGTCGGCTTGGTCTATGCGTTCGCGGCGTCATGGCGTCGCGGCCGTCGTGCTCTCCCTCGCGCTGGCGTTCGCGCCGGCCGTGTACACGCAGACCCTCCAGCGGGCGCGGCCCGAGGCGGTCGGGCTCTCGTCGGAGCGTTTGAAGCGGCTGAGCGACGCGCTGCGCGGTTACGTGAAGGAAGGGAGGTTGCCGGGCGGCGTCGCGCTCGTGGCGAGGCGGGGGAAGGTGGCCTACGTCGAAGCCTTCGGGCAGAGGGACCGCGAGGCCGGCTCGCCGATGCGCGAGGACACGCTCTTTCGCATCGCTTCGCAGACGAAGGCGCTTGTGAGCGTCGGCGTCATGGTCTTGCAGGAGGAAGGGCGGCTGCTCATCTCCGACCCCGTCGGCAAGTACCTGCCCGAGTTCCGCGAAACGACCGTGGCGGTGCCGAAGCAGGGCGGCGGCTACGAAGTCGTCAAGGCCAAGAGGCCCGTCACCGTCCGCGACCTCCTGACGCACACGGCGGGCGTGGGCTACGGCGGCGGCGTCGCGCGCGACCGCTGGGAGGCGGCAAAGATCACCGGCTGGTACTTCGCAGACCGCGACGAGCCCGTCGGCTCGACGGTCGCACGCATGGCCTCGCTGCCCTTCGACGCGCAGCCCGGCGAGAAGTGGGTTTACGGTTATTCCACAGACATCCTCGGCGCCCTCGTCGAGCGCGTCAGCGGCCAGACGCTCGAAGAGTTTCTGCGCTCGCGCATCATCGTCCCGCTCGGGATGACGGACACGCACTTCTACGTGCCGGAGTCGAAGGCCGACCGCTTCGCCGCCGTCTACTCGTCGAAGGAAGGCGGGCTTGAGCGCGCGCCGGAGCCGGGCAGCATGGTCGGCCAGGGCGCTTACGTCAAGGGGCCGCGGAAAAGCTTCTCGGGCGGCGCCGGGCTGCTCTCGACCGCGCCCGACTACGCGCGGTTCCTCCTCATGCTCCTGAACGGCGGCGAGCTGGACGGGAAGAGAATCCTGAGTCGCAAGAGCGTCGAGCTGATGACGGTTGACCACCTCGGCGGCGTGCCTTACCGCGACGGCCAGGGCTTCGGGCTCGGCTTCTACGTGGTGAAGGATTTGGGCGCGCGCGGGCAGGCGGGCTCGGTCGGCGAGTTCGGCTGGGGCGGCGCTTACCACTCGACCTACTGGGTTGACCCGAAGGAGCAGCTCGTCGTCGTCTACTTCACGCAGGTCATCCCGGCGCGCGGCCTCGACGACCACGACAAGCTGCGCGCCCTCGTCTACCAGGCGATTGTTGACTAACCGCCCTCACGCGTCTCGGGCGGGATGAGCTGCGGGTACTTCGCCAGCCGGAAGATGAAGGTGTGCCGATTGAGGTGGCGCCAGCGCACGCCCGCCAGCACCAGATGCTCGATCATGTGCCAGTCCCAGGCGGCCTCTTTGAAGGGCAGCGCGCCGCCGAAGTGTACGTCGAATAACTCGCGGCGGAAGACGGGCTGGCCGAGGTCGATGAAGGCGAAGTCGGGCGTGTCCGACTCAAGGATGCGCCGGCCGTCGTAGAGGCACGAGCTGTAGGCGAAGCCGAGCCACGGGTCATCTTCGAGCGCCACGACGAGCGGGCCGAGGTGGTCGGGCGTGTAGCCGTTGTCGTCCGAGAGGAAGCAGACGTAGCGGCCGCGCGCGAGGTGCAGGCCGACGGCGGCCGGGCTGATGCCCCAGTTGTTGTGCCGGCTCTCAAGGCTCGCCAGCAGGAGCCGGCCGCGGCCGCGGTCGTGCCGCCCGACGATGTCGCAGAGCCTTTCGAGCGTCTCGGGCGGCGGGCTGTCCGCCACCACGATCTGCTCGTAGTCCTGAAATTCGAGCGCGGCCGTCGAGCGCAGGCACCGCTCCAGACACTCGGCGCGGTCGTAGACGGTGGTGATGATGCTGACGGCGGGAGCGGCCTGCGCCGTGCCGTCGTAGAGGATTCTGTGCGGCGGGACGAGGGCGGCCCGCTCCTCTCGCGTCGGGCCGGCGGCGACCCGGATGCCGCGCAGGCGCACCGTCCCGGCCTTCAGGCCGAGGAAGCAGAAGCCTTCCGGCAGCATCTTCTCGTAAACCTGGCACCTGACCGCGCCGTTAATCTCAACCTCCATCCTCCCGCCCTGATAACCGACCTTGAGCGAGAACCAGCTCCCCGTCGGCACCTCGAACTTGCGGAAGACGTGGTCGTGGCGCGCGAAGTAGGCCCGCCGCCCGAAGCACATGACGTGGTATGAGTTCGTGAGCTGGTCGGTCGGGCTCTCCTGGTGAATCTTTGCGATGAAGACCGAGCCCGGCTCGATGAAGACCTCGCAGGAGAGCGTCACGTTCCCGTAGCTCAGTCTGCCCGCCAGCCCCTGCTCCGTGCCCGGGTCCGGGTCCGGGGCTTTCTTCATCAGGACCGTCCCGTCGGGCTCGACCGTCACCACGTCGCCGTATATCTCCCACTCCGGCGGGGGGGAGGGAAGCGGCTGGGGCGGCGGCTCCGCGGGCGGCCCCTCGTGAACCTCGATGTAGTCGCTTAAACGGCGAGGCGGGCGCGGCTCCAGAGGGCCGAGCGCCACGTCGAGGGCTTCGGCGAGACGGCGCGCGTAGGTGTGCCCCGCGAGGCGGCGGACGCACGCGCGGCGCAGAGACTCGTAGCGGGCCGCGTCCTTCAAAGTCTCTTCGAGAATCGAGACCAGCTCGTCGGCCGTCCTGAAGGTCGGAAGCTCGGGGCAGAGCCGGGCGAGCTCCGGCCTCTCCTCCGAGACGACGAGCGCGCCGCACTGAGTCGCCTCGTAGACGCGCGGGTTGAGCGAGCCGGGTGGGATGTGCTCGCAGTTGAAGTGGTGCTGCGAGCGGAAGACGTTGAGGACGATCTGCGTGTCGCGGTAGAGGAGCGCCGTCTGCGCCGGGGGGATGACGCGCGAGAGGCAGAGGCGCGCGAGCGTCGGCGTGCGCCAGGGGCCGCCGACCACGTAAGAGAGCAGGCCGCGCCGCGCCAGAAGCTCAAGCAACTCTTCGCGCAGGGGGCTGTGGCCGCCGACGAAGCCGACCGCGTATCTCCTCTCGACGCCCGGCCGGTAGGTGTGGACGGCGGGGTCGTAGCAGACGGGCAGGTAGTGAGCGTTGTAGTGCCTGTGGAGCGTGCCGTGGTCGTTCGTGAAGACGGTGCCGAAGCGATTCGAATAACGCGCCGTGTCGTCCACCTCGTAGGGCTCGTCGAGCAGCCAGACGGCCGACCTGTACTCGCCGAACTGAGACGGCCAGCGCCACGCGAAGTTGCGGCCGTGGACGACGAAGAGCAGCTCGGGCGAGAACGCGCGCACCTTCTCGGGCAGCGCCGGGTCGTCCCAGTCGGCCGACTCGTGCGTCACGCCCAGGTCTTCGGCCGCGCGGCTCAAGCCGTGGTCGAACACCTCGCCGCAGGTCTTGAACTTGTAGTTGACGAAGAAGATGCTCCTGCCGGCGGCGCGCGTGTACTCGGGCGCGGAGAGGGGCGCGACGCGCGCGAACAGTTCCGGCGACATCTTCGGGAAAGCCTTCAGCCGGCTCTGCGCGCTCAGGTTCACCACCTCGACGCCCATCCGCCGGCAGCTCTCGGCGAGGCGCGCGTACTCGCGCTCGATTTCCTGTAGCCCGTTCGTCAGGGAGTGTCTGCCGGTCGGCGCGAAGAAGTGGTGGTCGGTGAAGTCAACGCCGATGAGGCCGACGCGCCTGGCGCCCATGTGGACGGCGAGGCAGAGGGCGAGGTAGGGCGAGTTGGCCGTGTAGTGCAGCACCGATGGGTCGTCGAAGTCCACGCCGGCCTTCGTGCCGAGCTTGATGGGGACGACGTGCGGGTGGTCGATCCCCAGCTCGGCCTGCGTGAAGACGGCGCGCGCCCGGCTCTCCTCGACGTAGCGGAAGCGGTCGCCCTCGAACTGCTGGCGGAGGTTGAGGACGACGAGGTAGTCGGGCTGGAAGAGCCGGCCCACGTCGTTGACGCCGACGCTCAGGAAGCGTTCGGGCGCGACGACCTCGGAGAGCGACGACCCGCAGCCGCAGACGAGGAACGTCTCGCCCGCGTGGTAGTCGCGGAAGCCTTCGAGCGTGCGTGGCAGCTCATTCATACGGCCTTGCCTTAAACAAGAAGCGTTCCTCAAAACTTCCCCCGCGTTTCCGAGCCCCCGAGGGTCCGGCCGGCGAAACCTGCTTCGCCCGCAGAGGCCCGAAAGGCGGCCGCGCCGAAGCGCGCTTCGCCGCCCCTCACGAAGATTCAACGAGTTAGAGCGGCACCCGGCGTGCAAATAGCACGGACGAGCGGCGCGAGAGTGGTTCTCCCGCCTCAAAACCCTCTGTCACAAAGGAGAAGACCATGCACGATCTGGATCGCACGCAAAATCTTTTCGAGTCGGACTACGAAGGCGACTTCGAGTCGGACTACGAAGGCGATTTCGAGTCGGACTTCGAGGGCGAGTCCTTCTCGTACGAGTTCGAAGGCGAGAGTGATTACGAGTTCGAGATGGAAGGCGAGGCCGTGTTCGACGAGGTCGAGGAGATGGAGCTGGCCGCCCAGCTGCTCGAAATTCAGGACGAGGCCGAACTCGACCAGTTCCTCGGCAAGCTCATCAAGAAGGCCGGGAGCGCCGTCGGCAAGTTCATCAAGTCGCCCGTCGGCAAGCAGCTCGGCGGGTTCCTCAAGGGCGCCGCCAAGAAGGCGCTGCCGATTGCCGGCGGCGCACTCGGCAACCTCATCGCGCCCGGCATCGGCGGCGCCATCGGCAGCAAGCTCGCGGGCGCGGCCGGCGGCCTGTTCGGGCTGGAGCTCGAAGGCCTGAGCCCGCAGGACCAGGAGTTCGAGGTGGCCCGCCGGTTCGTCCGCTTCGCCGGCAGCGCCGCCAAGAAGGCCGCCCAGTCGCCCACGAACGCGCCCCCGCAGCAGGTCGCCAAGAAGGCCGTCATGTCGGCCGCGCGCAAGCACGCGCCGGGTCTCGTCAGCGGCGGCTCTCAGCAGGGCGGCTGCCAGTGCGGCCAGAAGCGCGGCGGCGGTCAGCCCTCGCGCGGCGGTGGCGGCGGTCGCGGAGGCGGTCAGGGCCGGGGCAGGGGCGGTGTCGGCGGCGGCGGCCGCGGCGCTTACGCCGGTGCGGCAGGCGGCGGCATGAGCGGCGGCGGTCAGCAGTCCGGCGGCGAAGGCGGCGGGCGCTGGATACGTCGGAACGGCCAGATCATCCTTCTGGGGGCCTAAGGTCGTGCCAAACGGGAACCTCCCAAACTGGATACTTGAGCAGGAGGCTCGCGCGCTCCGCACCCGCCTGGGGCGCGTCAAGCCGTTCGCGCTGCTCGAACCGATGCTGCCGGCCGCGGCCATCTCGGCCTCGGCGCAGACGGCCATCGAACGCTACCTGGCCGGCGGCCGCAGGGAGTTGCGGGGGCGCATCGACGGCTTCCTCAAGTGGCTCCAGACGCCCGAGGGCCGGAGCGCGACGCCCGAGGACGCGCAGCGGCGCTTCACGATGCTTCGGATGAGGTTCAACATCGTGCTCTCGCAGTTCGACCTCTTCGCCGATGTCATCACGCAGCGCAGCGAGCACGAATCCGGCGTCCACCTCTCGGGCCTCGACGTGGTCGCCCGCGACGCCCTCGACCTCTCGGGCCGCTACTACCAGGTGCCGCCCGTCATCTGCTACCTCGACCGCGGCCCCGGCGCCGCCATCAGGCGGGCGCGCACGAGGATGCCCGGCGGCACGGAGAATCCGGTCGCCGTCATCCGCGTCCCGCGCGAGCGGATGGTGGGGAGCGGCATCGCCTCCTCGCTCATCCACGAGGCCGGCCACCAGGGGGCGGCGCTGCTGGAGCTGGTCGAGTCGCTCCGGCCCGTCCTGAAGCAGAGGGCGGAGGCGGGCGGCGACGACGAAGTGGCCTGGCAGATGTGGGAGCGGTGGATTTCGGAGATCGTCGCCGACTTCTGGTCGGTCGCGCACGTCGGCGTCGCCGCCACGCTCGGGCTGATGGCCGTCGTCAGTCTGCCGCGCGCCTTCGTCATGCGCTTCGGCGGGGACGACCCGCACCCCATCCCGTGGATCCGCGTCAAGCTGAGCGCCGCGATGGGCCGGGTCCTCTACCCGCACGAGCAGTGGGACAAGGCGTCGGCGCTGTGGGAGGCGTTCTACCCGCTCGGCGACCTGCCCGCGGAGACGCGACAGCTCTTCGCCGCGCTCGAAGCGAGCATGCCCGAGTTCGTCGAGCTGCTCGTCAACCACCGCCCGCCGAAGCTGCGCGGCGCCACGCTCCGCGAGGCCATGCCCCTAGAGGAGCGCGCGCCCGAGCGGCTGCGGGAGCACTACGAGCGTTGGCGGCGGCAGCCGCGGCTGATGCGCGAGGCGCGCCCCGCCCTGGTCTTCGCCGTCATCGGCCAGGTCAGGATCGAGGGGCGAATCAGCCCCGAGAAAGAGAGCAGGATGCTCGCCTACCTGCTCACCTACTGGGCGATGCGCAGCACGCTGAACACGACGGAATTCAGCGCCCGGCGCTCCGCCCTCCAGGAGGAGCCAACGCCCCCCGGCGCGGTGGCGCTGTCACAGTGACGAGTCATCAAAGGAGGATGAGATGAGCAGTCCGTATGACCCAAATGAACAGAACGAGGAACTGGCCGAGGCGCGGCGAGTCACCATCGAGGACGTGCAGCAGGCCGTGCCCGTCATCTACGAGGACCGCGGCAACAACCCCGTCCCCGTCACGGCGCGCGGCGGCTCGGAAGCCTTCCCCGTCACCGTCCAGGGGCCGGTCTCGGCCAGCGTGACGCTGCGCACGCCCGAGGCGCCGAACATTGACGAAGACCCGGGGATGATCATCAACGCGGTCATCCGCAACCGCGCCGAGGCCATCAGCTTCAACCGCTACCGCGAGTTCATTGACCGCGTGCTCTGCAACCCGACGACCTCGCCGGGCGGCGACCACCCGTCCATCACCGCCGCGCTCAGGGGCGCGGGCGCTAACCCGCTGCCGGCCGTCGGCACGAAGCTCTCGAACGTCTACGCCTACGAGCTGCTGAAGTCGGCGACCGACGCCTTCCTGCTCGTCGAGTGCGGACTCATCCCGCGGATCGTCTCGCCCGTGGACCCGAACACCAGCAACCTCGTCATCGAGGGCCGGCGCGACCCGCGCACCGGCATCCCCTCGAAGACGGACGTGCCCGGCATCACCGGCGCGAAGATGGGCAAGCATCTGGAGGCCCCCGACATCCAGAAGTTCCTCTCGCAGTACCTCGACTCGCGCGGCCTGCCTTACCTGGAGCTGATCTCCTCCTCGCTCGCCAACGTGCAGCCCGTCGGCGACGAGTCGCCCTACTGCATGGGCGTACTCCCTTCGAGGCTGGAGCCGACCTTCATCGAGCTGATCTGGAACTACTGGCACGAGGAGGGGATGCTCGTGCAGACCATCAACGCCATCAGCCTGCGCTTCCAGAACAGGCGGCTCGGGACCGGGCGCGACCCGCTCGCGCACCTGGAGCTCGACCCGCTGCGCCCCTTGAACAACCTGCTCTGGGGCTACATCCAGGACGAGCAGAACCGGCTGACCATCGCGCGCCGCGCCTACGAGTACCAGCACGAGTACGGCCTCACCATCTTCGGGCGGGCCGTGCCGAAGCTGCTGCCCGCCGACCGCCGCTCGATGTTCATCGAGGCGTTCCACAACCTGCTCCACCTCGCCTCGGTCTTCTACCGGGAGCAGTCGGACACGATGGTCATCGCCGACGCCTTCCCGCTCCTGAACTCCTTGAAGGAGGTCCACCTCATCCTCGCCGAGGGGGCGCACAACCAGTTCGGCGACCTGCCCTGGACGGCGCGCGTCGAGATGCTGCTCCAGAAGTGGCTGCTCTCTCGGCCCGAGATTCGGGAGTTCCTCGGCGGCCGCATCATGGTCCCCTACCAGGAATCCTGGATGGGCATCGTGGACAGCATGAAGGCTTTGCAGGGCTGGGGCGACGTGTCGGTCCGCTACTTCCACGACCTGGCGGTCTTCGGCGAACAACTCCTGCTCTCGCTCCGCTACGGCAACTGGTCGCAGATCAGCGACGAGCAGTCGGCGCGCAACTGGGCCAACTACTGGCGGTTCGCCGTTCAGGGCTACATCCACGCCTACCGCGCCGCGACGGGCGTGGACCTGGCGAGCGCGCGCGAGAGTCAGCGGCTCTCGCCCGAGAGCTACGTCCAGCCGTCGGTCCACCTGCGCAAGCGGCTGACGGCCGCCCGCCGGCCGCAGTTGAGCGAGTAAGCGTCTGAGGGGTCCGAACCAAGCGGGGTCATCGCCGGTGCTGCTGGACTTTACCTCCGCACTCTACCTGGGGATGCGCCACGGGAGCCGGTCGTTAGAGCCTTGGGACAAGTTGACGACCGGCCTCCCGACGGCCTTCTCCGAGCCGCGCGTCGCGGTCAGGCTCGCCCGCTCGCTCGCAGCCCTGCAAGGCTGCGAGCGGGCCACGCTGGCGCCCTCGACGCTCCACCTCTTCTGGGACCTCTTCGGGGTTCTCTCCGAAGGCCCCATCGCTATTTACACGGACTCGGGCGCCTACCCCATCGCGCGCTGGGGCATCGAGCGGGCGGCCGCGCGCGGGGTGCCCGTGCGCGACTTCCGCCACCACGACCCCGCGGCGCTCGGCAAGGCGCTGCGCAGGACGGAGGCGGGCCGCGCGCGGCCCGTCGTCGTGGCGGACGGCTTCTGCCCCGCCTGCGGACGGGCGGCCCCGCTCAACGAGTACCTGCACGAGACGCGCGAGCGGGGCGGCCTGCTCGTCATCGACGACACGCAGGCCGCGGGCGTCTACGGCCACTCGCCCGGCCCCGACGCGCCGTACGGCAAAGGCGGAGGAGGCATGCTTCGCTGGCACGACATCAACGACCCGCACGCGCTCCTCGTCAGCTCGCTGGCTAAAGGGTTCGGCGTGCCCTTGACGGTCCTCGCCGGCAGCGCCTCGTTCGTCTCCTCCTACGAGGGGCGGAGCCTGACGCGCGTGCATTGCAGCCCGCCGTCGTTCGCCACGCTGCACGCGCTCAGGCGCGCGCTCAAGGTGAACGCCGAGCGGGGCGACGCGCTCCGCCTGCGCCTCGCCCGCCTGGTGCGCCACTTCAGGCGGCGGCTCGCCGAGGTCGGGCTCACGGCCGAGGGCAACCTCTTCCCCGTGCAGACGCTCGACGCGCCGGCCGGGCTCGACGCCGAATCGCTCCACGGGCGGTTGCAGGAGTTGGGGACGCGGACCGTGCTGCACCGCCCGCGCGCCGACCAGGGCGCTCGCATCAGCTTCATCATCACGGCGGCGCACGCCCCTTCGGACATAGACGCGGCCGTCGGCGCCCTCGCCTCGCTCACACGCCCCGCGTACGCGGCCGACACACCGGAGAACAGACATGCCTTACGAACTCAATTTTGAAGCGGAGCCGTTCGGCGTCCGCGGGCGGGGCGAAGGCCCCGACAACGAAGGCTTCCTCGGCAACCTCGGCGGCTTCTTCAAGGCGGCGTCCGCGCCGGCCGCGCAGATAATCGACCGCACCGCCTTCGGCACCAAGACACACCGCAAGGGCACGCGCGACATCAACACGCTCACCGCGCTCGTGCTGCACCAGACTGCCTTCAGCCGCGGCAACGCCGCCGACAAGTACGACAACATCCCCGTCCACTTCGTCGTCACGCCGGACGGGAAGGTCGTGCAGCTCCACCCGCTGGCGGCCTACCTCTGGTCGTCGAACGGCCTGAACCCCCGCAGCGTGGCCGTCGAGTTCGTCGGCAACTTCCGCGACATCCGGGGCAACTTCTATAAGCCCGAGAAGTTCGGCTGCCATGCGCTGACGCAGGCGCAGATCGACGCCGGGCGCGCACTCATCAAGTACCTCAAGACGCAGATGCCCAAGTTCCAGCACGTGCTCGCGCACCGCCAGTCCAGCGACCAGCGCGACAACGACCCCGGCCCCGAAGTCTGGTACCACGTCGGCCAGTGGGCCTTGAACAACCTCGGGCTCCGGGACGGCGACCGCCCGAACTTCACCGTCGGCACGGGCAAGCCCATCCCGCAGGAGTGGAGGAACTGGGGCCAGCTCGCCGCCGCGCGCCCCGTCCCCGCCTCCAGCAGCAAACGGTGTCGGGGCGGTTACAGCGGGGAGCTTGAGGGCTACGAGGCGGAGTTCGAGGGCGGGTACGAAGGCGAGTACGAGTTCGAGGAGAATAAGCAGAACGCGCTCGACCTCAACAACCCGGCCGTCGCGAAAGTCTTGCGCGGCGCGCTCGGCCTCGCGGCGGGCGTCAAGCTTCCGCCGACGGGGTCGCTCGGGCCGCAGGCCGGCGCGCTCCTGCGCACCTTCCAGAAGCAGCACCGCATCAAGCCCAACGGCGTCGTCGGCCCCAGGACCCTCCGCGCGCTCGGCAACCACATCATCCGCAACATCAGCACACGCGAGGCGGAGTTCGAGGGCGAGGGGCCGCTCGGCACCACCGACTGCGCGCAGCGGTGCCGCCAAAACTTCGAGAATTGCATTAGAAACTCCACCTTCGGATTGCAGTGCATAGCGTCGCTTCAGTTCTGCCTGCGCAACTGCGCGCCACAGCAGATACCCCCGCAACAGATACCGCCTCAACAAATCCCGCCGCAGCAGATACCGCCCCAACAGCGCCCCACCCTGCGGCGCGGCTCGTCCGGCCCCGCGGTGGCGGACGCGCAGGTGCGCCTCAACCGCTGGCTCGCGCGCACGCCGCGCGTGGGTCTGCCGCCGCTCGTCGTTGACGGCCAGTTCGGCGCCAAGACCGACGCGATGGTGCGCGCCTTCCAGCGCGCCCACGGCCTACAGGCCGACGGCGTCGTCGGCCCCATCACCTGGGGCAGACTGCTCAACTTCTGACGCGGGCGCAGAAATTATCAAAGCAAGGAGCGAAGCCACATGCCGCAGCTAATCTTCAGGCCGGAGCCCTTCGAGGGCTACGTGGAGTTCGACGAGTGGGAGTCGGGCCCGGACTTCGAGTTCGAGGCCCGGGACTTCGAGTGGGAGGGCGAGGTCTCCCGCAGCAGCTCCACGTACGTCCGCTGGGTGCAACAGTCGCTCAATCAGGTTCAGGGCAGCGGCCTCGTCGTGGACGGCGTCAAGGGTCCGAAGACGACGGCCGCCGTCAAGCAGTTCCAGCAGCGCCGCGGCCTGACCGTTGACGGCGTCGTCGGCCCCATCACAGAGGCCGCGCTGGTCTCGGCCGGCGCCCCGCCCCCGCCGAAGACGGGCACGGGCACGCCCTCCTCGACCAGCAAGGTCAACGCCCAGCTCCCGGCCTCGGGCACAGGCTTCTACAGCTACGCCCCGGCCTCGCGCCGCTACGGCATCCCCGAGACGATCCGCGCGCTGCAACAGGTCTCCTCGGCGTGGGCCGCCGCACACCCCTCGGGGCCGCGCGTCGGCTTCGGCGACATCAGCCTCCAGGGCGGCGGGCCGATATCGGGCCACGCCTCGCACCAGAAGGGCGTGGACGTGGACATCCGACTGATGCGCAACGACGGCAGGGAGGAGCCCACCGTCTACCAGTCGGCCAACTACTCGCGGCAGTTGACGCAGCAGCTCATCGACCTCATCCGCGCCAACGGCGTCCTCCGCGTCCAGTACATCTTCTTCAACGACCCGCGGGCGCGCGGCGTCCAGCCCTGGCCGAATCACGACAACCACCTCCACGTCCGTTTCCACGCGCCGTGAGACGCCCGAACGCAAGGAGCGAAGCCTCATGCCACAGCTAACATTCAGGCCGGAGCGGTTTGAAGGCTACATGGAGTTCGACGAGTGGGAGTCCGGCCCGGACTTCGAGTTTCAGGACGAGGTCAGCCGCACCAGCCCCGACTACGTCCGCTGGGTCCAGCAGTCCTTGAACCAGGTCATGGGGCTGCAACTCGCCGTGGACGGCGTGGACGGCCCGAAGACGCGCAGCGCCGTCCGCAGCTTCCAGCAGAGGCGCGGCCTGACCGTTGACGGCATCGTCGGCGCCGTCACAGAGGCGGGCCTGGTCGCGGCCGGCGCTGCGCCCCCGCCCGGCGCCGGCGTCGCGCTCTGCACGCCCGCGCAGCGCAAGACGCCGGCCTACGTCCGCTGGGTGCAGCAGTCTTTGAACGCGACGCTGCCGGCGAACCTCGTCGTTGACGGCATCAAGGGCTCGAAGACGACCGCCGCCGTCGTCGCCTTCCAGAAGCGCAACGGGCTGCTCATCGACGGCGTCGTCGGCGCGCTGACCGAGGGCGAGCTCATCAAGGCGGCGGGCAAGCTGCCGCCCGGCTGCGGCGGCCCCGTGCCGTCCGCCAAGGGCTGCCCGCCGTACAAGTCGCGCGTCCGCCTCCACATCAAAATCCTCGTGCAGCCCGACATCCCCATCAGCACCCAGGTCAGCAACATGCAGTCCGTCTACGGGCCGGCCGGCTTCCTCGTCGAAGTGGCCTCGACCGAGACACTGAGCCTGCCCGACCTCGAAGACCTCGACCTCACCCTCCCCGACGGCGACTACTGCGTCCACGGGGCCGTCAGCGCGGAGCAGGCGCAGCTCTTCAACAACCGCAACAACGTCGGCCACAACGAGATCGTCGTCTACTTCATCAACTCCACCGACCCGCCGCTTAACGGCTGCGCCTCGTACCCGGCCGGGCGCCCCGGCGCCGCCGTCGTCCACGACTGCTCGCCGTGGACGCTGGCCCACGAGGTCGGCCACGTCCTCGGGCTCGACCACTGCGACGACCCCGACAACAGCTTCTGCCTGCGCGACCGCCTGATGACGGGCTGCGGCACGGGCTCCATCACCAACCCGCCGCCCGACCTCATCGCGTCCGAGGTCACGGCGATGGACGACAGCTCCCTGACCATCTACTGCTGAAGGAGGTTTTAGCATGGCCGTCACTCTCGAACAGGTGCGCGCGCTGCTCATGCCCGACGAGCCCGACTACCGCAAGGCCGCCCGCCTCGGCCCGCAGGCCCTGCCGCACCTGCGCGCCCTCGTCAACGGCCCGCACAAGATGCTCGCGCAGAAGGCCGCCTACCTCGCCGGCCTGATTGACGACGACCGCTCGGCCGACGTGCTCTCCGACGCGGCCAGGAGTTCTTCGTCGGCCGTCCGCGTGGCGGCGGCCAGCGGGGCCCGCCACCTCCGGCGCCCGGGCGCGGTGGCGGTCGTCTCGCGCCTGCTCAACGACCGCCACGTCGGCGTCCGCAAGTTCGCCATCAAGGCCGCGGCCAAAAGCGGCAACTCCGTTCTGCTCGCGCAGCTCGGCCGAATCGTCACCAAAGACTCCTCGCCCGCCAACCGCGCCCTCGCCAGCCACACCCTCGGCAAGCTGAAAGGCGGCGGCGGCCGCATCGCCTGAGCGCGCAACTTTGAGCCTGACACGGAGGTCCACCATGAGAGCCATGATAGGTGAGCTGAACTTCGAGGCCGCGCCCTTCGCCTTCGAGTCCTTCGGCGGTGAAGGGGAGGCGGAGTCGGATTACGAGGTGGGTGACTTCGAGGTCGCGTTCGGTGGCGGCCGTGAGCCCGTCAGCGAAGAGTTCGAGACGACGAGCACGGCCATCACGCCCTACAGCGTCATTGATTCGCGCATCGACGTGCACGCCCAGTACGCGCTGCTCCGCATGAACAAGCGCGGCGGGGCCGAGCAGGTTGACGCCATCGACATGCTGACGGCCGTGAAGGCCCAGCCCCAGCGCCTCGCCGGCATCTACAAGGAAGACCAGGCGGTGCCGGCCAAGCTCGCCCAGCGACAGGGCAAGGGCTGGTGGCAGTTGATACCGGCCGGCCAGGACGCGGCGGCCGTCCGCGACGTTGACCCGAACGCCCTGCCCCTCATCGTCTTCCGCGACAAGGTGCGCTCGGACGCCTCGCGCCTCGACCCCGCGCTGCGGAAGGCCTGGGCCGCTGCCCGCGGCGGCACCGTCGTCATCGGCGCGCCTCCCAAACTCAGCCCGCGCGAGCTGGCGCTCACCGACAGGCCGCTCGCGCTGAGCTGGGCGAGGCAGGGCCTGCGCGCCGTCGAGCACCTTGAGTCCCTGCTGCGCGGCACGGGCGGAGCCCCGACGGCCCAGTCTGTCACGTGGGCGCGCGCCCTCACCACGCACTTCAAGATCGCGAACGTCATCACGCTCGCCGGCCGCCGGAACACGCCCGAGCACCGCGCCGCGCTGCAAAGGCTCGTGCACATCCGCGACACCTACAAGCTCGTCATCATGCTGATGCAGGGCGACGGCCGCTACCAGAACGCCCCGCCCAACTTCGCGCAGATTTTCAGGAACATGAGCGGGGGCGAGCCGGCCTACGCCTTCCACAAGGGCGGCGTCTTCTTCACGCACAACTACAAGCCCTCGGACCTCGCCACCGGCGAAGGCTACGGCCCGCCCGCGCGCGCCGCGATGGTCCTCCACGAGTTCGTCCACGTCGCCGACGGGCGCTCGGGCGAGGCCGCCATACACATCTCCGAGTTCGACCCCAGGTACGACCAGCAGAACGCCGACCAGGCGATGCACAACCCGAGCGGCTACGCCGCCTTCGGCCAGCACGCCTGCTACGGCGCCGACACCCGTTTCGGCGCGGGCGCCGCCGTCCGCCACGTCCAGCAGCCGCCCGCCCCCGCCTGCCAGTAGCGCCGCGGGCCGCGGCCGAGGGAGCGCGAGCCATGATCATTGATTGCCACTGCCACGCGGGGACGGGCGACGGGCTGGTCGGGCCTTGGGACACGCGCGCCTCGCTCAAGGACTACCTGCCGCGCGCCGCCCGCGCAGGCATCGAGCGCACGGTGCTGCTGGCCGCCTTCCACTCGGACTACAACGCCGCTAACCGTGAGGTGGCGCGCATCGTGGCGAGCCGGCCGGGCCGCTTCTACGGCTTCGCCTTCGTCCACGCCGAGCGCGACCGCGGGCGCATCTTCGAGATGGTTAAGACGGCGGTCGAGGAGTACGGCTTCCGCGGCATCAAGGTGCACCGCCACGACGCGCGCATCACGCGCGAGATTTGCGAGACGGCGCGCGCCTTTCAGCTTCCCGTGCTCTACGACGTGATGGGCGAGGTCAGCGGCGTCGAGCTTTTGGCGACCGAGTACCCGGAGGTCTCCTTCGTCATCCCGCACCTCAGCAGCTTCGCCGACGACTGGCGCAGCCAGATGGCCCTCATCGACCAGCTCGAACGCCACCCGAACGTCTACGCCGACACCTCCGGCTGCCGCCGCTTCGACGTGCTGGAGCAGGCCGTCCGCCGCGCGGGCGCCAAAAAATTCCTCTTCGGCACCGACGGCCCCTGGCTCCACCCGGCGGTCGAGCTGGCGAAGATTCGCGCCCTTGAGCTGCCCGAGGCCGAGGAGCGCCTCGTGCTCGGCGAGAACTTCCTCCGCCTCATCTCACGCGCCGGCGACGCGCGCGCCTCCGCCCCCGCACAGACGCGGACCCCCGCCGCCCAACTGCCCGCCGAACGCGACCCGTGGGCCGGCGAGCACTTCCCCGGATACTGATATTCACTCTTTACCCTTCTGCCGCTCGGCGCGGCGCAGTTGGAGGGCGCGGTCGGTGACGCCGAGCCTTTGGGCGGCGCGTTGGAGGTTGCCGCCCGCGTCGCCGACGGCGATGCGGATGGCGGCGTCGGAGGCCCTGCTCGTGATCTCCTTGAGCTTGACGCCGAGCGAGAGGGCGCGGCGCGCGGCCTGCTCGAAGAGCGCGTCGCACCACTCGGCGCGGCCGCAGTCCTCGCCCGGCCGCTCCTCCTCGGGTATCTCGCCCGCCGTGATGGGGCCGTCGCCGACGTGGCGGTTGTAGATGCGCGTCACCACCTGCTTCAGCTCGCGCACGTTGCCGGGGTACTCGCGGCAGTAGAGGTAGTCGCGCACGGCGTCGTCCAGCTCGGGCGGCTCGCCGCCGGGGCTCAGCTTCTTCAGGAA
>DATHBF010000517.1:0-1666 GCA_035296285.1 Pyrinomonadaceae bacterium | reverse complement strand
CTACTCGGTCATCTTCGGCACGCTCCCCCTGCTCGCATGGCGCGGCCGGTGGACTCTGGCGCTCGCGGCGCTGCTCGCCGCCGAGGTCGTCATCACGCTCGCCGACTTCGTGGTCGAAGACCGCGTGCGCAAGCCCCTCGGCGGCGTCTTCCACGGCGAGCGCGTGACGCACGCGCTGATGGGCATCGTCTACGGGGCGATGCTCGCTCACCTCGTCCCCGTCATGATTGACTGGTGGCAGTCGCCGACGGCGCTCGCGTCGGAGCGGGCTCCGATACCGCGCGAGCTGGGTTGGGCGCTTGCGTTGATGGCGTTGGGGGTCGGGCTGTCGGGCCTGCGCGATCTGTTCGCGGCCGTCGGCTTGCCGCGCAGCGGTTGGCCCTGGCGCGTCGCGGGGCGGCGGGCGGCGGCGGAGGCTTCGTCTTGATAGCGCGACGCCGGCTTCACCGCGCCGTCTTCTGTGCGGCGGGCGTTTATAACATCGCGTGGGGCTTGTATTCGGCGCTCGACCCGCAGTGGCTCTTCCGCTTCGCCGGGATGGAGCCGCAGAACTACCCGCAAATTTTCGCGTGCCTCGGGATGGTGGTCGGCCTCTACGGCGTCGTCTACCTGGAGGTGGCGCGGGCGCCCGAGCGCGGGTGGCTGCTGGCGGCGGTGGGGCTCGTGGGCAAGGTGCTCGGCCCCGTCGGGCTCGCGCCGCTCATCTGGTCGGGCGAGTGGCCCGCCTCGACCGCCGTCCTGTGCCTGACGAACGACCTCGTCTGGTGGCTCCCCTTCGCGCTCTACCTCCGCGACGCGTGGCCCGAGTTCCGGCGCGAGGTGTGGGCCGAAGGGTAAGAGAAAGGGGGCGGATACGCTTCCGCCCCCTCGTGCCCGTTAACCTGAGCCGAGCCGATTGGCCTAGCGGTTGCCGCCGGCCCCGCGCGTGCGCTTCGTGGTCGAGTCCACTTCCTCGACATCCACGTCGGTCTTGCGGACCGTGTCGCGGACCGTCTCGGTGCGCTCGCCGACTTCCTTGTTGATGGCGACCTCCTCGACGACGCGCGCCTGCTTGTTGACGACCGCCTCCTCGGCGCGCTCCGTCACCTCGAAGGTGCCCTCGCGGAAGGCTTGCAGGTCGCCGTCCGTGACGGCGCGGTTGACCGGGCGCCGCTCGACGTTGACGCGCTCCTCGCGTAAGCGGACCACTTCCTCGACGGGCCGCTCGATGACGCGGCTGCGGACGCGGACGCCGCCGCGCTCGACCTGACGCTTGCCGACCTGAAGCTCCTCCTCCATCACGGGCAGCGTCGCCTCGCCGCCTTCGCGCAGGCGGGCCGTGTCCACGTTCGTCTCCTCGTAGTCGGTGCGCGACGTGGCCGCGTAGGCCGTGCCGCGGTCGCCCTCGTGGGAGGCGCCGCGCTCGTCCACGTCTGCGTCGAAGCGGTCGAGGATGGCGACGACGCGGTCGGCCTGGTCCTCGCTCTCGCAGTCCACGGTGACGACCATCTGGCCGCGCCGGACCGCGTCGGTGTAGTGGCTCGCGTCGTCGTCGCCGCCGAAGAGCGAGCTGAAGAAGTTGCCGATCTTGTCCCCGACGCCTTCGTGCTTGTCGCCATCCCCGTAAGAGTCGTCGCCCCCGGCGTACTGTTGTGAGGTGACGCCGATGTCTTCGCGCGAGATGCCT
>DATHBF010000516.1:0-1763 GCA_035296285.1 Pyrinomonadaceae bacterium | reverse complement strand
CCGCCCGAGATGAGGCGGTTCGAGGCGTCGCGGCCCGCGTACTCCGAGAAGTTGGAGCTGGCCTGGAGCTTCTTCTTGGGCGGGCGCGGCTGCTTGGGCGGCTGCTGCGCCGTGGCGGCGTGCGCGCCGAAGGCGAGCGCCGCGAGGAGCAGGAGGGCGGGGCGGCGTGCGTTGAGACTTCTGAACATGACGGGCTTACCTCTCTGACTGTTTCAAAGGACCGCCGGCTTTTGATTACGCGGGGGCGCGAGTTGGTTGCCGGGGTGGCGCGCGCTCAGCCGCCGACGGCCGCGGGCGCAGGCCCCCCCTTAGGCGCCCCGCGCGGCCTGACGGAGAAGACGGACGTGCTCTCGGTCTTGCCTTTGACCTTCACGTCGCCGAGCGGTTCGACTTCGTAGCCCTCGCCGAGCAGGTCGGCCGTGGCGCTGCTGACGAGGAGCGAGACGGGCGTCTCCTTGGTCGTGCCTTCGAGGCGCGCGGCGAGGTTGACGGTGTCGCCGATGATGGTGTATTCGCTGCGGCCCGGCGCGCCGACCACGCCGCAGACGGCCTCGCCCGTGTGGATGCCGACGCCGATGGCTATCTTCGGCCGGCCCGTCCCCTCCCACTCTTCGTTCAGGCGCTCGACCTCTTCCAGCATCTTCAGGCCGCAGAGCACGGCGGCGCGGGCTTCGAGCCTGGTGCCGCGGTCAACGGGCGCGCCGAAGACGATCATCAGGCCGTCGCCGATGTACTTGTTGATGTGGCCGCCGTAGAAGCAGACGATGCGGTGCATGCGGCTGAAGTAGTCGTTGAGCCATGAGACGACCTCCTTGGAGGAGGCGGCCGACTCGGTCAGCGTCGTGAAGCCGCGGATGTCCGTGAAGATGATGGTGACGACGCGCGACTCGCCGCCCAGCTCCACCCGGTCGCGCTTCTGCCAGAGCTCGTCGGCCACCTCCTGCGAGACGCAGCGCGAGAAGATGTCCATGATCTGCGCGCGCTCGGCCTCCTTCTCCTCGCGCACGGCGCGCTCTCGCCCGTAACGGAGGGCGAAGCCGAGCGGGGCGAAGGCGGCCAAAGACAGCCACGAGCTTGCGAGCGGCAGAACAAGACCGCGCGCGTCGAAGGCCCAGGCCGAGGCGGCGAGCGCCGCGAAGGCGAGCAGGGCGACCGCCGCGAAGCCCAGCAGCGGGCGCATGTAGAGGACGGGCAGCGCGGCCAGCACGAGGATGAGCAGCAGGAAGCCTATTTGAAGCCCGTAAGAGGGGCGCGTGGGCGAGCTGCCGAAGAGCATCGTGGCGGCGGCCGTGGCGTGAAGCTCGACGCCGGGCATGCGCGCGGGGATGTCCGGCAGGTCGCGGTCGAAGAGGCGCGCGGCGGCCAGCGGCTCGTAGAAGGGCGTGTAGAAGAGGTCGGGCGCGTCGTTGTTGGTGGCGCCGATGAGGACGATGCGGTCGCGGAAGAGTTCGTCGGAGATTTGCTCCGGAGGGGCGGCGCCCGGCGGCATGGACTCGGAGAAGAGGATGCGGCCGGCCGAGACGCGGCGGAAGGAGGGCGTGCGGCCGCGGAAGTCGAGCTGCATCGTCAGGTCGTTGCGCAGCGGAAGCTCCCGCGTGCCGAGGCGGAAGGAGTTCGCGCCCTCGGCGCGCAGCGCCTCGCCCGTGTAGAGCTGCGCGACGGCCGCGCCGAAGCTGAACTGCGCCTCCTCGCCCTCCTTCTGGCGGACGAGCATCGTCGAGCGGATGGCGTTGTCGCCGTCGTGCGGCAGGTCGGCGAAGCCG
>DATHBF010000515.1:0-2429 GCA_035296285.1 Pyrinomonadaceae bacterium | reverse complement strand
CCGCCCGAGGAGCTGCCGCCGCCACCGCTAGAGCTGCCACCGCCGCCGGTCGAGCCGCCACCACCGGACGAGCCGCCCGAAGAGCTGCCGCCGCCGCCGCTGCCGCCGGTCGAGCCGCCGCCGCCACCGCTAGAGGTGCCGCCGCCGCCACCCGAGGAGCTGCCGCCGCCCGAAGAGCTGCCGCCGCCGCCAGTGCTACCGCCGCCAGTTCCTTCCATATTGTCTGCCATTTGAATCATCCTCCAACGTCGGTAAATGAGATTCGTTCAGAGATGAATGACGGAGACCTGCCAAAGTTATAGAGACGTTAGGGGCCGTCCCGCGTATTCATCCGGTTTGTTCAGCGAGAAGTGTCTTAATGGGAAACAACTTCCATGCCATAGCCGGCGCCCTAAGACCCTCCCGACCAAACCGCCGAGTTTGTTAGGCATTAGAACAAATTCGAGATGCGGGGATTTTGCGGCACGCGCGTTGGTACTATAGCGGATAGAATGAAGTAGTACACACGCCTTGTAAAATCATACACGGCCGCCGACTCAACCGCTTCCGCCCGCGCCCACGCGGCCCGGAAAGGCGCGCGTGATATAATCGCGCCACTTCAAAATGGGTCCGGCCGGCATCTACATCCACATCCCTTTCTGCCGCGCGCGCTGCTCCTACTGCGACTTCGCCACGGGGGCTTACGACGCCGCGCTCGCCGACCGCTACGTCCGCGCCGTCGAGCTTGAGCTGGCCGGCTTCGCGCTGGCGGAAGAGGGCTCGCCGGCCGACACCGTCTACTTCGGCGGCGGCACGCCCTCGCTGCTCACGCCCGCGCAACTCTCGCGGCTGCTCGAAGCCGCGCGGCGGCGCTTCCGCGTGAGCGCCGACGCGGAGGTGACGCTGGAGATGAACCCCGGCACCGTCTCGCCCGAAGTGCTCGGCGAGTTCCGCGACGCCGGGGTCAACCGCGCGAGCTTCGGCGCGCAGACCTTCGACGACGCGGAGCTGCGCCGACTAGGGCGCACGCACACGTCCGACGACGTGCGGCGCACGCTCTCGATGCTGCGCGGGGCGGGCTTCGACAACGTCAGCTTCGACCTCATCGCCGGCCTCCCCGCGCAGACGCTCGCGGCCTGGGAGCGCAACCTCTCGGAAGCCCTCGCGCTCTCGCCCGAACACCTCTCGCTCTACCTGCTTGAAGTGCACGAGGCGACGCCGCTCGCCGCGCAGATACGCGAGGGCCGTTACCAGCCGCCCGACGCGGACCTCGCCGCCGAGATGTACGAGCTGATGGTCGAGCGAGCGCGCGCCGAAGGGTTCGAGCAGTACGAGATTTCCAACTTCAGCCGCGCGGGCCGCGAGTCGCGCCACAACGTCAAATACTGGACCGGCGAGCCCTTCTACGGCTTCGGCTGCTCCGCCCACTCCTTCGACGGCCGGCGGTTGCGCTGGTCGAACGAGCGCGACGTGCGCTCCTACGTCAACCTTGTGGAGGGCGAAGGCGCCGCCGTCATCGAGCGAGTCGAGTTAGACGAGCGCGAGGCCGGCGCCGAAGCCCTCTTCCTCGGCCTGCGCCTCCTGCGGCGCGGCGTCAACCTCAGCGAGCACCGCGCGCGCTTCCGCCGCGACGTGCGCGAGGAGTACGCCGAAGACCTGCTGCGCTTCGGCGAGGCGGGCCTGCTTGAGATGGAGGGCGACGTGCTGAGGCTGACGGCCCGCGGCGCGCTGCTCTCGAACGAGGTCTTCGCGGCCTTCGTCTGAAGTGGCAGGGAACTGAATGAACCTGATTGATCTGCGAAGCGACACCGTGACGCGCCCGACCGGGGCGATGCGCCGCGCGATGGCCGAGGCCGAGGTCGGCGACGACGTGTACGGCGAAGACCCGACGGTCAACCGCCTACAGGAGCGCGCCGCCGAGCTGTTCGACAAGGAGGCCGCCCTCTTCGTCCCGACCGGCTCGATGGGCAACCAGATAGCCGTCAAGCTCCACACGCGCCCCGGCACCGAGGTCGTCATCGAGGAGCGCGGCCACATCTACAACTACGAGATGGCCGCCATGTCGGCCGTCTCCGGCGCGCTGGCGCGCCCCGTCAAGAGCGGCGACGGCTCCGGCGTCCTCACCTGGGCCGAGGTGCGCGCCGCCGTCCACGCCAACGACGCGCCCTACTACGTCGCGCCGACTTCCTTGCTCGCCCTTGAGAACTCGCACAACCTCGCGGGCGGCGCCGTCATGACGCGCGAGCGCACGGAAGAACTCTGCGACGGCGCCCACGCTTTGGGCCTCGCCGTCCACCTCGACGGCGCGCGCATCTTCAACGCCGCCGCCGCGCTCGACGAAACGGTCGCCGCGCTCGCCGCGCCGTGCGACTCCGTGATGTTCTGCCTCTCGAAGGGTTTGGGCGCGCCGGTCGGCTCCATTCTGCTCGGCTCGCACGACTTCATCGACG
>DATHBF010000514.1:0-22595 GCA_035296285.1 Pyrinomonadaceae bacterium | reverse complement strand
CTCCATCCCCTCCCAGCGGGAGAAGACGAGCGGGAGGTAAGCCTTCGGGTCCTGGCTGAACTTGACGGTCGCGCCTTCGGAGACGTGGAGGTTGACGTTCGACTTCAGGTGAATCGGCCCCGTCAGGAACTCGCCCGCGGGGACGACGACGCGGCCGCCGCCCGCGCGGTTGCAGGCGTCAATGGCCTTGCGGAAGGCTTCGGTCGAGTCGGCGCGGCCGTCCGGGCGGGCGCCGTAGCGCGTCACGTCGAAGTCGCGCTTCGGGAAGGCGGGCGCCTTGATGCGCTTCAGAATCGCCGGCACCTGCGCCCAGGGGTCGGCGGCGGCGAAGGCGGGCAGCGCGGGCGCGAAGAGCGCGGCCGATGCGCCGGCCAGGATGGTTTTGACGAACTCGCGGCGGTCGTTCATGTCTCCCCCTCGGACTATAGAAACTGATTTGAGAGTTTAAATTTCAAACCCGAAATTTTTGACCTCTAATTACCTTGCCCGGCCGGCTTGGCCGGCGCAGCCGCCCACTTCTTCTGCCAGGCCGGGTAGTCCTTCTCCAGAAGCTCGGACGGCTCGTCCGTGTACCAGCGGTAGCCGTTGCGGCGCTCGGCCTCGATCTCGGAAACGTCGTAGTGGATGACGGCGTCGCGGCCGATGAAGATGGGGCGGTTGGTGCCCATCTCGTAGAAGCGGGCCCAGATGGGAGGCGCCTTCGGGTCGCGGACGGCGGCGCGCTCGAAGCCGCCGGGCTGCGACGGGTCGCGCCGCTCGACCCAGCGGACGCCCGAGACCTGGGCGGCGCGGAACCACTCGACGGCCGACTCGATAGCCTCGCGCACGCGGGCGTCCGGCTGCTGGACGCTCATCAGGAAGCGCACGACGCCGACGCTCTCAAGGCCGGTCAGCGAGACGGGCTCGAACTTGCGGGCCGGCGCCGGCTCCAAAGTCACCTCGTCGTACTGGGCGGCCCAGGCCGTGCGCTTGCCCCCGATGACGACCTGCGTTTTCAGGATGCACTCCACGCCGCGCTCGACGGCGCGCGAGGCGGCGGCGCGGCGCCCGGCGTCCACGAACTCGTAGGGCGCCTTCCGGCGGGCCACGTCGCGCAGCAGGCGCAGGACGTTGACCATCGCGTTGTCGTTGTAGGTGATGTGCGTGTAGTAGCCCTTGCGCGGCGGGTAGTACTGCGGCCAGCCGCCGTTCTCGTACTGAGCTTTTAAAAGGTAGTCAACGCCGCGCAGGAAGGCCGCGCCGTGGCGTTCGAGCTTCCTGGCCGAGTAGACGCGGGCGAGGTAGGCGAGCTGCGTGTAGGTGGCGCCGTTGTCTATGGTCGAGTCGGCCGCGGCCTTCTCGCGGGCGACGGCGGCGGCCTGCGCCTCGTTCAGGGGCTTCGCCATGTCGAGGTTCTTGGGCCAGCCGCCCGAGTCGCGCTGGTATAGAAGCACGTTGTCGGCGACGCGGACGGCATCCTCCGAGGAGTACCATTCCGGCTTCTGCTTGAGCGCGTCGCCCCAGGCGACGGCGGCGGGGGCGGCGGGCGCTTTCTGCTGCGCCGGGACGGTCGCGGCGAAGAGGCAGAGCGCGGCGGCGAGGGCGATGACGGGTTTCAGCATTTCCCTTAACAAGTCTCTGTCGCCTTCGGTAGTTGGGTTAGAAGCGGCGCGAGCCGCCCCCGCACTTTACGGGCCGGGGGCGGCTCACGCGTCTCTCAGTGGCCGGAACTTGCTTGGCACTCCGGTCCGGGTGACTTAGAAGGTGAACTTCGCCCCGATCTGGATGTCGCGGGGGTTGTTCCTCTGCGTGTTGTAGGTGCCGAAGCTCGCGTTCGTCGGGTCCGCACTCAGGTCGATGAAGTACGGGTGGTTGAACGCGTTCAGGGCCTCGGCGCGGATTTGCAGGCGCTTGCCCTCGCCGACCTTGAAGTTCTTCGTGAGCGACAGGTTGACGCTCGTGAAGGGCATGTGACGCAGGTTGTCCATCGTCGTCGGGACGGTCCGCAGGCTCGAAGAGCTGAGCCTGAGGATGTTGCTGGCGAACGGCGCCCCGCCGGGGGTCACGAAGACGGGCAGGTTCGGCAGGCCCGTGTCGTTGATGCCGTACTTGCGGCCGGAGCCGTTGCCCTGGGCGGCGAGGCTCTTGACCTGCGTGATGTCGCCCGCGTAGTAGAACGCCTGCGAGAACAGGATGGGCTGGCCCTTCTGCCACTCGTAGGTGCCGTTGAGCTGCCAGCCGCCGATGACGGCGTCGAGCACCTTGTTCATGTCCTTGCCGAACCGGCGCTCGCGGCCGATGGGCAGCCCGTAGACGACGGCCAGCGTGAAGCGGTGCGGGCGGTCGTCGGTGCCGACGCGGTCCTCAAGCTCGATGTCGGACGGGTTGAGGTAGGTGAGCTGCTCGCGCAGCTTCGAGTAGGTGTAGGTGACGTTGAAGCTCGCGTTGCTCGAAAAGCGCTTCATGCCCTGGAGCTGGAGCGCGTTGTAGCGGTTCGAGCCGTTGTACTCCTGCACCCAGACGTTCGTGAACTGCGGGAACCTCACCGCCAACTGGCCGCGCGTGAGCGTGGTGGACGTGCCGAACGTGCTGCCGATGGCCGTCAGCTGACTGTTGTTGAGGAACGGGTTGGTGACGTTGGTCGACAGCAGCGTGTTGGCGGCCGTGTCGAGCGCCGTCGCCTCCGCAAGCGTCGTGGCCCCGCTCAGGTCCGCGAGGAACTGGCGCGGGACGAAGTTCAGGTTGCGGTTGACCGGCATGTCGTAGCCCCACGACGAGACGTAGTTGGCCTCGACGACGAACTGGCCGGGCAGCTCGCGCTGGAAGCCGACGATGAGGCGGTTGAACTTCGCGTTCTTGCGGTCGGAGGGGACGAGGCCGGCGTCGGAGGCGCCCAGCTCCTGGCCGACGCTGGTGAGCAGGCCGCGCGACGCGCCGAAGGCCGGCTGGAGGCCGTTCGGGAACGGGTTGTTGAGCGTGGCGATGAAGGTGCGGCCCTGGTTGTTGGTCGGGATGAACGGCGTCTGGGCGTTGAAGCCGACCTGCCGGAGGTCGTCGGGCAGGATGCGGTACGGCGCCATGAAGATGCCGAAGCCGGCGCGGAGCACCGTCTTGTCGTCGAGCTGGTAGGCGGCGCCGAGGCGCGGCTGCCAGTTCCTCTTGTCGGAGTCCCACAGGGCGCGGTTGCCTTCGCCGGCGTACTGGACGCCGCCCGTGACGCGGAAGTCGGCGGGCGTGACGAGGAAGTTCGACGGGTTGGCGTTGTAGGCCGTCGTGTAGGCGGCGCGCACGGCGTCGTTGACGGGGCTCGCCGTCTCGGCGTCGAAGCCGCGGATGAAGCGGTTGTAGCGCTCCGTCAGGCCCAGCTCCAGCTCGTAGCGCAGGCCGAGGTTGAGCGTCAGCTTCGGCGAGACGCGCCAGTCGTCGTGGAAGAAGAACCCGTGGTACTGCGACTGGGCCGAGTAGTTGATGCCCGTCGCGTCGATCAGGCTCTGCGAGGTCGAGGCGCTGGGGATGCCGAGGAGGAACGCCGCCAGGTCGCGGCCGTAGACGTTACGGTTGCGGTTGGCGTTCGTCTGGGTGTTGCTGTTGGTGGTCGTCGTCAGGTCAACCGAGGTGTAGGTGCCGTCGAAGAAGAAGCGGCCGCCCTGGTAGCCGTTCGTCGAGAAGTTCTCGCGCAGCACGCGGTAGTCGTAGCCGTAGCGGAACGAGTGGTTGCCGTGAATCTGGGTCATCGAGGGCTGGACCGAGAAGACGTAGAAGGGGCGGAGCAGGCCGCCGTTGTAGTCCGAGCGGCTGGCGCCGAGCGTCGAGCGGATGGGGCGCTGCGCGTCGAGGGTGCGGATGTCGAAGCGCGGCAGGTAGTCGTAGCCGTTCATCGCCGCCAGCGCGGCCGGCGTGAAGCCGAGCGAGGCGGGGTCGAACTCCGTCGCCGGGCGGCGCTCCTGCACGAACCGGCTGATGTTGGTGCGGATGTCGAGCACCATCGTGTTCGAGAGCGTCGAGGTCCAGTCGAGGCTCGCGCCGTCGTTGGTGCGGTACTCGAACCCTTGCGTGAGCGGCGTGCCCGTCCAGTTGTTGCGGTCCTCGGGGTTGAAGCTGTGGTAGTACTTGCCGTAGATCGAGTTCCGGTCGTTAATCTTGTGGTCGAGGCGCGTGATCCACGAGCGGTAGTTCGAGTGGCGAATCTGGTTCGAGAAGTAGTTGTTCGTGCCGTCGGCGTTGCCGGTGGTGTTCGGCAGCGGGTAGAGGTTCAGGTACGCGACCGCGACGGGGTTGAGGCGGGCGGTCGGGATGATGTTGCCGGCGAAGGCCGTGCGCGTGACGGTGCCGGTGGCCTGGGCGGTCAGCGGGTCGTAGATGCGCGTCGGGCAGACGGGGTTCCCGGCGGCCGTGCAGGTCGTGTTCAGCAGCGCCGAGAAGTCGCCGTTGCGGAACGCCGCGGTCGGCACGGTGAAGAGCTGCGGCTCGGCCTGGTTGTCCTTCAGCCGCTCGTAGGCGAAGAAGAAGAAGGAGCGGTCGCGGCCGTTGTAGAGCTTGGGCAGGTAGATGGGGCCGCCGAGCGTGCCGCCGAAGCGGTGGTAGGTGCGCTCGGGCCGGTCCTGGCCCGCCTTGTTCGAGAAGAAGTTGTTGGCCGTCCGGTTGCGGTCGCGGTTGAAGTAGTAGGCCGCGCCGTGCAGGTCGTTCGTCCCCGACTTGATGGCGGTGTTGACGGTCGCGCTGGCCGAGTAGCCCTGCTGGGCGTCGAAGGCGTTGGTCACGACCTTGAACTCCTGCGTGGCCTCGGAGGGCGGCGAGAAGCCGACGCCGCCGTCAATGGCGAAGTTGGGCGAGCCGTCGAGCGTGACCTGGTTGGGGCCGGTGGCGCCGTTGGCGCGGAAGGCGGCCAGGTTGCCGTTCGAGGTCGGGCTGTAGCCGACGCTCGGGTTGCCGGTGTAGCTGATGCCGGGCGCGAGCGTGGCGAGCTGGTACGGGCTGCCGTCGATCAGGGGCAGTTCGCGGATCTGCCTCTGGTCAATGACGGTGCCGGTGCTGACCGAGCCCGTCTCAAGGACGGGGGCCGAGGCGATGGTCGTCACCGTCTCGCCGACGCCCGTCACCTGCATCGGGACATCCAGCGTCAGCTTCTCGGAGACGCGAATCTCGATGCCCTCGCGGGTCGTGTTGGAGAACCCCTGGGCCGCCACCGACAGCGTGTAGCGGCCGGGCTGGACGAGGGGGAAGCTGTAGGAGCCCTCGTCGTTGGTCGTCGCCGTCGCCGTGATGTTGGTCTCGACGTTCCTGAGCTCGACGGTCGCGCCGGGCAGCGCCGCCCCGTTGGGGTCGGTGACTGCGCCCGACAGAGCGCCGCGGGACTCCTGCGCGCTGACGCCCACCATCATGGCGAAGACTAGCGCGAGGACCGCCGCGCCGCGGCGGAATGCGTACTTACACATCTCTCGAATTCCTTTCTCTTTCTTGCGGATGAAGGGCGTCGCTTTCGAGACCTTCCCGGAGCCGTCCGGCTCCCGGCGAAGACGCGACGAATTATCTCACTGGTGTAACCAATTAACTTTGCCGGCCGGCCCCGAGCACAGATTCCCTAAAGACTTGATTCTCGACCGGCCCTGTAAAGGAGCGCAGTCATTCTCTATCAGGGCGCAGAATTTGTCAAGTTTATAGCTAACCAATTCTCGCCCGACACATCAAGGGGTCTGACCAATTAAGTTGGACGTTATACGGGGACGGCCTGCCGGGGATTTCCTGTCGAACTGTTCTGAGAGCCCAGCTTTGATGCCGGAACGGAGACCCCGGTTTATCGCCGGGGCCTCCGTTTCGTGCGCCGTTCGGCCGCGCCCGCTCACCTCACGTCGAACTGAATCGAGCGGAAGAAGGAGCGGTCGTTGCCGACGTAGAAGCTCAGCGTGTAGCGGCCCGGCGCGAGCCCCTTCGTGCTGAGATTGTAGAGGTACGAGCCGCCGTCCGACGAGCCGACGAAGCGGAAGAGGCCGCCCGCGTTGGCCCCGCCCGCGTCGCTCGCGGCGAGGAGGTTCCCGCCGGCTGCGGGCGTCAGCCCCCTGACCGCCAGCGCGAGGCCGGACGAGGAGGCGTTGGCGCCCGTCGCGGCGTCGAGCACCTGAAGGCGGACGGGGACCGTGCTGCCGGCGTTGTAATCCCTTGCGCGGTCGAAGAGGGGCGCGACCTTCAGGCCCACCTTCTTCGCGAGGTAGAAGGGGCTGAACGAGTGCGTCACGGCGTAAATCTTGCCCGACTGGGTCGCGGCGTCGTAGGCGCGGCCGGAGGTGATGTCCACCAGCCCGTAGGCGGGGTTGCCGGAGGCGTCCACGCCCGTCTGCTCCCTGTGCAGGATGCTGAGCGCGCCAAACTCCTGCTCGGAGATGGGGCCGGGCACGTCGAACGCGAGCCTGACGCCCTGGCGGAAGGTCGGGGTCGCGTCGCCCGCGTTCTCCCTCGCCGTCGTGTCAATCTCGTAGGCGACGAGGTTCGAGACGGAGAACCCGGCCGGCGTCTCGCCGAGCTGTGCCGGGTCGGCGATGGGCTTGACGGTGACGACGCCGGGCGTCTCCACCCGCCCGAAGTCGAGCGCGAGGCTGAGGCTCTCCCCGGTCGGCGTCTCTACGGTCAGAGGCACCGGCGGGGCGTCGGCCGACGCCTGCAAGGGCGCCGCCGCCTCCGCCACGCCGTAGGCGCCCACGTAGACGAGGAAGCTGCCCGCGAGCACGTTACCTGCCTTGTCCGTGACCTGGCAGGCGACCGAGGTCTGCTGGCCGGCGGGGAAGAGGGCGCCCGAGGCCGGGTTGCAGGAGGCCGTTTCGACACCCGAGAGGGCGTCGGCTATCAACTGCGAGAAGGAGACGCCCGCGCCCGCCGCCGAGGCCGGGTCGGCGATGATGGTGCCGGGCAGCGTCGGCAGCGTCTTGTCTATGTTGACGCCGCCGATTGAGGCCGAAGCCGTGTTGCCGGCGAGGTCCGCGACCGTGAAGGTCTGCGACTGGTCGGCGCCCTCGGCGGTGAACGTGTGCTGCGCGGCGGCGGGCGTGGCGAGGCCGGAGCCCGCGTCCGCCGCCGTGTAGCCGACGGTCACGTCCGCGTTATTCCAGCCGTTCGCGTTGGCCGGCGTCTGGCGCGCGGCGCTCAAGGCGGGTGCCGTCTTGTCTATGTTGACATCGGCGATTGAAGCCGAGGCCACGTTGCCGGCGAGGTCTTCGACCGTGAAGGTGTGGGACTGGCCCGCGCCCTCGGCCGTGAAGGTGTGGCCGCCCTGCGCGGGCGAGCCGAGGCCGGAGAGGGAGTCCGAGGCGGTGTAGCCCGCAAGGACATCCGCGTTGTTCCAGCCGGCGTCGTTGGCGGGCGTGCGCGTCACGTCGGCGACGACGGGCGCGGTCTTGTCGAGCTTGACCGTGACGGTCTGCGGCGCCTCGGTGTTGCCGGCCTTGTCCTTCGCGTAGAAGGTGATGACGGTCGCGCCTTCGGCGTTGACGGGGATGCCGGCGGGCGTCCCGTGAACGTGGTGGGTCGCGCCGTTGACGCTGTAGATGATCTCGTGCAGGCCCGAGCCCCCGGCGTTGTCGGCGGCGGCGAGCGTGACGGTCACGTCGGCGTTGTGCCAGCCCTCCGCGTTGGGCTCCCGGGAGAGCGCGGCGGCCGTGACGGGCGCGACCGTGTCGGCCGTCGGGTCGGAGCCGGGCGCGGGCACGAGGTCGTTGAGGTAAAGCTCAAGGTTCGTGTAGCCGCCCGCGGCGACGGCGCGGCCGTCCGTCGCGTCGGTCGGGTTCAGGCCGTGGCTGGTCTCCCACACGTCGGGGATGCCGTCGCCGTCCGAGTCGGTCTGCGCCGCGCCCGTGTTGAGCACGGGGTAGCCGCCCACCTCGTTCTGCGAGTTGATGTGGCCGCCGGTCTCCGACTTCACCTCGCCGACGACGCGCTCGTCCACCGGGTCGCGCTTGAGCGAGTGGCCGGCGGTCTTGAGGACCAGGTCGTAGGCGGTCGCGGCGTCGTGCGTCGTGACCTGCGCGAAGTCGAAGCGGGCGGGCTCGCGCTTCGTGTAGGAGTTGATGAACATCGCCCAGCCGTTGTCGGCGCCGTCGCGCGCGCCGTCCTTGTCGCCGTCGAGGAGGTTGTTCGACTGGTAGATGGTCGTGCCCGCGCCGCCGCCGCTGAAGGCGCGGAGCTTGGAGGAGGTCGTCATCGGGCCGGCGACGAGGTAGTTGCCGACGTAGTTGACGCGGGGGCTGCCCTCGGAGTCGGGGCCGCTGTAGCTGGCCTCGCCGCCCCAGTCGTAGATGACGTTGTTGACGAAGTCGAGCCCGATGTTGTCGCCGACGCGCGGGTTGCGGCTGTCGTGGTGCGCGTAGAGGTTGTGGTGGTACGTGACCTGCCCCGTGCCGTAGCGGATGAGCGAGCCGTAGCCGTGCGCGCCCTTCTCGTGGCACGAGTTCTTCATGCTCTCCGTGATGAAGGACCACTGGACGGTGACGCGGTTCGACTCGGTGACGGACAGCGTCTCGTCAACGCTCCAGGAGGCCGAGACGTGGTCGAGGACCACGTCCGTTGACTTGTCCACCCAGACGGCGTCGTCCTGCACGGCCGGGCAGTTCAGGTCGCCCATGCGGAAGCGCAGGTAGCGGATGACGATGTTGTTGCCGGTGATGACGGCCGAGTGGCCGGCGAGCGTGACGCCGTCGCCCGGCGCCGTCTGGCCCGCGATGGTCAGGAAAGACTTGTTGATGTTCAGGCGCGTGACGAGGTTGATGGTGCCCGCCACGTCGAAGACGATGGTGCGCGGCCCCGCCGCCGTGCGGATGCCTTCGCGCAGGGAGCCGGCGCCGGAGTCGTTGAGGTTCGTGACGTGGTACACGTCGCCGCCGCGTCCGCCCTTCGAGTTCGCGCCCGCGCCCTCGGCGCCGGGGAAGGCCGCGAGGGGCTGCGCGCCGGGCGCGTAGATGGTCATCGTGGCGGAGGTGCCGCCGCGGTAGTTGGGGTCGTTGACGGTGGCGACGACCGAGTAGGTGCCGGCGGCCGAGGGCGGCGTGGCCGAGCCGTTGTAGGTGACGGCGACGGCCGGGCCGGCGGGCGTCGTCTTCGCGGTCGCGGCCTTCGGCGTGCCGTCGAAGGTGTGCGCGAGGTTCGTGAGCGTGACGGCGACGGGCGTGCGGTCAACGACGAGCGTCCCCGTCGCCGTGCCCTGGTAGTCGGGGTGGTTGACGGCGGCGACGACCGCGTAAGAGCCGATGGCCGAGGGCGGAACGGGGCTGTTGTTGTAGGTGACGGTGACGGGCAGGCCCGCGGGCTCGGTCGTGACCGCGACGGCGGCGGGCGAGCCCGTCGAGTTCTGCGCGAGGTTCGAGAGCGTGACGGCGGCCGTCAGCTTCGTTTGCGGAGCCCAGTTGCCGAGGACGAAGGCCGGGTCGCTCCACTGCGCGGCCTCGGCGGCGGTGAGCTGGCGCGAGATGGGGTGGCGCTGGCTCACGTCAACCGGGTTGCCGTTCAGGTCGCGCGAGTTGTACTCCCAGAAGCGGATGTTGGGGTAGTTGGCGGCCGTGACGGCGCTGGTCGGGTTGTCGAAGCGCCAGGGGTCGGGGCGGATGCCGTCCATCTGCGAGTTGATGACGACGACCTGGCTGAAGGGGAAGTCGTCCGGGTCGATGCGCGTCAGGTAGGAGGTGCCGACGCCCGCGCCGCGCGTGAACTTGCAGTTGACGTAGACGTAGCCGTTGCGGCCCGCGCCGTTGCGAATCTGCGTGAAGAAGCCGTCGGTGCGGAGCTGCTTGAGCTCGGAGTTCTGGAAGAAGACCGCGCCCGAGCCCCACATGAAATCCACGTCGCCCTCGATGTAGCTGTCGGTGATGAAGCCGCCCGCGTTCGACTGGCCCTGTAAGAGCAGGGTGTCCTGGTAGCTGTAGAGGCTGACACGGTTTAGGACGATGCGGTTGTTGTTGCCGCGGAACGCCTCGGCCTGCGAGCCGCCCTGCGGGGTGGTGTTGCGCAGGGTGATGTTCTCTAACGTGAAGTCGGCGGCGTCCACGCCGAACGCGGCGCGGTGCGTCGTCGAGGTCGGGTTGAAGTTGTTGTTGTTGGCGTACTGGATGACGCTCGCGTTGCGGTCCTCGCCGCGGACGGTGATGAAGGGCTTGTTGGACTGGACGTAGACGATCTCGGTGTAGGTGCCCTTCCTGACGAGGATGACGACGCGCTTCGTGTTGTTCACGGGGACGAAGTCCACGGCGCCCTGGACGGTGGCGAAGTCGCCGGTGCCGTCGGCGGCGACGGTCAGCGCGCTCGCGCCCGCGGCCGGGCCGCTCGTCTTGGTCGAGAAGTTCCAGACCGCTGAGTCCGAGACGCCGCCGAAGGGCGCGCCGACGGCGTCGGTGATAACGCCGGGCTCCATCGTCACGTAGTAGCTCTGGCCGTAGGCGAGCTTCTGGTGGAGGTAGACGGCCGCCGTGTTGCCCGTGACGATGACGGGGCGGTAGTTGAACGTGACCGAGCCGTTCGTGCGCTGCTGCGTGGCGACGCCCATGTCAATCGTGTCGACGAGCGTGCCGTCCTCCTTGAAGACTCGCAGGCGTCCCGCAGTGCCGGCCTTCGGCGCCTGATTGAAGTTAATGTAGAGCGGGGCGTCAACGTCCACGTTCGAGGCGAAGTTCGAGGGCGCGAACGAGGCGGCCTGCATCCTCGAGACGACGGCCGTGTAGCTGCCGGCGTCGGAGAGCTGGACGTTCGTCAGGTTGAGCGTCTGCGTCGAGGCCGAAGGGTTGCCCGCGACGGGGGCGCCGTCCTTCCTCCACTGGTAGGAGAGCGAGTTGCCGGTGGCGGCGACCGAGGTCGTGACGTTGCTGCCGACCTGCACGGTCAGGTTCGAGGGCTGCGGCTGCGAGGTGATGACGGGCAGCGACGGCGTGTAGTCAACCGTCCAGTCCGTGAAAGCGACCTTCTGCGCGAAGCTGGCCCCGCCGACGCGGAAGGCGAAGTAGTCGAAGGCCGTGTTCGGCGTCGTGCTCGACTCGGTCGCCGTGAAGTTGAGGTTGTTGAGCCCCGCGCCCGTGACCGCGACGGAAATCTTCGAGTCGTTGGCCGACAGGCGCTCGATGGTGTAGGTGAGCGTGTAGGGCGTGCCGTTGGCGAGGGTCTGCCGGGCGGTGGCGCCGGCGCCGGGGCTGATGGCCGTGAAGTCGCCGAAGGTGTTGAAGACGTTGTTGACGTTCAGGTTCGTGCGGCGGTAGAGGACGAAGGGCGAGCCCGTGCCGCTCGGGAAGAAGCCGAGCGCGTAGCCGGGGTCGCCGGCAAACGTCGCGTCGTTCTGGCCGCCGGTCAGGTCGTTGGCGTTGCGCGTGCCGAGGCTGTTGAAGACGCCGAAGCGGATGTCCTGCCCGCCGCCGACGAAGCCCGTCAGGCTGAAGGTGCCCGAGACGGAGAGCTTGTCGCCGACGGCGAGTTGGACGGGCGCGCCCGGGTTGGTGAAGTAACCCCAGAAGGCTTCCGAGTTCGAGCCGGTCGCCGTCATGTCGAAGGTGACGGAGCCGACGGCGTCGGTGCGCGTCGTCGCCGCACGGCCCTTAAATATCCTAATTGAGTTGTTCGCCAGATTCTGGACCGTGCTGTTGCCGTCGGCGAAGGTGTCTTTGACGAGGACGGCGGCGCCGGCAACGAGCGGCAGCAGCGCCGCGACGGCGGCGAGCAGGGCGAGGGCGAGCAGAGGTTTTCTAAGGTTTTTCATCACTCAGTTTCTAAGGATTTAAAGGGTGTCGTGGGGTTTAGGCGCCGGCGGCAGAAGACCATTTAAGACAATTCAGGCAGGCTCATTGGTCATCCGGACCGACAATCTCTCGCGCAAATTGGTCTCACCAACGGAAGTTCTTATACTGTAGGATGTTTTGCAAGTCAAGCCGGCTGCCTAGCCGGGAAATAAAACTTTTCCTTTTTAACTCATCCATTTACGAGGACGCGGAGGGGTGACGCCCACAGTTGTTAGCCGCAGGTTCGGCAAACAACTAAAGCGGAATCATTAAATTGGTCGTACCTATTGGAGAATTTCAGGCGGGTGAGATGGCGCGGGCCGGGCCGGGGAATTTACGCCGGCCCGGTTTCCGCACAGCCTCTTTTAGAGAGATTTCATGTCGATGACGAAGCGGTAGCGCACGTCGCCGCGGATGGTGCGCTCGTAAGCCTCTTCTATCTGCTGGATGGGGATGACTTCGACATCGGAGGCTATCCCGCGCTCGGCGCAGTAGTCGAGCATCTCCTGCGACTCGCGGATGCCGCCGATCATCGAGCCGGCGAGGACGCGGCCGTTCGTGATGAGAGAGAAGGCGCCGACCTCCATCGGCTTTTCGGGCAGGCCGACGAGCGCCAGCGCGCCCTCGCGCCGCAGGAGGTTGAGATAGAGGTTGATGTCGTGCTGGGCCGAGACGCAGTCGAGGATGAAGTCATACTGGCCGGCCAGCGCCTCAAGCTTCTGCGGGTCGCGCGTGACGACGAAGTCGTGCGCGCCGAGGTCGCGCGCGTCCTTCTCCTTCGACGGCGACGTGCTGAAGACCGTCACGCGCGCGCCCATCGAGGCGGCGAGTTTGACGCCCATGTGGCCCAGGCCGCCGAGTCCGACGACGCCGACCCGCTGCCCTTCTCCGACCTTGAAGCGGCGCAGGGGCGCGTAGGTCGTGATGCCGGCGCAGAGCAGCGGCGCGGCGCGCTCGGGCGCGATGGCCGAGGGGATTTTCAGCGTGTAAGCCTCGTCCACGACAATCTGCGAGGAGTAGCCGCCGAAGGTCGGCGTCTTCTCGTCCGTCTCGGTGCCGTTGTAGGTGGCGACGAGGTGGTTCTCGCAGTACTGCTCCTCGCTGTCCGAGCAGTTGCGGCAGCGGCGGCAGGAGTCGACGAAGCAGCCGACGCCCGCGAGGTCGCCTTCCTTAAACTTCGTGACCGACGGGCCGACGCGCGCCACGCGCCCGACTATCTCGTGGCCCGGCACCATCGGGTAGATGGAGTTGGCCCACTCGTTGCGGGCCTGATGGATGTCTGAGTGGCAGACGCCGCAGTATTGGATTTCGATGAGCACGTCGGCCGGCCCCGGCTCGCGCCGCTCGAAGTTGAACGGCTCCAGGTTGGATGTCGGCCCCTGCGTCGCGTATCCGCGTGTCGGTAGCATAAAAATTCCCCCTTACCTTGTTCGGTCCCTTGTTACTTGCCCGTGTATGAGACGCGCCAGACGGAGTTCGAGCCGTCGTCGGTCACGATCAGCGAGCCGTCTTTGGCCACCGTCACGCCGACGGGGCGGCCCCACACGTCGCCGGCCGGCGTGACGAAGCCGGTCATGAAGTCTTCGTATTCGCCCGTCGGCACGCCGCGGTTGACGGGGACGCGGATGACCTTGTAGCCGGTCCGCCTGGCGCGGTTCCAGGAGCCGTGCTCGGCGGCGAAGGCGTGGCCGGCGTAGCCCTGCGGGAACTGCCGGCCCGTGTAGAACTCCATCTGGAGCGAGGCCGAGTGCGACTGTATGAGCACGTCGGGGACGATGACCTTGTCGCGCAGATCGGGGCGGGCGCCGGGGTGGCGCGGGTCCTGATTCGGCCCGAGGTAATACCAGGGCCAGCCGTAGAAGCCGCCCTCGCGGACGCGCGTGATGTAGTCGGGCACGAGGTCGTCGCCGAGCCCGTCGCGCTCGTTAACGGAGGCCCAAAGCTCGCCCGTCTCGGGGTGGACGGCGATACCGACGGCGTTGCGGATGCCGTAGGCGTAGACGCGAAAGCCCGTGCCGTCGGGGTTGTATTCGAGGATGTCCGCGCGCCGCTCCTCCTTGTCGTCGGGCCGCTCCCAGACGTTAGTTAGCGAGCCGACGGAGACGAACATCTTCCTGCCGTCGCGCGTGAAGGCGATGTCGCGCGTCCAGTGGCCGCCGCCGCGGAGCTGGCCGCCGCCGGGGATGTCGGGGACGACGACTTCGGCGGGCGCGCGCGCCTTGAGGTCGCCGTTGCGGTAGGGGAAGCGGACGACGGAGCCCGTGTTGGCGACGTAGACGTACTGCGGGTCGGGGCCGTGCGGGTAGAAGGCGATGCCGAAGGGCCGCGCCAGGTCGGCGGCGAAGACTTCGTTGACTTCGGCCCTGCCCGGCTCCTTCCCCGCCCTTAAGACCCTGACGCGGCCGGAGTAGCTCTCCGCGACGAAGAGGTCGCCGTTCGGCGCCGTGCGTATCAGCCTCGGGCGTTGCAGCCCCGCGGCGAACTCCTCGACCTTGAAGCCGGCCGGCACCTGCGGCCACGCGCCCTCGGGCCTCGGCACGAGCCGCGGACCCTGGTCAACGGAGCGCGTCTCGTAAGGCTTCGGCAGATCGGCCGTCGTGATGCGCCGCCTCACGCCCGGCGCGTCCGTCGTCCAGTCGCCCATCGCGCCCTGCCCGACCAGCACGCCGCCCTGCCTGGCTTTCCCGGTTCCCTGCTTACCCTGCGGCTGCCCGGCCCGCTGCTGCGCGCACGCCGCGACGGCCGCGAACGTCAAAGCCCCGAGTGCGACCAGAAGGCCGGCCGTAATCCTTGAACCCTTCCCCATACCTCTCCCGCGGGCCTTGAGGCCCTTTACGTAAATCTGGCTATTGGTATGCGAAGGATGTTACCACACGCGGCCGCGCCGGCCCTCGCGCGGGACATTAACGATTCTTTGTCGCCGATAAATTTTTGTTGACTTCGCCCGCGGCGGCAACAATACTCGCGCGACCTCACTCTTCCGCCTTCTCCAGAACACACACAGGAGGTAGCTTATGCCGACACCGCGACCGTTCATCGACATCAGAAGATTTTTGGCCGCCCTCTGCCTGCTCCTCGCCGCCGCCGCGTCGGCCGGCGCCGCGGGCTGGCGGACGAGCGGGACCAGCATCGTCAACCCTTCCGGCGGCCAGTTCACCATCTCCGGCGTCAACTGGTACGGCTTCGAGACGCGCGACAGCGTCGCCCACGGCATGTGGACGAAGGACTACAAGACGATCGTTGACCAGATAAAGCAGTACGGCTACAACACCATCCGCATCCCCTACTCCAACGCGATGTGGGAGACGAACCCCTTCCCCGGCTCGAACCAGATAAGCGCCTGCGGGGAGTGCAAGGGCAAGCGCGCCCGCGACATCCTCGCCCTCATCGTCAACTACGCCGGCTCCCAGGGGCTCCACGTCATCCTCGTCAACCACCGCTCGACGGCCGGCAACTCCGCGCAGGAGAACGGCCTCTGGTACACCTCCGGCTACAGCGAGCAGGCATGGATACGCGACTGGGTGAGCGTGCAGGAGTGGGCGCACGGCGTCCCGCAGACTTTGGGAGGGGCGGACACGCTGACCGCCTTCTATTACGCCTCCGACGGCTACCCGACCGTCCTCGGCTACGACCTGCGCAACGAGCCGCACACGCCCTCGCGCAAGCCTTACCTCGACGGCGCGACGTGGGGGACGGGCGACGGCATCTCGCCGGCTTCCAATCCCAACCCGAACCCGTTCGCGCCGGCCTGCGTCGCCTCGTCCACCTGCCACGACTGGCGACTCGCGGCCGAGCGCGCCGGGGACACGATTCTGGGCGAGGCGCTGCGCCGCGGCTGGGACTACCCGCTCATCTTCGTCGAAGGCATCAGCACCACGCCGGCCGCGACGGGGACGCCCGCCGCCGGCCCCTACGACTGGTACTGGAACGGCGGCAACCTGCTCGGCGTCAACGGCAACGCGCGCAACCCCGGCGCGCCCGTCCTCTTAAACGCGGGCGGCAGCGCCTCCGGCCTCGGCCCGGCCGTCAGCAATCAGGTCGTCTACTCGGCGCACGACTACGGCCCCACGCTCTACAGGCAGGGCTGGTTCAACGCCTCGACCTGCTACCGCAGCGGCTGTTCGTCTTCGAGTCTCGCGGACGTTTGGAAGAAGTTCTGGGCGCACCTGAACCTGCCGGGCGGCGTCAACCCCGTCGGCCCCAACGGGACGCCTTACCCCTGGGGCAACACGGGGCACACTGCCTACACGCAGGCGCCCGTCTGGGTCGGGGAGTTCGGCACGGGGAAGACCGACGCCGACGTGCTCTCATCCGGCGCGGGCTCGCAGGGGCAGTGGTTCACGGGGATGGTCAACCTCATCCAGAGCAGCTACGCGCGCACGGCCGCCAACGACTCCGGCCTCGCCCTCTCGAACCTCCACTGGACCTACTGGGCGTTCAACACCGAAGACTCCTACGGCCTGCTCGGCAGCAACTACACGGGCCTCGCCAACGCACGGAAGCAGTACTCCTTCCTCTGCCAGATACAGACCGGCCCCCTCGCTTTACCTAAAGGCACGGCCGCCGGCCAGTGCGGCTCGACCGGCGCTCTGCCCGCGCCTTGATGCTGTCTGGAGGTGAGGAAAAAAGAAAGGGCGCCGGGCCCCCCCAAGGCCCGACGCCCACGGCCACCGAGGTGGCCTGCCCCAAAGTTTCACTCGTTCTCAGAAGGAACGCCCGTTGGTGAAAGCATAGTAGCCGGCGGCCCCCGCCCGTTGGTTGCGAACAGATTGCGAAAGCAAGACGACTTGCCGGCGCCCGAGTTTAATTGTCCGTGACGGCCCCGAGGCTGCTCGAAGAGACGAGGCGGGCGTACTTGGCGAGCACCCCGCGCGCGTAGCGCGGCGCGGGCGGGCTCCAGAGGGCGCGGCGGCGCTCCAGCTCCTCGTCCGAGACCTCCAGACGGAGCAGCCGCGCCTCCGCGTCAATCGTTATCGAATCCCCTTCTTCGACGAGCGCGATGGCGCCGCCCGCCGCGGCCTCCGGCGCGACGTGGCCGACGACCATGCCGTAGGTGCCGCCCGAGAAGCGCCCGTCCGTGATGAGGCCGACGGCGTCGCCGAGGCCCGCGCCGATGATGGCCGAAGTCGGCGCCAGCATTTCCCTCATGCCGGGGCCGCCCTTCGGCCCCTCGTAGCGGATGACGAGTACGTCGCCGGGGCGAATCGAGCCAGCGAGGATTGACGAGAGGCACGCTTCTTCCGAGTCGAAGACGCGCGCCGGCCCCTTTATCTTCGGGTTCTTCACGCCGCTGATCTTGGCGACCGCGCCCTCGGCCGCCAGATTCCCTTTCAACACGGCGAGGTGCCCCTGCGCGTAGAGCGGACGGTCGAAAGGCCGTATCACGTCCTGGTTCGCGCGGGGCTCGTCGGGAACGCCTTCAAGGACTTCGGCGACCGTCTCGCCCGTGACGGTCAGCGCGTCGCCGTGAAGCAGACCTTCGTTCAGAAGCATCTTCATCACCTGCGGGACGCCGCCGGACTTGTGCAGGTCGGTGGCGACGTAGCGGCCCGAGGGCTTCAAATCACAAAGGACGGGGACGCGCCCTCTCATCTCCTCGAAGTCTTCGAGCGCGAGCGGGACGCGGGCGGCGTGCGCGACGGCGAGCAGGTGGAGCACGGCGTTCGTCGAGCCGCCGACGGCCATCACGACCGCGACGGCGTTCTCGAAAGCCTTCCGCGTGAGGAGGTGCGAAGGAAGGATTTGACGGCGCACGGCTTCGGCCAGGACTTCGGCCGAGCGGGCGGCGCTCTCGGCCTTCTCGTCGTCCTCGGCGGCCATCGTGGAAGAGTAAGGCAGGCTCAGGCCGAGGGCTTCGACGGCCGACGACATCGTGTTGGCCGTGTACATGCCGCCGCAGGAGCCAGCGCCGGGGCAGGCGCGGCGCTCGACTTCGAGCAGGTCCGCCTCTTTGATGCGGCCGGCGCAGAAGCTGCCGACGGCCTCGAAGGCGCTGACGACGGTCAAGTCCTCGCCGCGGTAGTGGCCGGCCTTGATGGTGCCGCCGTAGACGAAGACGGCCGGGATGTTCATGCGCGCGATGGCGATGAGCGCGCCCGGCATGTTCTTGTCGCAGCCGCCGATGGCGAGCACGCCGTCCAGACTTTGGCCCTGGCAGACGGTCTCGATTGAATCCGCGATGACCTCGCGCGAGACGAGGGAATACTTCATGCCCTCGGTGCCCATCGAGATGCCGTCGCTGACAGTGATGGTGCCGAAGGTCTGCGGCATCGTGCCGGCGCGGCGAAGCGCCTCGACCGCGCGCCCGGCCAGCGCGTTCAAGCCCGCGTTGCACGGCGTGATCGTGCTGTAGCCGTTCGCCACGCCGACGATGGGCTTCACGAAGTCCTCGTCGCCGAAGCCGACGGCGCGCAGCATCGCGCGGTTCGGCGTCCGCTCGACGCCCTGCGTGACGGCCTTACTTCTGAGGTTGAAGGCCATTCAGTTCTTCGCCCTGTCTACCAGGCGCTCCTTGCCGAGCCAGGGCATCATCTCGCGGAGCTGGCGGCCGACCTGCTCGATCTTGTGTTCGGAGGTCTTCTGTTCGAGCTGGCGGAAGCGTTCCTTGCCGTTGCGGTTCTCCTTCATCCACTCGCGGGCAAAGGCGCCGGACTGGACTTCGGCCAGCACCGCCCTCATGCGCCGCCGCGTCTCGTCGTTGACGACCGAGGGGCCGCGCGTCATGTCGCCGTACTGCGCGGTGTTCGAGATGGAGTAGCGCATCTCGGTGATGCCGCCCTCGTAGAGCAGGTCCACGATGAGCTTCATCTCGTGCAGGCACTCGAAGTAGGCCATCTCGGGCGCGTAGCCCGCCTCGACGAGCGTGTCGAAGCCGGCCTTGATCAGCGAGGTCAGGCCGCCGCACAGGACGGCCTGCTCGCCGAAGAGGTCGGTCTCGGTCTCCTCGCGGAAGCTGGTCTCGATGACGCCGGCCCGGCCGCCGCCGATGGCCGAGGCGTAGGCGAGGCCCAGCTCCTTCGCGTCGCCCGAGGGGTCTTGATGCACCGCGAGCAGGCAGGGCACGCCCGCGCCGCGCTCGTACTCGCGGCGGACGAGGTGGCCGGGGCCTTTCGGCGCGACCATGAAGACGCCCACGTCCTCGGGCGGCTTGATGAAGCCGTAGTGGACGGAGAAGCCGTGCGAGAAGGCGAGGTACTTGCCCGGCGTCATGGACTCGGCGACGTGGCGCGCGTACACGTCCGGCGCCTGCTCGTCGGGGACGAGCATCATGACCACGTCGGCCTCGGCCGCCGCCCGCCCGACGGGCAGCACGCGCAGGCCCGCCGCCTCGGCCTTCGGGCGCGAGGGGCTGTCGGGCTTGAGGCCGACCGTCACGTCAATCCCCGAATCTTTCAGGTTGTTCGACTGCGCGAAGCCCTGGCTCCCGTAACCGATGACGGCGACGCGCCGCTCGCGCAGGGCGTTCAGGTCCGCGTCCTTGTCGTAATAGACTTTCATCTCTTCAATCCTTTCATTCCTTATTGCCGACGATCTCTTCACCTTCCGAAAGTCGGTTGATGGCGATGTAGCCGCTCCGCGTCAGGTCGTTGATGCCTAAGGGGCGGAGCATTTCGACGAAGGCTTCGACCTTCTCGCGGTTGCCGCTGGCCTCGATGATCATGCGCGTGTGCGAGATGTCAACGACCTTGGCGCGGAAGACCGAGACCAGACTTAAGACCTCCTGGCGCGCGGCGACGGCCGGGGCCGAGACATCAATCAGCGCCATCTCGCGCTCGATGTGCGGCTGGCTGGTCACGTCGCGGACGTGGCTGACGCGTGCGAGGCGCTCACACTGTTTCACTATCTGCTCGATGGTGCGGTCGTCGCCCGTCGTCACAATCGTCACGCGCGACCAGCGCGGGTCCAGCGTCCCGCCGACCGAGATGGTCTCGATGTTGAAGCCCCGCGCGCTGAACAGCCCGACGATGCGCGACAGCTCGCCCGGCTGGTCTGAGACGATGATTGACAGCGTGTGACGCATGAGCTTACCCGGGCTGGACTATCATGTCGGTCGAGTTGGCGCCCGCGGGGACGATGGGGAAGACGTTCTCCTCCTTGGAGACGACGACCTCGATGACGGCGGGGCCGCTGTGTGCGAGGCCGGCCGCGAGCACTTCACTCAGCTCGTCGGGGCGCGTGGCGCGGAAGCCGGCGGCGCCGTAGGCTTCGGCCAGCTTGACGAAGTCGGGCGCGACCGAGATGTCCACTTCGGAGTAGGCGCGGTCGTAGAACATCTCCTGCCACTGGCGGACCATGCCGAGGTAGCCGTTGTTCATGACGAGGATTTTGACCGGAATGCCGTACTGCACGGCGGTCGCAAGCTCCTGGTTCGTCATCTGGAAGCCGCCGTCGCCGACGACCGCGACGACCTGCCGGCCGGGCAGCGCCAGCTGCGCGCCGACCGCCGCCGGCAGCCCGAAGCCCATCGTGCCTAAGCCCCCGCTCGTGACGAGCTGGCGGGCGCGCGAGTAGGGGTAGAACTGGGCGGCCCACATCTGGTGCTGTCCCACGTCGGTGACGACGACGGCCTCGCCGTGCGTCAGCCGGTGCAGCTCGCGGATGACCGACTGCGGCTTGATCTGCTCGGCCGAGCCGTCGTAGCGCAAAGGCTGTTCGAGCCTCCACGAGCGCAGGCGCTCCCACCACTCTTCGCGCCTCGCGGCGCCCGCCTCGACTTCCGTCTTTCGTGCGGCGACCTCGGCGCGCAGTGCGGCGAGGGCTTCGCGCGCGTCGGCGGCGAGCGAGAGCGTGGGCGCGACGTTCTTGCCGATGTTGGCGGGGTCGATGTCTATGTGGACGATGCGCGCGCGGGGGGCGAAGGTGGCGAGCTTGCCCGTCACGCGGTCGTCGAAGCGGACGCCGACGGCGACGAGCAGGTCGCTCTCGGCGACGGCCATGTTGGCGGCGTAAGTGCCGTGCATCCCGAGCATGCCCAAACAGAGCGGGTGGGCCGAGGGGAAGCCGCCGAGGCCCATCAGCGTCGGCGTCACCGGCAGGTTTAATTCTTCCGCGAAGGCCAGAAGCTCACCGGACGCGCCCGAGTTGGCGATGCCGCCGCCCGTGTAGAGCACGGGGCGCTCGGCCGAGAGTATCTGGCCCGCCGCTTCGCCGACGGCTCGCGGGTCGGGCGCGTCGCGCCGCTCGGCGCAGGGGAAGACGATGTGGTCGAGGCGCGAGAAGGGGCAGCGCGCGGCCGTCACGTCTTTGGGGATGTCTATGACGACGGGGCCGGGGCGGCCGGTGCGCGCGAGGAAGAAAGCCTCGTGGACGATGCCGGCGAGCTGCGAAACGTCGCGGACGAGGTAGTTGTGTTTGACGCAGGGGCGCGTGATGCCGACCGTGTCCACCTCCTGGAAGGCGTCGGTGCCGATGAGCGGGAGCGGCACCTGGCCCGTGATGACGACGAGCGGCGTGGAATCCATGTAGGCGTTGGCGATGCCGGTGACGGCGTTGGTCGCGCCGGGGCCGGAGGTGACGAGGACGACGCCCGTGCGTCCCGTCGAGCGCGCGTAGCCCTCGGCCATGTGGACCGCGCCCTGCTCGTGGCGGACGAGGTAGTGCGTGACGCGGTCGCGGTAGCGCCAGAGCTCGTCGTAGATGTGTAGCACGGCCCCGCCCGGGTAGCCGAAGATGGTCTCCACGCCTTCGTGCAGAAGGGCTTCGATCAGGACTTCGGCGCCGCGCGGCAAAGTCTCGCACGCGCCGGCGGGCGGCGCCGGATTGGGCCTGGTGACATGTTGCTGTGCGAGCATAGGATTATTTTCCGGGGACCACTTTGACGAAGCGTTCCTGCCATCGTTCTGCGAGGCGCGCGACCTCTTCGGCTTCCGTCTGCTGCTGGCTCTCGGCGAGCGCGGCGGCGTAGTGGCCGAGCAGTTCGCGCAAGTTTGCTTCGTCCGCATCCGCGACCGGCTCGATGCGGACCTGCGCGCCGGTGGCGAGGCGGCGGCGGAGCGCGGGCGCGTCGAGGCCCAACTCTTCGTCGGTCAGGAGGTGGACGACCCCGCCCGTCATGCCGGAGCAGAGCCAGGGGCCGGGGTCGCCGAGGACGAGGCCGCGGCCGGAAGTCTGATACTCGAAGGCGAAGCCTTTAAGATTGGCGCGGGCGGCGATGTTGCCGTGCGAGGCGCGGCCGTCCTTCTTGACGTTGGCGATGATGGCGCAGGCGTCGCGCTCTGTCTCGTCGTGCGCCCAGTCGCGGGCGCGGGGGCGCTCGGTGCCGCTCCTGCGGGCGGCGCCGTCCGGGTCGGGGTCGGAAGGTTGCAAGCCGTCTCTGCTCATCGCACTCGGGCGTTAATCGCTTGCGGTCGGCGGGATAAAAAAGGGCCATCAACCTCGTCCTGTTGATGGCCCGCATGACGTTTCCGTTCAAAGTAGCAGCCGCACGGGGCCGGCGCGGCCGGCGCGGAGAGTTCTCATCACTGTGCGCCGGATGCTACAGCCTGAACGCCGGTTTGTATAATTGATTATTTTTAGCGGCCTATAAATCAACCCCGCGCGGCGACAGTTTCGTCGCTACCGCCCGACGCCGCGACATAAACGTCATCCACCTCATCCACTTCGCTTCTGCTTAATTTTCCTTCGGGCCTTCGCCCTTTAATAAGCAGCTCACGCCAGGGCGCATAGGCGCGAAGGGGATTACCCGGCGACATAATTGAAGCGTCGGAGCCGTCTCGGAACAAAATTGTCCGTGGGCGGGAAGCCTGCCGGCGCGACTCATGTGCGTTATTGCCGCGCTTTGCTTCGTTCGGCCCGTGAAGGGGGAGCGGTATGGGTGTTGCAACCGGAGGCGACATTCGGACGTGAAGTGAAGAGTGCGGCGCGTGTCTTAAAGGGAAAGGG
>DATHBF010000513.1:0-20915 GCA_035296285.1 Pyrinomonadaceae bacterium | reverse complement strand
GACAGCCTTCCGCGCGGCGGCCGACACGCGCGAGGGAGGCTTCCCCTACGCGCACTACAACCTCGCCCTCCTCTACGAGAGGACGGCGCGGCTGCCCGCGGCGATTGAGGAGTACGAAAAATTTCTCGAACAGGCCCCGCGCGACGACCCGAACCGGCGCGCGGCCGAGAACTCGGTGAGGGACTTGCGCCGGAAGGTCGAGCGCGGCGTGACAAACAATTAAAGACCGTGAGTGAAATGCAAGAGCAACCGAACATCAAACCCTTCCGCGTCGGCGGCGCCACGTTCGGCGGCGGGGGGCTGACGCTCATCGCCGGCCCGTGCGTCGTCGAGTCGCGCGAGCACGTCCTCTTCATGGCGAGGGAGTGCCAGAAGCGCGCGCAGGACGCCGGCCTCGACTACGTCTTCAAGGCTTCCTACGACAAGGCCAACCGCTCCTCCGGCGCCTCCTACCGCGGCCCCGGCATGGGAGCCGGACTCGAAGCCCTGCGCGCCGTCAGGGGGGAGACGGGCCTCCCCGTCCTGACCGACGTTCACGACACCGCGCAGGTCGAGGCGGCGGCCGAAGTGGCCGACGTGCTTCAAATCCCCGCCTTCCTCTGCCGCCAGACCGACCTCATCGTCGCCGCCTGCCGCACGGGCCGCGCCGTCAACGTCAAAAAGGGCCAGTTCCTCGCGCCCCACGACGCGCGCAACATCGTCGAGAAGGCCCGCGCCGCCGGCTGCGAACGCCTCCTCCTGACCGAGCGCGGCTACACCTTCGGCTACAACAACCTCGTCGTGGACATGCGCTCGTTCCCCATCATGCGCAGCTTCGGCGCGCCCGTCGTCTTCGACGTGACGCACAGCCTGCAACTGCCGGGCGGCCTGGGGAGTGCAACGGGCGGGCAGTCGGAGTTCATCGAACCACTCGCGCGCGCCGGGGTCGCCTGCGGAGTGGACGCCGTCTTCATGGAGGTCCACGAGGCGCCCGAGCGCGCACTCTCGGACGGCCCCAACGCGCTGCCGCTCGGGCGCATGGCCGCGCTCCTCAAGATGCTGCGCGCCCTCCACGACCTCGTCGGCGCGCGCGCCGAAGGAAACCCCGCGGCCTCTTCCGCGGGCACATGACAGATGAACATCAACCGCCAGAAACTTCTTCTCGTCTCCCTGTTCCTCCTCCTCCTGCCCGCCCCGGCGCGCGCGCAGCAGCCGGCCGAGGCCGGGGCCGCGTGGCAGGTCTTGCAGTACGACGTGGCCGTCGAACCCTCGGGCGGCGGAGGGCAGGAGCGTGCGCTCAAGGCGCGGGCCACCATCACGGCGCGCAACGTCGGGTCGGGCGGCGGGCGCACCTTCACGGCGCGCGTGAGCCCTTCGGTCGTCGTCGAGTCGGCGACCGCCGCCGGCTCGCCCGCGCGCTTCACCTCGCGCACGGAGGCGCGGACGAAGCTCCAGCTAGTCCCGCTCTCGCTGCCTTCGGAAGTGCCGCCGGGCGGGCAGCTCCAGGTCGTCATTCAATACCGGATGCCCGTGACGGAGAACTCGGGCCTGGCCTCCATCTCGCCCGAGGGGCTGCAATTCCTCCCGCTCTCTTTCTGGTATCCGACGCCGAACTCGCCCGTCTCGCCGCGCGGCTCCGACTTCGCGCCGGTCAGGCTCACGGTCGGCGGCAGCGCCGCGGGCGAGCAGGTCGTCTCGGCCGGCAAGGCTTCCGGCCCCGCCTTCGAGCATGCGCTCAACTCGCAGCCCTTCTTCCTGACGGGGCGTTGGGAGGCGGTCGAGGGCGCGGGCGAGGCGCGCGGCATCAGCGCCCTCCTGCACGCGGGCGCGAGCGCCGAGGAGAGGAAGCAGGCCGAGACTTTGATACAACTCGCGGCCGCCGCGCGCACCTTCTACGCGGGCCTGCTCGGGCCGGCGCCCGACTCGCCCGTGCGTCTGGTCGGCGTGCGCCGCGGCGCAGGCTTCGAGATGGGCGGAACGCTCCTGCTCGACCACGCCGTCTTCCGCCGCCCGAAGGTCGATTCGGTGACGGCGATTCAGGTGGCCGACACGGTCGCGCGCCTCTGGGTGGGCGGCGCGGCCGGCGTCTCGGGCGAGGGCGCGGGCGCCGTGCGCGAGGGCCTGCCGCGCTTCCTCGCCACGCTCGCCGTCGAGAAGCTGTTCGGAAAGCCCGTCGCCGACGCCGAGCGGATGAGGCTGGCGCTGCTCTACTCGCCCGTCGCGCGGCGCGACCCGCCGCTCGGTCAGTTAACGCCCGCCTTCGACACCTACTTCAACTCGACGACGAACAAGGGCGCGCTCGTCTGGAACCTCGTCATGAGCTCGGTCGGGCGCGACGCCTTCCTCGGCGTGCTGCGCGGCCAGCTCGCGCCGGGCGGCGCGGGCCTTTCGCTCGCCACCCTGCGCGCCAAGCTCGCGGAGGCGGGCGGGGCGACGACGACGGCCCTGCTGTCATCACTCTTCGACCAGCCGACCGACACCGACCTGCTCGTCGGCCTGCCGCAGCAGCGCGCGGGCGGCTGGGTCTCGGCGCTCCGCAACCTCGGCTCCTTCGACGTGGACGTGACGGTCGTCGGCGTGACCGAGACGGGCGAGCGCCTTCCCGTCAGGGCGCGCATCCCCGCGAAGGACTTCGGCGAGGCGCAGTTCAAGACTTCGGCCAGACTCGTCGGCGTCGAGGTTGACCCCGATAAGCTCTACCCGCAGCTCGACTACTCGAACGACACGGCGCCGCGCGCGCCCGGCGCGGACGAGGCCGTCGAGCAGGCGCGCGTCCAACTTCAACAGCAGCCGTCCCGCGCCGAGGAGCTTGCGCGCGGGGTGCTGGCGCGCGTGCCCGGCAAGCAGGAGGCGCGCGTCGTCCTCGGTCGCGCGCTCGTCGAGCAGAACAAGCTCGACGAGGCCGCGCGCGAGTTCCGCGCCGCGCTCGACTCGCCTCTCCCGACCCCGGCGACGATTGCGTGGTCCCAAATCGGCCTCGGCGAAGTCGCCTTGCGCCGCGGCCGCGCCTCGGACGCCGCCCGCCTCTTCGACGCGGCGGTCAGGACGGACGCCGAATACGCCTCCACGTTCGCGGCCCGGCTGGCGCGTCTCAAGGCGGAAGCCGGCGCGCCGCCCGCGCCCGACGAGCAGGTGAAGACGGCCGCCGCGAGCCTCGACGCCGCGCTCAAGGGCGGCCGCAGCGCGGACATCGAGACCATGATCGTCCCCGGCGAGCTTGCGGGCTTCGCCAGGGGCGTCGTCAGCACGCAGCCCGAGGTCTGGCAGACGAGGGTGCTTCGCACCGAGGTGCTCGACCCGAACCGCGTCGCCGCCGACGTTTCGCTCACCGTCCGCGCGCTCGGCAAGGACCAGACCGGCCCGGCCGTCTTCGTCTTCGCGCGCACCCCGGCCGGCTGGAGGCTCTCGGAAATCCCCATCTTTGAAGTCAAATGAACCCCGAAGAAGTGGCCCGAAGGGCGGCGGGTCTGAAGCTGCTGCTGCTCGACTGCGACGGCGTGCTGACGGACGGGCGCATCACGCTCGTCGAGGGCGGCGACGAGCTGAAGAGCTTTCACACGCGCGACGGACACGGGCTCGTCATGCTCCACCGCGCGGGGCTTCAGAGCGGAATAATCTCCGGCCGCACTTCGGGCGCGGTCGAGAGGCGGGCGCGCGACCTGGGAATCCGGTTCGTCAGGCAGGGCGAGCTGAACAAGGTCGTCGCCTTCGAGGAGGTGTTGAAGGAAGCGGGCGTCGCGCCCGACGAGGTCGCCTTCGTCGGCGACGACGTGGTTGACGTGCCGCTCATGCGCCGCTCCGGCCTCGCCGTCGCCGTCTCGGACGCGACCGAAGAGACGCGCGCCGCCGCCCACTACGTCACCAGACTCCCCGGCGGCTTCGGCGCCGTCCGCGAGGTCTGCGAGCTTATCTTAAAAGCGCAGGGCCGCTGGGACGAGCTGATGAGGCGCTACACGCAGTAGGGCTCCGTCTTATCGCCCCTTCGTCGCGCCCTTCTTCGCGGGCCGTTTAGACTTCTTCGCGCGCCCGGCCGGCCCTTCTTCGAGCTCGGCCTGCCCGGCGAAGTGCTCGCGGCAGTAGCCGAGGAAGCTCAGACAGACGGGCGAGAGGTAGCCGCCGCTGAGGCGGGCCACCCCCAGCTCCCAGTTGATCCTCACGCCTTCGATCCACCAGCGGACCAGCCGGCCGCGCTCCACGTCCTCGCGCGCCGTCGAGAGCGGCACGATGCCGACGCCCATGTCGGCCGCCACCATGTTCTTGATGGCCGCCTGCCGGCTCAGCTCCATCGCAATCGTCGGCCGCAAGCCCGCCTCGGCGAAGAACTCGTCTATCAGCCGGCGGGTGTTGCCGCCGCGCTCGCCGAGGATGAGCCGCTCGCCCGCGAGCGCGAAGGCGCTGATGACCTTCTGGCGCGCGAGCGGGTGGCGCGGCGAGGCGATGGCGACGAGCTGGTCGCGGCTTAAAACCTCGGTGTCAACGTTCCTCGACTCGACGGGGAGCGAGACGAAGGCCACGTCCAATTCGCCCGCCTGAATCTTCTTCACAAGCTCCTCGCTCGTCCCCGAAGAGACCGTGATGTCTGCCTGCTGGTGGCTCTGGCGCACGCGCTTCAGGATGGTCGGCAGGGGGTCGGCGGCCACCATCCCCGACGCGCTGCCGACGCGCAGCCGCCCGTGCTCGGCCCCCGCCAACTCGGCTATCTCCGCCAGCGCCGAGTCGTGCTCGCGCAGAATCATCTCGGCCCTCTCTAACAGTCGTTCGCCCGCTTCCGTCAAAACGACGCGGCGCGGCGTGCGGACGAAGAGGGGGAGGCCCACCTCCTGTTCGAGCTGGCGGATCTGCATGCTGATGGCCGCCTGCGTGACGTGGACGCGCTCGGCGGCGGCCGTAAAAGTGCGCGTCTCGGCGATGGCGGCGAAGGCGCGCAACTGTCTGATCTCCATTTCGGGAACTCTCCGGTATCAGGGATGATTATCAGGGAAATAAATTCTTTTAGTTTCTATTATACGGAATCAGCCGCTACAATTTCACCTTCTTTTTACGAGCGAGGGAATAGAGGCCCCCGCCGCACGTCCCCCGATGCCGAAGCGCGAACCAGTCAAGCTCCGGAACACACGGCCGGCGAGGCTCGTCCCGCCGCGCTTGGTCCTGGGCGTTGACGGCGGCGGGACGAAGACGCGGGCCGTCGTCGCCGACGGCTCGGGCCGGGTCTTGGGCGAGGGCAACGCCGGCCCCTCGAACCCTTTGCGCGTCGGCGTGCGCGAGGCCGCGGGCGCCGTCCGCGAGGCGGCCGAGCGGGCCTGCGCGGCGGCCGGCGTGCGGCGGCTCGACGTAGACGCCGCGGAGGTGGGGCTGGCGGGGGTCCGCCGCGAGGACATCCGCGAGCGGATGCGCGAGGCCCTTTCCGTCCTCGGGGCCAAGGCCGTCGAGGTCGTGACGGACGCCGACATCGCGCTCTACGGCGCGACCGAAGGGCGGCCGGGCCTCGTCATCATCGCCGGCACCGGCTCGATCTGCTGCGGCGTGAACGCGCGGGGCCGCCACGCGTGCGCGGGCGGCTGGGGGCCGGTGGCGGGCGACGAGGGCAGCGGGTCGTGGATCGCGCGGCGGGCCTTGCAGGCCGTCGCCCGGGCGTCCGACGGGCGCGGCCGCCGCACCTCGCTCGTCGAGTCGGCCTGCGAATACTTCCACGTCACGAAGGCCGAAGACCTCTCGACGGCCGTCTACGCGCCGAACATGACGAACAACCGCATCGCCGGCTTCGGCCGCCACGTCATCGAGGTGGCGAAGCGGCGGGACACGGTCGCGCGCGAGATAATAGAGGACGCGGGGCGTGAGCTGGCGGTGGCGGCCGCGGCCGTCATCCGCAAGCTCAGGATGGAGCGCGAGAGCTTTAAGGTCGGCTACGTCGGCGGCGTCTTCCTCGCGGGCGACCTCGTCCTCGACTCTCTGCGCGAAGACCTCTCGAAAGCCGCGCGCAGCGCGCAACTCGCGCCGCCCGCGCTCGCCCCGGCCGAGGCGGCCGCGCGCATGGCCTGCGACATGGGTCAGCTCGCGCTCGCCGGCTGACGAAGCTCTACCTAAAACGAGATGGCTGCCGACAACCCCTCCGACATTCCTGTCACAGAGCAGGAGAACCCGCGCACGCGCGAGATCGGCAGTTTGCCGACGGAGGAGGTCGTGCGGCTGATGAACGACGAGGACGCGCGCGTCGCCGCCGCGGTCCGAGAAGTTCTGCCGGAGGTGGCGAAGGCCGTTGACGGGATAGTCGGAAGGCTTCGTGCCGGGGGGCGACTCTTTTATGTCGGCACGGGCACGTCGGGCCGCCTCGGCGTGCTCGACGCTTCGGAGTGCCCGCCGACCTTCGGCGTCCCCGCCGACATGGTGCAGGGAATCATCGCCGGGGGCTACGACGCTTTGCACCGCGCGACGGAGGCGTCCGAAGACGACAGGGAAGCCGGCGCGCGAGATTTGGAGAAGCGCGGGGTGACGGGCGCCGACGCGCTCGTCGGCATCGCGGCCTCGGGGCGGACGCCTTACACCGTCGGGGCGGTCGAGCACGCCCGCGCTCTCGGGGCCTTCACGGCGGCGGTCGCGTGCGTCCCCGGCTCGTCCATCACGCGGGCCGCCGAGGTCGCCATCGTCCCCGTCGTCGGCCCCGAGGCCGTCGCCGGCTCGACGCGCCTGAAGGCGGGGACGGCGCAGAAGATGGTCTTGAACATGCTCTCGACGGCGGCGATGATCCGGCTCGGCTACGTGACCGGCAACCGCATGACGAACATGCTGCCGCGCAACACGAAGCTGCGCGCGCGCTCACTCCGCATCCTCGCCGCCGAGACGGGGCTTGACGAAAGGGAAGCGCAGGCGGCGTTTGAACGGGCCGGCGGCGACCTGCGCACGGCGCTCGTCATGCATAAGACCGCCCGCCCGCGCGAAGACGCCGAGCGCGCCCTCGCGGCGTCGCGCGGCGTCGTGGCCCGCGCCGTAGAGATTCTGAGTTGACTACCCTGCATCCATCTCTCGAAGGGGCGCGGGCCTGCGTCTTCGACGCGGGCGGGACGCTCATCCACCCGGACTGGGAGCGGCTGGCGCGGCTGGCGGCCGGCGTGACGGGGCGGGAGTTCAAGTCGGAGGAGTTGCGCCGCGCTCTGAGTGAATACCTGAAGGCGCCGACGGCGCAGAAGGGCCGGCATTGGACGTTCCGCGGCATGTACTGCTCACTCGGCGTGGACGAAGAGGCGTGCGGGCGCGTCATCGAGCTTCTTGACGAGGAGCACGTCCGCCGTCACATCTGGTGCGGGCCGGACCCGGAGGCCGCGCGCGTGATTGAAGAGTTGAAGGGCGCGGGGCTCCTCGTGGCCGTCGTCTCGAACACGGAGGACGGGAGGGCTTTGGACGCGCTCGAAGCCGCGGGGCTGGCCCGCCACTTCGACCTCGTCCTGGACTCGCACCTCGTCGGCTGCCGCAAGCCCGAGCCCGCCATCTTCCGCCTCGCGCTCGAACGCCTCGGCGTCGAGCCGCACGAGGCCGCCTTCGTCGGCGACTCTTACGAGGCCGACGCGATGGCGGCGCGCGCCGCGGGCCTGCGCCCCGTGCTGCTCGACCCGCTCGGCCTGCACGAAGGGTGCGACTGCCCGCGCATACGGGGCCTCTCTGAACTCGTCGGCCAGGCCGTTTGATATACGCACCCGTTTGCCAATAGAATCTGACGACCCCAGGCAATGCTGACACGCCGCGGTACGCTTGAGCTTCCCGCTTCCGAACGATGCGCCTTCTCGACCTTGTCATCATCTTCGGCTACCTGATCGGCATCACGCTGTTCGGCATCTGGTTCGCCGGCAAGCAGGAGACGACGGAGGACTACTTCGTCGGCGACCGCAGCGTCCCCTGGTGGGCCATCGCCGCCTCCATCGTCGCGACAGAAACTTCAACCATCACCTTCATCTCCGTCCCCGGAGTCGCCTTCGCTAGAGGCGGCAATTTTCAATTCCTGCAACTCGTCCTCGGCTACATGCTCGGGCGCATCGTCATCTCCTTCCTCTTCATCCCCTCCTACTTCCGCGGCGAGCTTTTGACGGTCTACGAACTTCTGGAGCGCCGCTTCGGCCGCCGCATCAAGATGCTCGCCGCCGCGCTCTTCGTCGTCATGCGAAACATCGCCGACGGCATCCGTCTGCTGTTGACGGCAATCGTGCTGGCCGCCGTCTACACCGCCTTCCAGCCCGGCGCGAATGTGGCGACCATCACGGTCGCCGCCGTCATCCTGCTCGGCCTCGTGATGCTCGTCTTCACCTACTACGGCGGGATGGAGGCCGTCATCTGGGTCGAGGTCGTGCAGCTCGGCATCTACCTCGCGGGCGCGCTGGCGGCGGCGTTCGTGCTCGCCTCGCACATCGGGGGCGGCTTCGGCGGCGCCGTCGCGCTCGGCGAGCAGTTCGGGAAGTTCAGCCTCGTTGACTTCGGCCTGCGCGACACGGTCCACTCGCTCGGCCTGCCCTTCACGGGCGCTAAGTGGAGCTTCACGCTGCCCGTTGATTTGACGAAGACCTACACGCTCTGGGCCGGCGTCATCGGCGGCTGCTTCCTGACGATGAGCACGCACGGCACCGACCAGTACCTCGTCCAGCGTTACCTCTGCACGGACCGGCCGCGCCGCGCGGCGGCCGCGCTGCTCTCCAGCGGCGCCGTCGTCTTCGCGCAGTTCGTCGGCTTCCTCTTCATCGGCGTCCTGCTCTTCGCCTTCTACGGCCCGCACTCTGACCCGGCCTACGGCGAGCTGCCCTCGGGCGTGGCGACGCTGCCCGTCGGCGGCACGTTCCAGCGCGTGGCGACCGACACCATCTTCCCCGACTTCATCACGCGCCACATGCCTTCGGGCCTCTCGGGCCTCGTCGTCGCGGCCATCTTCGCGGCGGCGCTCTCGTCGTCTTTGAACTCCATCGCCGCCACGGCCGTCAACGACCTCTACAAGCCCTTCCGCCCGCGCCGCGACGACAGGCACTACCTGCGCGTCTCGCGCTGGCTGACGCTTCTTTGGGGCGCCGTGCAGGTCGCGGTGGCAATCGTCGCGATGCGGCAGGGGCGCTCGGCGTTAGACCAGGCGCTTTCAATCGCCTCGCTGATTAACGGCCCCGTGCTCGGCGTCTTCCTCGTCGGCACCTTCCTGCGGCGCGTCAGCGAGCCGCCCGCGCTCGCCGGCATGATTGCCAGCATCGTCGTCATGGTCTACGTGCGCTTCTGGACGCCGCTCGCGTGGACCTGGTACGTGCTCCTGGGGAGCGCCATAACTTTCTTCGTCGCGTGGCTCGTCAGCTTCGCCTTCGCGCCCGCGCCCGCCGAGCGGCGGGACGAGCTGGCGCCCGGCGGCGCCGACTGAATCAAGCGTTTAGAGATTTCCGATGAGACTCCGACAAACAAACGCCCGCGCCCTCGCGCTTCTCTTACTGGCGGCGCTGTGCTTTTCGCAGGCCGCGCCCGCGCTCCGTGCCGGCGTGCCGCAGGAAGGGGCCGCGCGCTACTCGCGCACGCCTTCGCGCGACGCCCTGAAGTGGGCCGACGCCGAGCTGAAGAAGATGACGCTCGAAGAGAAGGTCGGCCAGCTCATCTCCATCGGCGTCAACGCGCGGTTCCTCAACCAGGAGAGCGACGAGTTCAAGGCGCTCAGGCGGCAGGTCACTGAGAACCACGTCGGCGGCATCATCCTCTTCCGCGGCCCCGTCTACGAGTCGGTCCACCTCGTCAACCGCATGCAGCAGCTCGCGGCCCGGCCGCTGCTCATCTCGGCCGACCTCGAAGCCGGGGCCGGGATGCGCTTCGAGGACACGGTCAACCTGCCCTGGAACATGGCCGTCGGCGCCACCGGCAATCCCGACCTCGCGCGCCGGCAGGGCGAGGTGACGGCCCGCGAGGCACGCGCCCTCGGCGTCCAACAGCTCTTCGCGCCCGTCGCCGACGTGAACAACAACGCCGGCAACCCCGTCATCAACGTCCGCTCTTACGGCGAAGACCCGGCCGAGGTGGCGCGCTTCGTCGCCGCCTTCGTCGAGGGGGCGCAGGGCGCGGGCGTCATCGCCACCGCCAAACACTTCCCCGGCCACGGCGACACGGCCGTTGACTCTCACCGCGGCCTGCCCGTCATAGACGTGGCGCGCTCGCGCCTCGACTCAATCGAGCTGGTGCCGTTCCGCGCGGCGGTGCGCGCCGGGGTCGGCTCCGTCATGTCGGCCCACATCGGCCTGCCGCAGATCGACCCGACGCAGGTCAGCCCGCTGCCGCGCGAGGCAATCGTCACGGCCATCTACGCCGAGCGCGAGATCATCACGGAGAAGGCCGTCCTCCCCGGCACGCTCTCGCCGGCCGTGCTGAACGGCATCCTCAGACGAGACCTCGGCTTCGACGGCATCGTCGTCACCGACGCGATGGACATGAGCGGCCTGACCATCTACTTCAAGCAGGACGAGGCGGCCGTGCGCGCCGTGCTCGCGGGCGCCGACATGCTCTTGAAGCCGGCCGACGCGGACGCCGCCGTGCGGGGCTTGCGCGAGGCCGTGAAGTCCGGGCGGCTGACGGAGAAGCGCGTCGAGGAGTCGGCGCGGAGAATCCTCGCCGCCAAGTACGACCTCGGGCTCGTCCGCCAGCGCACGACGCCGCTCGAATCGGTTGACAGGCTCGTCTCCGGCCCCGAGGCGAACCGGCTCGCCGACGACATCGCGCGCTCGGCCGTCACGCTCGTGCGCGACGACGCGGGGCTCTTGAAGCGCGACGACGGCGCGGGCCTGCGCCCCGGCGCGAAAATCTTCAACCTCGCCGTCACGAACGGCGAGGACCGCTTCTTCATCGCCAACGCGTTCGCCTCCGAGATGGCGCGCGGGGGGCGCCGCGCCGAGACGGTCGTGCTCGACGGCCGCTCGACCGAGGAGGAGGTGAAGGCGGCGCTTGAGAAGGCGTCGAAGGCGGATGTCGTCGTCGCGTCGCTTTACGGCCGCGTGCGCTCCGGCGCCGTCAACAGCGTGGGCCTGCCCGAGCCGGGCGCGCGCGCTCTGAACTCGCTGCTCGGGCAGGGCAAGCCCGTCGTCGGCATCAGCTTCGGCAACCCGTACCTGCTCCAGAGCTTCCCCGCGCTCAAGACCTACCTCGTCGCCTACGGCGACATGCCGAGCCTGCAACGCGCCGCCGCCCGCGCCGTCACGGGCCGCGCCGACGTGACGGGCCGCCTGCCCATCTCGCTGCCCGGACTCTACCCGCGCGGCACCGGGATACAACTCAAGGCCGCGCCGCAGTCGTCAGATAAATGAAGATTCGTTTGAAAACTATAGGGGCGATATGCCTCGCGCTTACGTTCGCCGCGCAGACTTTCGCGGCGGGCCTGCCGGCCGTCCCGCCCGCAAAGGCCGGGATGTCGGCGCAGCACCTCTCGTTCATAGACGCGGCGGTCGGGGAGGCCATCGGGCGCGGGGAGTTGCCGGGCGCGGTCGTGCTCGTCGCGCGCAAGGGCGGCGTCGTGTGGCGCAAGGCTTACGGCTCGCGCGCGCTCGCCCCGCAGCGCGAGGCGATGACGGTTGACACGATCTTCGACGTGGCGAGTTTGACGAAGGTGGTGGCGACGGCGACGAGCGTGATGATTCTCGTCGAGCGCGGGAAGATGCGACTCTCCGACCCCGTCTCCCGCCACATCCCCGAGCTGAAAGGTGAGGGCAGGGAGCGGATTACCGTCGAGCACCTGCTGACGCACCGCGCCGGCTACGCGCCCGACTTCGACCTGCGCGAGCAGTGGGCGGGCCACGAGGAGATGCTGAAGCGGCTCTACGCAGAGCCGCTGCGCTCGGTGCCCGGCGCGCGTTTCGTCTACAGCGACATCGGCATGATCGCCGTCGGCGAGGTCGTCCGCCGCGTCTCGGGCCTCCCGCTCGAAGAGTTCGCGCGCCAAAACATCTACGAGCCGCTGGGCCTGCGCGACACCGGCTTCAGGCCGCGCGCCGACCTGCTCTCGCGCGTCGCGCCGACCGAGACGGTGCGCGGCATGCGCAGCTACCTCGGCGGCACCGGCTCGGGCGGCGCGGAGGGCGAGCGGATGCTGCGCGGCGAGGTCCATGACCCGACCGCCAACCGCATGGGCGGCGTCGCCGGCCACGCCGGACTCTTCTCGACGGCCGACGACCTCGCCGTCTTCTGCCAGATGATTCTCAACGGCGGCGAGTACAACGGCGCGCGCATACTCAGCCCCCTCGGCGTCGCCGAGATGACGCGCCCGCGGCAGGTGACGGAGGACGGCGGCGCCCGGGGCCTGGGCTGGGACGTGAACACCACCTTCTCGCAGAACCGCGGCGACCTGTTCCCGGCCGGCTCCTTCGGCCACACAGGCTTCACGGGAACGTCAGTCTGGGTTGACCCGGCCAGCGAGACCTTCGTCGTCTTCCTCTCGAACCGCGTCCACCCGAACGGCAAGGGCGACGTGTCATCTCTGCGCGCGCGCGTCGCCACCATCGCCGCCAGCGCCGTGACGGACGCGGCCGCGGCCCTGCGCGCGAGGATGGAGCAGAGCAGGTACGTGCAGGACATGACGGCCGGCCTCGCCCGCTTCGCCGTCTCGCAGCAGGAGGCCCGCGCCGACGAGGCGGCAATCGCGCCCGCCGACGCCGAGGTGCTCAACGGCGTGGACGTGCTCGCGCGCGACGGCTTCAAGCAGTTGCAGGGCATGCGCGTCGGCTTGATAACGAACCACACGGGGCGCGACCGCCGCGGCCGGCAGACGATTGACGTGCTGCGCGAGGCGCCCGGCGTCAAGCTCACCGCCCTCTTCTCGCCCGAGCACGGCATCCGCGGCCTGCTCGACGAGAAGGTGTCCGACGGGAAAGACGAGCAGACGGGCCTGCCCGTCTACTCGCTCTACGGCGAGACGCGGCGGCCGAAGGCGGAGCACTTGAAGGAGCTTGACGCGCTCGTCTTCGACATCCAGGACATCGGCGCGCGCTTCTACACCTACATCTCGACGCTCGGCCACGCGATGGAGGAGGCGGCGAAGGCCAAGCTCCCCGTCTTCGTCCTCGACCGCCCGAACCCTATCAACGGCGTGGACGTTGAAGGGCCGGTCGGCGACCCCGACCGCCTGTCCTTCATCGCCTACCACACCATCCCCGTCCGCCACGGCATGACGGTCGGCGAGCTGGCGCGCCTCTTCAACGAGGAGCGGAAGCTCGGCTGCGACCTGCGCGTGGTGAAGATGGAGAACTGGCGGCGCGGGATGTGGTTCGACTCGACGGGGCTGACGTGGGTCAACCCCTCCCCGAACATGAGGAGCTTGACGGAGGCGACGCTGTACCCGGGCGTCGGCCTGCTTGAGACGACGAACGTCTCCGTGGGGCGCGGGACCGACACGCCTTTCGAGCTGGTCGGGGCGCCGTGGCTCGACGGCCAGAAGCTCGCCTCCCATCTTAACGCGCGCGCTCTGCCCGGCGTCCGCTTCGTGCCGGTGCGCTTCACGCCGCGCGCCTCGAAGTTCAAGGACGAGGAGTGCGGCGGCGTCAACCTCATCGTCACCGACCGCGCGCGGTTCCGGCCCGTGCGGACGGGCCTTGAGATGGCCGTCGCGCTCCGGCGCCTGCACCCGGCCGAGTGGAAGGCCGACGACTACCTGCGCCTGCTCGTTAATGCCGACACCCTTGAGCGCGTCAAGCGCGCAGAGGCTGTTGACGAGATAGCGCGTTCCTGGCAGACGCGCCTCGCCGAGTTCAACCGCGCCCGCGCGCGCGCCCTCCTCTACAGGTAACACGAAGGAGTCAATTCATGCGTTCGTTCAGAGTCGCTCTACTGGCCGCCCTCCTCCTCGTGCCGCAGGCGAGCGCCCTCGCGTGGCACGACACGGGGCACATGGTGGTCGCGCAGATCGCCTACCTGCGCCTGACGCCGGCCGCGAAGGCGAGGGTGGACAAGCTCCTCATCGCGCCGCAGGGGCGCCGCCCGCTCATACACCTCTGCGCCGGCTACTACATGGCCGAGACGTGCGAGAAGATTTACGACCCCGTCACCATCGCCGTCTGGATGGACGACTTCCGCGGCGACTCGCTGGCGGACGAGTACGACCCCTGGCACTACGTCACCTACCGCCCCTTCTTCGACGGCATCCCCGAACGCACCGAGGTCGGCGCCGAGCCCGAGAACGCCCTCGCCCGCATCAACTGGGCCGTCAACACGCTGCGCAAGGGGACGGGCCGCGACAAGTCGGACGCCGAAGTGCTCGGCTTCCTCTACCACCTCGTCGGCGACGTTCACCAGCCGCTCCACACCATCTCGCGCTACACGGCCGCGCAGCCCGACGGTGACGCGGGCGGCAACGGCTTCCGCATCCAGATGCCGCCCGAGGCGCGCATCCGCAACCTCCACGGCTTCTGGGACGCGGCCGGCGGCAGCTTCGGCTTCGAGACCCCCAAGCGCCCGCTCGACGAGGCCGCCCGCACGCGCGTCCGCACCCTCGCCGACGAGATCACGAAGGCTTACCCGGCCGAGGCCGACCAGACGTGGAAGGACGTGGAGCCTTTGCACTGGGTCGAGGAGAGCAACACGCTCGCGCGCAACGTCGTCTACAAGAACATCACAGAGAACGCCGCGCCTTCGGCCGCCTACACCGAGGAGGCGCAGAAGCTCTCGCGCCGCCGCATCGCCCTCGCCGGCTACCGCCTCGCCGAAGTCCTCAACCGGCTCTTCGTGCAAGCCCCGACGCCGACGCCGACGCCGCGGCCCGCGGGACAGTAGGCCCGACAGGAACGACTTCCAACGGCCCGCTTGAAGAGTCCGCCGCGGACTGTTCAAGCGGGCCTTCGAGTCAGACATGAACGACACGCCGGCCGTCATCCTCGACTTCGCGGAAGGCCCCACCGCCCCGGGGCGCGTGCGCTTCGCGCGGCCGGCGGGGGTGGTCGTCGCGCGCTCCATCGAAGAGGTGAGGCCGGCCCTGCGGCGCGTGCAGCGCGCGGCGGCCGAAGGGCTCTACGCCGCAGGCTTCGTCGCCTACGAGGCGGCGCCGGCCTTCGACTCGTCCCTCGTCGTGCGGCCGGGGGGCGAGTTGCCGCTGCTCTGGTTCGGCCTCTTCGACGGCCCGGCCGGGGCGGAGTCTGGCCCGGGCGGCGAGTTTGAAGTCGCGGGTTGGGAGCCTTCGGTCAGCCGCGCCGAGTACGCGCGCCGCGTCGGCGAGGCGAGGGAGTTGATAGCGCGCGGCTACACCTATCAGGTCAACTACACGCTGAGGCTGCGCGCGCGCCTTCGCGGCGACGACTTCGCCCTCTACGAGCGACTGCTCGCGGCGCAGCGCACGCGCTACGGGGCGTACGTCAACGCCGGCCGGTTCCGCGTCCTGTCCGCCTCGCCCGAGCTGTTCTTCGAGCGGACGGGGAATCGCATACGCACGCGGCCGATGAAGGGGACGGCGGGGCGCGGGCGCTGGCTCGAAGAGGACGAGGGGGCCGCGGCACGCCTCGCCTCTTCGGAGAAGGACCGCGCTGAGAACGTGATGATAGTTGACCTGCTGAGGAACGACCTGGGGCGCGTCTCCGAGTTCGGCTCGGTCCACGCCGGCCCGCTCTTCGAAGTCGAACGCTACCCGACCGTGCTTCAAATGACCTCGACCGTGGAGGCGACGCTGAAGGAGGGCACGACGCTCGAAGACATCTTCGCCGCCCTCTTCCCCTGCGGCTCCGTGACGGGCGCGCCGAAGGTCAGCACGACGCGCATCATCGCCGGGCTTGAGGACTCGCCGCGCGGCGTCTACTGCGGGGCCGTCGGCGTCGTCGCGCCCGGCGGCGACGCCCTCTTCAACGTCGCCATCAGGACCGCGGTCGTTGACGGCGCTTCGGGCGTCGTCGAATACGGCACGGGCGGCGGCGTCACTTGGGACTCGAACGCGGCCGACGAGTACGCCGAGGCGCTGAACAAGGCGCTGCTTCTTTCTGAGGGCGTGCCCGACTTCGAGCTGCTTGAGACGATGCGGCTGGAGGGCGGCCGCTACGCGCTGCTCGAAGAGCATCTTGAGAGGCTCGCCTCTTCGGCCGCGTATTTCGACTTCCGGCTGTCGGAGGCTGAGATTCGCGCGGCGCTGGCCGGGCACGCGGCCCAACACCCTTCGGGCGCGCGCCGCGTCAGGCTGCTCGTCGCGCGCGACGGCCGCCCGAGAGTCGAGGGCGGGCCGCTGGACGGGCAGCACGTCGCGGCGCCCGCCGTCGTCGCGCTCGCGCGCAGCCCCGTGTCGAAGCTCGACCGCTTCCTATATCACAAGACGACGCGGCGCGAAGTCTACGAGGCGCGGCGCGCGGAGCACCCCGAAGCCTTCGACGTGCTGCTGTGGAATGAAGAAGGGGAGCTGACCGAGTTCACGAACGGCAACCTTGTAGTTGAGATGGAAGGGCGACGCTGGACGCCGCCGCGCGAGTGCGGCCTGCTGGCCGGCACCTTCCGCGCGCGGCTGCTGCGGGCCGGGGAAGTTTCCGAGCGCGTGCTGACGAGTCCGGACCTTCGGCGCGCTTCCGCGTGCTGGTTCGTCAACAGCGTCCGGGGCTGGGTCGAGGTCTGTTTCCGTTGAGGGGAGGGGGGCGGGGCGCCGCCGGCCTTATCCAAAAAATCGGCGGCTTCTCCATTTTTTTAAAGACGGCCGGGCGCGGCGGGGCGGATTTTCATGGCCGCATTGAAGGCGGGCGCTCGGAATGCGGCTTGCTTTGTCAAAAAGGTTCGCTCAACGGGCGATGTCCCTTCTCGGCAAATAAATTTGAAAAGCGGCGGCGGCGGGGCCGCGGGCAGGCTAAGCCCGCAGGCACGCCCCCCCGTGCGTCATCAGGCGTTATTATCCGGCTGATAAGAAAAAATTGCTTCCCTTAGGGCCTTTACGAACATAAAATCACGCCCCAACGCCGAGCGCACTTCGACCGAACCAAGGTGGTTTCCCGTTCACGGCGGTCGGTCCACAAGTCACACTTAAAGTTTCGCAAACAGGAGCCCACGAACATGAGAAGACGCAGTCTGCCTCGTCTCGCCTTGAGTCTGATTCTGCTGTTGTGTCCCCTCGGCGGAGCTCTCGCGCAAGGGACGACATCGCGCGTCACGGGCGTCGTGCAGGACGCCACGGGCGCCGTCGTCGAGGGCGCGGCCGTCACGCTCACCAACGAGGCGACGAACGTCTCCTTCACGACCCAGACCAGCTCGACCGGCACCTACTCCTTCGACTCCGTGCAGGTCGGCACCTACACCGTGGCGGTCGAGAAGCAGGGGTTCAAGCGGTTCGTCTCCACCGCCAACGCCATCAACGTCAACCAGCCGGCGACCGTCAACGTCGCGTTAGAGACCGGCGCCGTCGCCGAGACCGTGACGGTGACGGCCACGGCCGAGCTGGTGCAGACCTCCACCTCGGGCAACTTCGGCAACACGGTCGAGGAGCGCCCGCTGGAGGCGCTGCCCATCGTCGGCAACCGCGGCCGCAACCCGCTCCAGTTCATCCTCTTCCAGCCGGGCGTCGTCGAGGGCGCCAACTCGGGCGGCGGCGTCCACGTCCACGGCGCGCGCGACCGCGCCTTCAACTTCACGCTCGACGGCATCGACATCAACGAGACGAGCGCGGGCGGCTCGAACTTCACGCCCATCCGCACCAACCCCGACTCGCTGACGCAGTTCCAGGTCATCACCTCGAACTTCACGGCCGACAACGGCCGCTCCTCCGGCGCGCAGGTCAACCTCGTCACCAAGTCGGGCACCAACGAGTTCCACGGCAACCTCTTCGAGTTCTACCAGACGCCGCGCTTCCACGCCAACGAGTACGCGAACACCATCAACACCCGTCTCGTCAACGGCCAGCGCGTCCCGACCGACAAGCCGCAGTTCGTCCAGCACATCTTCGGCGGCTCGCTCGGCGGCCCCGTCTACCTCCCCAAGTTCGGCGAGGGCGGCAAGGGTTACTACAGCGGCAAGAACCGGACCTTCTTCTTCACCAACCTCCAACTGCTGCGCACCAGCCAGTCCTTCTTCGTCAACCGCACCGTCTACACGCCGCAGGCGCGCCAGGGAATCTTCCGCTACGCCATCGGCCGCGCCAACGCCAACGCGCTCGCCACCGGCAACGCCCGCGTCATCGACGACGCCGGCAACCCGCTCTTCCCGAACTGCTCGGCGACGGTGACGCAGAACTGCATCGCCACCTTCAACGTCCTCGGCAACCCGAACATCCCGCTCACTCCCGACCCGACCACCAACGGCCTCATCGGCCTCACGCCGCTGCCGAACAACTACACCGTCGGCGACGGCCTCAACACGGCCGGCTTCAGCTGGGTCGCGCCGCAGACCGAGCGGCAGTACGACTGGACGATGAAGGTCGACCACAACTTCAACGACCGCAACGCCATCTTCGTCCGCTACTCGCGCGGCTCGCAGAACACCCTCTGCGACAACGCCAACGGCGGCCTCGCCCGCTTCCCCGGGCTGCCCTGCTTCGTTGACACCTTCCGCACGCCGCGCAACCTCGCCGTCAACTACCGCGCGACGCTCACGCCGACGCTCGTCAACGAGTTCGTCGCCGGCTTCAACCGCTTCACCTTCAGCTTCAACAACCCGGACGAGAACTGGGCCGCCAACTCGCCCGTCATCCTCAACATCCCGACCGACCCGCTCAACTCCTCGCCCGGCGTCAACAACGCGCGCCGCATCACGACCAAGCAGTTCGTCGATAACCTCTCCTGGCAGAAGCAGGCGCACACCTTCAAGTTCGGCACCAACATCCGCCTCCAGGACCACTTCGACGACCGCAGCTCGGTCGCCAGCCTCAACACGCGCGAGTCCGTCACGCTCGGCACCGGCAACAACTCCGTGCCCTCCGCCTTCGGGACCACGGCCAGCTCGCTGCCCGGCGCCACCACCGCCAACCCCAACGCCGGCATCGCCAGCGCCGACCGCTCGCGCCTCGACAGCTTCATCAACGACATCTTCGGCCGCGTCGGCGCCGTCACGCGGGCCTTCGTCGCCCAGGACAACAGCACGTTCGCGCCCGCCGGCACGCGCTTCCTCTACACGGCCAGCTACCCCGAGTACGACTTCTACGGGCAGGACACCTGGAAGGTGAGCCCCCGCCTGACCATCGACTACGGCCTGCGCTGGGAGGTGCGCCTGAGCCCGCGCGCCGACAACCTCATCCTGCGGCCCTCGACGCCCGTCCGCTTCGGCGAGGCGCCGAGGAACAACATCAGCTTCGAGGAGGGCAAGCTCTACAAGGACTCCTGGAAGCAGTTCGCGCCCACGGTCGGCTTCGCCTGGGACCCGTTCGGCGGCGGCAAGACTTCGGTGCGCGGCAACTACCGCCTCGCCTGGGACCGCACGAACACGTTCGTCTTCTCGTCCTTCATCTTCCAGAACGCGCCCGGCCTGACGCGCGGCATCACGCTGCTCGCCAACGCCTTCCCCGGCGGCTCGGCCAACGCGCTGCTGCGCAACGGCCTGCCGGCGCTCTCGGCCAACGACACCACGCCGCTCGCCTTCCGCACGCCGCCGGCCTACTCGGTCAACTCCATCAGCGTCGTCGACCCCAACCTGACCTACCCGCGCACGCACCAGTACGGCCTGAGCGTGCAGCGCGAGCTGGGCTGGAAGTCGGTGCTTGAGGTCAACTACATCGGCCGCCTCGGGCGCAAGCTCTTCGGCTCCTACGACGCCAACCAGGTGGACATCTCCGGCAACGGCTTCCTCAACGCCTTCCGCCAGCTCCAGGGCCGCGCCGGGGCCTGCGACGCCGCCACCGTGCTCAACCCGAACTTCCTCATCAACCAGCTCCTCGTCAACGACTCGCGCCTCCAGAACACGACGACGTGCGGCGGCGTGTCGCGGCGCGAGACCGGCGCCGAGTTCCTTATCCGCCAGGCCACCGGCGGCAACGTCCGCCTCGCCAACGGCGGCGTCGCCACCAACATCGTCGACGCCGGCAGCGCCGCGCAGGCCGCCGCCCTCGTCACGACGGGCTTCCGCACGGGGAACAACGCCACGGCCAACTTCATCCTCAACGGCTTCAGCCCCTTCTTCTTCCAGCCCTACCCGCAGTTCGCCGGCGCCATCAACGTCCTTGAGAACAACGACCGCTCGCGCTACAACGCGCTCGAAGTGCAGGTCAGCCGGCGCTACACGGGCGGCTTCTCCTACCAGGCCAGCTACACGCTGTCGAAGTCCGAGGACACGCGCTCCTACGACCCGGCGCTCACCTTCCTCGGGCGCTCCGCCGGGGGCACGACCGCCACGTTCCTTTCGGCGAACACGCCCTTCGACCTGCGCAACCGCGACGCCAACTGGGCCGCGTCTGACTTCGACCGCCGCCACGCCATCCAGGGCTACTTCACGCTCGACCTGCCGTTCGGCCGCGGCCGACGCTGGGCCAGCGACCTGCCGACCGCGCTCGACCGCGTCGTCGGCGGCTTCGAGATGGCCGGCATCGTCCGCTGGTACTCGGGCCGGCCCTTCACCGTCTACTCCGGCATCGGCCCCGTCTCGCAGGTCGTGCAGTCGCCCGCGAGCTGCAACGGCTGCTCGCCCGACATGGGCGGGGTCTTCCTCGAAGGCGGGCGCAACTTCTTCTTCACGCAGGAGCAGCGCGCGATGTTCTTCGCGCCGCCGGCCGGCGAGCTGGGCAACACGGGCCGCAACTTCTTCCGCGGCCCCTCGCTCTTCCAGCTCGACATGACCGTCGGCAAGCGCATCCGCTTCGACGAGCACCGCCACCTTGAGCTGCGCGTCGAGGCGCAGAACCTGACGAACACGCCGTCCTTCGACTTCCCGACGGCCGTCATCTCGAACACCAACTTCGGCCTCATCGGCGGCGCCGTCGTCAGCACGTCGCGCAAGGTCCAGATGGCCGCGAAGTTCAACTTTTAATGAGCGGCGGCGGCCGGCCGCCCGTCGAAGGCGGCCGGCCGCCGCGCCCTTTACGC
>DATHBF010000512.1:0-3593 GCA_035296285.1 Pyrinomonadaceae bacterium | reverse complement strand
GAAGGCGATGCGCGTCGAGTCGGGCGACCACTGCGGGTCGGTGTCGTTCCAGTCCTCACCGGAGGTGATCTGCCGGGCGGCGCCGCTCGCAACCTCGACGACCCAGACGTGGCTGCGCTTGTCGTCGAACCAGCCCGTGTCGTTGAACTTGTAGGAGAGGTGCTTGTAGTGGCGCACGTCGCTGGAAGGGGCTTTGATGTCGCTCGGGCCGGTGCGGCTCGTGACGGCGAGGCGCGCGCCGTCGGGCGACCACTCGAAGCCGCCGACGCCGTTCTTCAAGCTCGTCACGCGGCGGGCCTCGCCGCCTTCGAGCGGGAGGACGTAGACCTGCGCGCGCGGCTGTGTGTCGCCCGAAGGCGCGGCCGTCTGCAAGGCGCTCGGGACGCCGGGCGTCGTGGCGGCGCCGACGGGGCCGGGCGGCGTGCTCTGCGGCGAAGGCGTGCCGGCGGCCGGCGGGACGGGCTGCGGCGTCGGGCTCTGGGGAGTCGGGTCAGTCGAAGGGCGCGCGGAGACGAAGGCGAGCGAGCGCCCGTCGGGCGACCAGCGGGGCGAGGTGGAGGACTGCGGGCTGTTGGTGAACTGGCGGGGCGGACGGCTGCCGTCAACGCTCGCGAGCCAGATTTGCGAGAGCCTTCGGTTCTGCCTCTGGTCAACGGTCGTCACGACGTAAGCCACCCGGCGGCCGTCGGGCGACAGGCGCGGGTCGCTCAGGAACTCGAAGGCGAAGTAGTCCTCGGGCGTCACGCCGCGCCTCTTCGCCGCCTCCTGCGCGCTCGCCAGCGAGCCGAGCATAAGGAGCAGGGCCAGTGCCGCCGCCGTCAACTGCCGTTTTCTCATCTTTCCCCTCCGGCATCCTAAAATAGAACAAACCGCCCGCGGTCCGAAAGTGGACTTGCGGGCGGCTCGCACTTCACGAACGCGCGTGGACTTTTCCTACCCGCCTCCGCGTCGGCGCCGTCGGGCCGCCGCGAAAGCCCCGGCGAGGCCGGTGCCGAGTAGCAGGAGCGTCGCGGGCTCGGGGACGGGGGCGGGGGCGGCGACGTTGAAGACGGTGCGGGTGGGCGAACTGAAGAGGATGCCGGTGCCCGTGTAGTTGATGACGATGGGGAACGGGGGCTGGCCGAGGGTGCCGTCGCCGAAGTTGCCGAGCAGCGTGAGCGTGCCGGTGATGGTCGTCTGCGTCAGCGTCCCGCCGCCCAGGAAGCCGGAGACGGCAAGGCCGTTGAAGTTGGCGAGGCCGAAGCCGTCGCAGCCGCAGCCGATGGTGGAAGAGATGTAATTGAGCGAGGACGGCGAGAGCGGGTAGTCGTCCACCCTCGAACTGAGGCTGAAGCCCTCGCCCTGAATGTTAACGGTGATGACGCGCAGCACCGAGTCCACGACGATTGTTCCGCCCGTCAGCGTGACAGTGTCGGCGCGCGCCTCAGTATTAAAGGCGGCGACGCACAGCAGCAGCGCCAGAGGGAGCAGCGCCGACCGGAAGAGCCTGCGCCGTGAATTTTCGAGGCCGAGCATTATCCTACCTTTCAGCGGGAATCGGGGCGGCGTGGCCGGTCGGCCGCGCGGCGGGACTCAAGCCTAACACAAAGGGCCGCGCGCCGACCTAAAAAATTCGCAATGCCCGCCCGCTTCCCGAAGCCGACGGCCGCGCTACCGTCCTCGCCCCGAGGCGGGCGGCGGTCCGACTTCCCGCCCTAATCTTTCTGAAAACAGTTTGAGGATGCGCTTGTACTGGTCGGCCCAACTGTCGGCGCGCTCGAAGGCGTGGTCTTCGACGGGGTAGACGGCCAGCTCCCAGTTCTCCTTCCTCAGCTCGATGAGGCGCTCGACGAGGCGTACCGTGTCCTGGAAGTGGACGTTGGTGTCCACCATGCCGTGGCAGATGAGGAGCGAGCCGCGCAGGCCCTCGGCGAAGTAGATGGGCGAGCTGCGGCGGTAGGCTTCCGGGTCGTCCTGCGGCTCGTTGAGGATGTTGGCGGTGTATGGGTGGTTGTAGTGCGCCCAGTCGGTGACGGGCCGGAGCGCGGCGCTCGCGGCGAAGGTGTCGGGCCGCGTGAACATCGCCATCAGGGTGATGAAGCCGCCGTAGCTGCCGCCGTAGATGCCGACGCGGCGCGGGTCAACGCCGTGCTCGGAGGCGAGGTAGCGCGCGCCGTCCTCGTGGTCGTCCAGGTCCTTGCCGCCCATGTGGCGGTAGATGCCCGTGCGCCAGTCGCGGCCGTAGCCGGCCGAGCCGCGGTAGTCGATGTCGAGGACGGCGAAGCCGCGCGCGGCGAGCAGGTGGTGGAACATGTATTCGCGGTAGTAGGTTGACCACCACTTGTGCACGTTCTGGAGGTAGCCGGCGCCGTGCGAGAAGATGACGGCGGGGCCGCCGCGGCGGAAGTTCGCGGGCTTGTAGAGCCGTGCGTGGACGGTCGCGCCGTCGCGCGCCTTGAAGGAGACGACGGGCGGGTCGGTCCACTCGTAGGAGAGCCACTCCTCGGTCGGGGAGGTCGTGACCTGCTTGACGACGGCGGGGCCGTTGCCCCGGCCGCTCGGTTGCAGGTAAAGCTCGGGCGGTCGGTTGCTGTAGGAGCGGACGACGGCGAGCGTCTGCTCGTCGGGCGAGATGTCCACCTGGTTGTTGCCGGGCATCGTCGTGAGGCGCGTGCGCGGGCCGCCCTCGGTCGGCATGCGGTAGAGGTGGCGCTCGAAGGGGCCGCCCTCGCTCGAAGTGAAGTAGAAGGCGGTCTTGTCGCGCGAGAGGCGCACGTCGGAGACCTCGAAGCGGCCGGAGGTGAGCTGCGCGGGCTCGCCGCCGTCGGCCGGGACGGTGTAGAGGTGCGCGAAGCCGTCGCGCTCGGAGATGAAGTAGACGCGGCGGCTGTCCGGTAGCCAGCCGAGGGTGAAGGAGCCGGGGCCGCCCACCCAGGCGTCGTCGTGGACGCGGGCGAGCACGCGCGTCTTCCCCGTCGAGGGGTCGAGCGCCAGAACCCAACGGTCCTTGTTGTCGGCCGCGCGTGCGAGCATGACGGCGCGGCTTCCCTCCTCAGACCACTGGACCTGAAAGAGCTGCACGTCGCGGTCGCGCGCCTGCGCCGAAGTCACTTCAGTCTGCTGCCGAGCCTGCCCTTGCGCCTGTTGAGAGGTCTGCTGCGCGGCTTGCGCCTGCCCGGTCTCGGCCCCGCGCTCGCGCTGCGCCTGTTCGGTCGCGTTGGCCTCGGTGCGCGTGCGGACGGCCGGAGCGATCTCGACCCTCTGCCCATGCTCGACCCACTTGAACTCGCCCGTCTCCACCGACACGACGGCCATGCGCGTCCGCCCCTGCGCGTCACCGACCTTCGTGCGGCTGTTGATGTCCTCCGTGTAGGCCGACTCCGTGACGTAGTTGGGGACAATCGTGGCCTTCGCGCCCGGCACCTGCTCGCCGATGCTGGCTACGACGTAAGAGCCGTCGGGCGAGAGCGAGAGGTTCGTCACCGTCTGCCCGGCGGGAAGCGGGAAAGGTCTGCGCCGGTCGAGCCTGCGGCGTCGGGCCTCCTGCTCCTCGCGCTGTTCGGCGCGCTCGCGCACGGCCTCGATGAGCGTGCGCTCCTCCTTCCGCACGATCT
>DATHBF010000511.1:0-9056 GCA_035296285.1 Pyrinomonadaceae bacterium | reverse complement strand
CCAACTGACGAAAGGAAGCGGCAGTCTCTAGCCCGACCTCGCGGTGCGCGCGTAGAGGTTTAGAGCAAACAGCAACGTTAAAGCCAACGTCATCGCTTAGCCTCCCCTTGTGAGCTAAAGAGAGTTTTAATGGCGGCCGGTTTTCAGCAAACGCCCGACAGTTTTTCACCCCGCCCATTACTTGCGCCGCCGCGGGGGCTGCGGATACACTCGTCGGCGTTCCAAGTCAAAAACTTAAGTCGGGCGGCGCAGGCCGAAGAGTGTGTCTCGGGCCGCCGCCGGGGGTTTGAAGAGGATGAAGATTCACGAGTACCAGGCGAAGGAGCTTTTGCGGAAGTACGGCGTGGCGGTGCCGCGCGGAATCGTCGCGCGCTCGCCCGAGGAGGCGTACCACGCGGCGAAGGAGCTGGGCACGGAGGTCGTCGTCGTCAAGGCGCAGATACACGCGGGCGGGCGCGGCAAGGGCGGCGGCGTGAAGGTCGCGAAGTCGGCGGACGAGGCGAGGGAACTGGCCGGCAAAATCCTCGGCATGACCCTCGTCACGCACCAGACCGGGCCGGAAGGGCGCGAGGTCCGCACGCTCCTGATTGAAGAAGGACTGCCGATTGATAAGGAGTTCTACCTCGGCATCGTGCTCGACCGCGCCACGGGCCGCCCCGTCTTCATGGCCTCGTCGGCCGGCGGCATGGACATCGAGGAGGTCGCGGCCCACACCCCCGAACTTATTCTGAAAGAGACGATTGACCCGGCCGTCGGCTTCCGCTCCTTCCAGGCGCGCAAGCTCGCCTTCGGCCTCGGCCTGCCCGCGGCGCTCGTCAACCAGGCGGCCAAGTTCATGCAGGCGCTCTACCACGCCTACGAGCAGACGGACGCCTCGCTTCTTGAGATAAACCCGTTCCTCCTGACGAAGGACGACCGGCTCATCGCGCTCGACGCCAAGATCACCTTCGACGACAACGCCATGTTCCGCCACCCGGACTTCCACGGCCTGCGCGACCTGAACGAAGAAGAGCCTTTGGAGATCGAGGCGTCGAAGTTCGACCTCAACTACATCAAGCTCGACGGCAACATCGCCTGCATGGTCAACGGCGCGGGCCTCGCGATGGCGACGATGGACATCATCAAGCTCGCGGGCGGCGAGCCGGCCAACTTCCTCGACGTGGGCGGCGGCGCCTCGCAGGAGCGCGTCGAGGCCGCCTTCCGCATCCTGCTTGCCGACCCGAACGTCAAGGCCGTGCTCATCAACATCTTCGGCGGCATCGTCCGCACCGACATGGTCGCGCGCGGCGTCATCGAGGCGGCCAAATCCATCGGCGTCCAGGTGCCCATCGTCGTCCGACTCGAAGGCACCAACGTCGAGGAGGGCCGCCGCCTCATCGCCGAGTCCGGCATGAACTTCACCGTCGGCCACGGCATGAAGGACGCCGCCGACAAGGTCGTCCAGCTAGCCAACCAGCAGGCCGCCTGAGGACTTTCAAGACCCTTCCTTCGCGCCTTCGCGTGGAATAAACCCCCGCGAAGGCGCGAAGGAAGGCGGCGGGACCCGAACCTCGCGCCCGCGCCGTGCGTATCATTGCTGTTGAAAATCGTCCGACAGGAGTGGCGTATGTTCTGTCCTAAATGCGGGGCCGCACAGCAAGGGGAGCTGAACTTCTGCAAGTCGTGCGGGGCGAACTTGCAGGCTTTGCGCCGGATTGAAGAGGCCGGCGACAAGTTCGACTGGAGCAAGACCTGGGTGGCCGAGATGTTCCTCTCCGAGGCCGAGCGCAAGGTACGCAATGAGCAGTTAGAGCGGCGGCGCGGCATCACGCCCGAGGTCAAGCGCTACAACGAGATCAAGGGCGGAGTCATCACGGCCAGCATCGGCCTCGGCGTCATGATCTTCCTGAAATTCTTCTTCGAGGGAGTCGTCATGAGCGGCCAAATCCCGCCGGGCGAGCAGGAGATCGTCAGACGCATCTGGTTCGCCGGCGTCATCCCCTTCTTGATCGGGCTCGGCATCATCTTCAACGGCCTCTTCGTCAGCAGGAAGCAGGTGGAAGTCATCAGGCGCGAGACGGGCGCCGCGCCCGCCCCTCTCGGCGGGGCCGACGAAGGCCGCGCGCTCCGCTCCGCCGACACCAGCGAGTTCCTCCCGCCCGACTTCAGCGTCACCGACGCCACGACCAAGCACCTGAGAAACGCCGCCCCGAAGTCTTAAAAGAGCCTTTTGCAACGACGCCACGGAGCCCGATGAAACGCCGCACGCTCCTCCGACTGCTCGTCCACCTCAGCCGCTTCGGCCTCGCCGCGCTCTTCCTCTTCGCGGCCGGCGCGAAGCTGTTCACCATCTCGGACTTCGCCGTCAGCCTCTCCAACCTCGTCCCCGAACGCTTCGTCTGGCCGGCGGCCGCGGCCGTCATCGCCGTTGAGATTCTGACCGGCGCCCTCCTCATCATCCCGCGCACCGCGCGCGCCGGGGCCGCCCTCGCCGCCCTCCTCCTCACGGGCTTCGCCGCCTACGCCCTCTACTACGTCTACGTCCTCCACGGCGAGCCCCTCGAATGCGGCTGCTTCGGCCGCCTCATCGCCAGCCAACTCGGCGTCTCCACCGCCCTCCGCAACCTCGCCCTCCTCCTCCCCGCCGCCCTCGTCTTCTTCGCCCTCCCGCGTCTACATCAAACTGAAACTAACGAAAGCCCGGCCGCTGGCTGAGCCTCGCACGCATCGCGCGCGGCGTGTAGAATCGGCGCGCCTTTCAAAGTCAAGAATGTTTCCGACGGAGGCGAGATGGCGACGTTGAGCTTTTGGGGCGGAGTGGGGACGGTGACGGGGTCGAAGTATCTGGTGGAGAGTGGTGGGAGCCGGGTGCTGGTGGATTGCGGGTTGTTTCAGGGGTTGAGGGAGTTGAGGGAGAGGAATTGGGAGGACCCGCCGTTCGAGCCGAAGTCGGTTGACGCCGTCGTCATCACGCACGCGCACGTGGACCACACGGCTTATTTGCCGCGGCTGGTGAGGCTGGGGTTTAGCGGGCCTGTGTTCTGCTCGAAGGGGACGGCGGAGCTTTTGAAGCTGATGCTGCCGGACTCGGCGAGGTTGCAGGAGGAGGAGGCCGATTACAGGAACCGGCACAACCTCTCGCGCCACCGGCCGGCGTTGCCGCTCTACACGGAGGCGGACGCGCGCGAGACGTTGAAGCTCTTGAAGACGTGCCCGAACACGGGCGAGCCGACGGAGGTCGCCGCAGGGATACGGGCGGGCTTTAAAGTCGCCGGGCACATACTCGGTTCGAGCCTCGTGCTGTTGGAAGTTGACGGGGCGGGCGAGGACGGGAAGGGGAGGCGCGTGCTCTTCTCGGGCGACCTCGGCCATTACGACCAGCCCATCATACGCGACCCGGACCCGCCGCCCGCCTGCGACTACATGCTCGTCGAGTCCACCTACGGCGACCGCCTGCACGACCCCGAAGACCCGCGCGACGCGCTCGCCCGCGTCATCAACGAAGCGGTCGAGAGGGGCGGGCCGCTGCTCATCCCCGCCTTCGCCGTCGGGCGCACGCAGGAGCTCATCTACCACGTCCGCGAGCTGGAAGACGAGAAACGTATCCCGGTCCTCCCCGTCCGCGTGGACTCGCCGATGGCGGCCTCGGCGACGGCCATCTACCACCGCATCCGCGAGGAGCACGACGAGGAGTACGCGAGCGTCATGGCCGAGCCGCGCCACCCCTTGAAGACGCGCTCGATGCAGACGGCCTCGACGCGCGAGGAGTCGAAGCGGCTGAACCAGGAGCGCGGCGTGCGCATCCTCATCAGCGCCTCCGGCATGATGACCGGCGGGCGCGTCCTGCACCACGCGCGCCGGGTACTTCCCGACGAGCGCGCCACCGTCCTCTTCGTCGGCTATCAGGCCGCGGGCACGACGGGGCGCAAGGTTCTCGAAGGCCACCGCACGGTGCGCATCATGAAGGAGGACGTGCCCGTGCGCTGCCACGTCGAGCGCATCGGCGGCCTCTCGGCGCACGCCGACTGGAAGGAGGTTTTGCGCTGGCTCTCGCCGCTGCCGTCGGCGCCCCGCCGCGTCTTCACCACGCACGGCGAGCCCGAGGCGGCCGAGGCGATGGCCGGGCACATCCGCGAGCGTTTCGGCTGGCGCGTTGACGCGCCGCAGTACGGCCAGCACGTCGAGCTTCTGTGAGCCCCGCGTGCGGACGCGGGAGCCGGAGGCGCGGCCGGCCTTCCGCTACGGCCTCGCCAACTGCTGCTCGATCTCGTATTTCATCCTGACGAAGAGCGTGAACTGCACGACGGGTTCGAGGACGACGGGGTTGACGACGTGGTCGAAGCCGTCGGCGTCGAGGGCGTTGAAGAAGAAGGTCCGGCTCTTGCGGGCGTTCTGGACGGTGTACTTCTGCCGGTCGTAGTAAGGCTGGCTGATGTTCTCCGTCTCGAAGGCCGCGTAAGAGTCGTACATCTCCGTGGGGTAGTAGACGCTGGGCCTCTCCGCGAGCACCTGCGCCGGCTGGCGCAGCCTGACGTTGAGGAGCGCCTCGTGCCGCGCCAGCTTCTGCTTGATGATTCTCGCGGCCTCCTCGTAGAGCCTCTGCTGGACGGCGCTCGGGTCGGTCACGACGTAGTCCACCTTGACGAGGTCGAAGATTCCTGCGCGGGCCGCCGCGCTCACCATCCTGTCGAGCAGCAGCTTGTCCTTGTAGCGCACGGCGACGTTCTTCTTAAGCTCGAAGCCCGTCAGCTTCTCGCGCGCGGCCGTCTCGACCAGCTCGAAGCCGTAAATTCTATTCTGCGCCGTGAAGTCCACGTAGATGTCTCCGGCGCCGACGCCGAGCTGCCGCAGCGCGGCCGAGAACTCGCCGATGGCCGCGCCCACCTTCTGGTCACACTGCGGGACTTCCGTGCACTCACGCGCGATGGCGAAGACCGCGACGTGCTCGTCGGCCTTGACGTTCATCAGCACGCTCGCCTCGACGTACATGGAAGTCCCCGAGGGCGCGCCGGACTCCGCGCGCTTCTGGCGCTCGTTCTGCCGGGCCGCGTCGCTGGGCCGACCCGATTGCGAGTAGACGACGTTGCCGCCGACCTGCGCGAAACAGGCGCCCGCGCACACGAAGACCGACAGGGAAAGAAGCAGGGCTCTCATCATCACAGTTCTCCTTGACAGTTCGAGTTGGCGTGACAGACTGGCTCTCCCGCGGGGAATGACGATTGGCTGATGCCGGGAGCGCCGCCGGGAGTTGTCCGCCGCTACGGCGCCGCGCGCCGCCTGTGCTATACTCCCGGCTCAAGCAGAAAGCAATCAGCCACATCAAACCGAGGAGCAGCAGCCTTGAGCGTTCTCGTCGATAAGAACACGCGCCTTGTCGTGCAGGGCATCACCGGCAAGGAAGGCACCTTCCACACTAAGCAGATGGTGGAGTACGGGACGAACGTCGTGGGCGGCGTCACGCCCGGCAAGGGCGGCACCACGCACGAGGGCATCCCCGTCTTCAACACCGTCGCCGACGCCGTCCGCGAGGCCGGCGCCAACGCCTCCGTCATCTACGTGCCGCCGCCGTTTGCCGCCGACGCCGTCATGGAGGCCGCCGACGCCGGCGTCCCCCTCGTCGTCTGCATCACCGAGGGCATCCCCGCGCTCGACATGGTGAAGGTCAAAGAGTACCTCGCCGCCAAGCCGACGCGGCTCGTCGGCCCCAACTGCCCCGGCGTCATCTCGCCCGGCAAGTGCAAGATAGGCATCATGCCCGGCCACATCCACCGCGAGGGGCGCGTCGGCGTCGTCTCGCGCTCGGGCACGCTGACTTATGAAGCCGTCGGGCAGTTGACGGCGCTCGGCCTCGGTCAGTCAACCGCCATCGGCATCGGCGGCGACCCCATCGTCGGCACCACGCACTTGCAGGCGCTCGCGCTCTTCCAGGACGACCCCGAGACCGAGGGCATCGTCATGATCGGCGAGATCGGCGGCACGGCAGAGGAGGAGGCCGCGGCGTTTGCGAAGGACAACGTGACGAAGCCCATCGTCGCCTTCATCGCCGGCCAGACCGCGCCCCCGGGCCGCCGCATGGGCCACGCCGGGGCCATCATCGCAGGCGGCAAGGGCACGGCCGCCGAGAAGATGCGCGCGCTCGAAGAGGCGGGCATCCGCGTCGTCCACTCGCCCGCCGACATCGGCCAGGCCATGGCCGACGCGCTCGGCTCGCGCGCCGCCGCTTAAAAATCAGACCACCCAGAGGAACCAATGGCAGAACAGGCAGGCAATCTCACCTTCGGAATCATCAAGCCCGACGCCGTGCGCTCGGGGAAGACCGGCGCCCTCTTGCAGCGCGTACTCGACTCGGGCTTCCGCCTCCGCGCGATGAAGCTCATCCACCTGACCAGCCAAGAGGCCGAGGGCTTCTACGCCGTCCACCGCGAGCGCCCCTTCTTCGGCGAGCTGACTCAGTTCATGTCTTCGGGGCCGTGCGTCGTGCTCGCGCTTGAGAAGGAGGGCGCCGTCAAAGCCTGGCGCGACCTGATGGGCGCGACCGACCCGGCCAAGGCCGACGAGGGGACGCTTCGGAAGGAGTTCGCCAACTCCATCGGCGAGAACGCCGTCCACGGCTCCGACTCCGAGGAGAACGCGCAAATCGAGCTGGCCTACTTCTTCAGCCGTTTGGAGTTCGTTTAAGCACCGAGGCCGTTATGTCAATCATCGGCGACATCATCGAGTCCACGAGGGCCATCATCAAGGGCATGACGACCACCTTCTCCTACATCCCGAAGGAGAAGTGGACGGTCGAGTACCCGGACGAGCCCGTCACGCTCCAGCCGCGCTACCGCGGCCAGCACCTCCTGCACGTAGACGAGCTGGGGCGCGAGAAGTGCGTCGCCTGCTACCTCTGCGCCGCCGCCTGCCCGTCCGACTGCATCTACATCGTCGCCGACGACGACCCGCGCGCGCCCGAGGAGCGCATCGGCGTGGACGAGCGTTACGCCAAGGTCTACAACATCGACTACGGCCGCTGCATCTTCTGCGGCTTCTGCGTCGAGGCGTGCCCGAAGGACGCCATCACCCACGGCTTCAACTTCGAGCTCTCGGTCTACTCGCGCGCCGACCTCCTGAAGACCAAGGACGACCTCCTCATCACCAAGCAGAAGCAGTCGTCCAACTACCGCGTCGCCTTCGCCGACGAGGACGTTGACTCGGAGTACAAGATGGTTTAGACGGCCGACGACCGAAAGAGAGTTTCGGAAGGGGAGGGCTCCCGCGGGGCTCTCCCTTTTGCTTTAGTTGAGCAGGGAGATGCGGAGGTGCATCTTCTTGAGCTGCTCGCGGACGCTGTCGGCGTCGGGCGCCTCGGGGGAGAGGGCGAGGTAGGATTGGGTGTCGGCGACGGCTTCGTGGAGGCGGCCGAGCTGCGCGAGGAGCATCCCGCGGTCGCGCCGCTCGTCGATGTCGCGGGGCGTAATCAGCAGGATGCGCTCGACGGCGGCGAGGGCGCGGGCGTAGAGCTGGGCCTGCACGTAGACGGCCTTCAGGTTACTCAGGACGCGGGCCAGGATGGCGCGCGCCCCGACCGCGCGCAGGTGCTCTTCCGTCAGGCGGACCTTGCCGTCGTAGACCGTGTCCAGTCGCTTCTGGCACTCCCCGCGCTCCATCGAGCGGCCGTAGAACGGGTCAACCAGAACGGCCCCGCCTTCGTCATCCCACGCGCGCACGATGAAGTGGCCGGGCAGTCCGACGCCCTCGGCCGAGACGCCCGCGCGTCTCGCGACTTCGAGGTAGACGATGGAGAGCGTGATGGGGATGCCGCGGCGGCTGGAGAGGACGTGGTGGAGGAGGCAGTTGCGCGGGTCGTAGTAGTTGGCCTCGTTGCCGGCGAAGTCCTGCTCGTCGAAGAGGAAGCTGTTGAGGGCCGCCACCGGCCCCTCGCGCCCGGCGAGGACGCGCGCGCGGGCCTCCTCGCCCAACTCGTCAATGCGCGCCATGCCGCGCGCCACCTCCACCCGCCGCGGCTCCTCCTCGGCGGCGATGAGGAGCGCCGCGCGGGCGAGGTCCATCTCTTCTTCCGCCCGCCCTGCCTCCTGCGCGAAGAGGGCGCGCACCTCGGCCGCGGCGATTTTGTCAGCGGGAGTCATAATCTCAAGTAGACAGTAGTCAGTGAAAAGACCTACGGTGTCGGGCCGCCAGCGCGTAAGCGCCGCAGCGCCTATCGGCTACGGACTACTGTCTACTGGCTACTGCTTGTCCTTCCCCCAACCAGTGTCGAAGACGTGGTGCAGGGCGTCCAGGGTCCAGTCGGCGAGGCTGCTCGTGACGATGTCGGCCCCGGCCTCGCGCAGCGCGGCGTCGGGGACGGTGTTGGTGACGCCGAGCGTGCGCATCCCGGCCGCGCGGCCCGCGCGGACGCCGGGCGGCGAGTCCTCTATGACGAGACATTCGTCCGCGCGGAGCGGGATGACGTGGGCCTCGCCGCGCTGCCTGTTCAGGCGCTCCAGAGCCTTCAGGTAGCAGGCGGGGTCGGGCTTGCAGGCGTCCACGTCTTCGGCGCTGACGACGACGGAGAACTTGCCGGCGAGCCCCATCCGTTCGAGCGCGTAGTCTATCTGCCCGCGCTGCGCCATGCTGACGACGCCGAGCGGGTGATGATGCGAGAGTGCCTTGACGAAGTTGACGGCGCCGGGGAAGAGCGGCAGCTCGTCTTCTATCAGGGCGCGGTGCGCGGCGGCCTCGCGCTCGATGACGCGGCGGAGGTCTTCGTCGGTCGCCTCCCGCCCCGCGCGCTCGTAGGCGGCGCGCACGAACGTCGCGTCGTCCATGCCGAGCGAGGCCATGTAGTCCTCCCGCTTGAGCTCTATGCCCTCCTCTTTGAGGGCGTCCGTGTAAGCCCTCATGTGCAGCGGCTCGTCGTCAATGATGACCCCGTTGAAGTCGAAGAATACGGCCTGAATCATGAAATCTCGGCTCTAGCCTGCGCGAAACTTTTAGGGAATGGATTAGAACGGAGGCATTGTAAGCCGCGCCGCGGAGGAAAGAAAGTTGTCAGTCTACTGACGGCCGGTAACTTTCTTCTCAATCCTATCGTT
>DATHBF010000510.1:0-5400 GCA_035296285.1 Pyrinomonadaceae bacterium | reverse complement strand
CGCCGGCCGCGATGAGCGGCTTGAAGGTGTCGGTCACGGTGCTGCGGTTGACGCCGAGGCGTCGAGCCAGCTCGACGCGCGAGATGGGCTGCGCGGCCCGCAGCAGGCGGAGCAACATCCGCCCGGCCCGCGCCGGGTTCGCCGTCCCGCCCATCTCCGCGTGGTGATTAATCAAAGCCCTTCTCGTCATATCTCTTCCTGACCGCTCTATAGCGAACCCGTCTGTTCGGCCCGGAACTCCGAACTCGCGGTGCTCTTGCCCCCCGGCCCGCGTCGTCGTGCCCGGCATGTTTACTTCCGGTTCGCGCCCGCGCGCGTCACTTAAGTCTCTAAAACGTCCGTCAGGATGAGCGAGCGGACGTTCGGGTGCAGGCGCAGCCAGAGGCCGGGGTTGCGGTCGAGCTGCGCGGCGCGCTCCTCCGGGTCGTCGGAGATCTTTGTCTCAAGCACGCGGCGGTAGCTGGCGCGCTTGGCGGGGGCCGTGCTCGCGTCCACGATGGACTGCACGACGCGGCGGGCCGAGAGGATGGCCGCGGGGCCGAGCGTCAGGATGTGCGTGGCCGAGCGGCACTCGGCCTCGTCCTCGGGCGTGACGCGGCTGCCGCCGGCCTTGAACTTGCTGATGTGGTGTTCGAGGATGCTCGAAGAGATGGGGATGATGCCGGCCACGTCGCCGGCCGAGGCGCCCGAGCCCGGCTTGATGTAGGCGAGGTGCGAAGCCTCCTCCGCCTCCGGCCCGAGGCCGAGGAAGAAGATGTCTATGCCGCCGACGGCCTTGAGCTTCTCCATGTAGCCGACGAGGGCGCCTTCGAGGTCGTCGGTGTCGGTGCGCATCGGCGTGAAGCTCTTGACCTTCCGGAAGAAGGCGGGGCCGAGCAGCCGCTCGAAGTCGCGGACGAAGCTCAGCCCGTTGTCCATCCTCATCGGCGCCAGCGCGTCCTGCGTGAAGACGTGCAGGCGCCCAAGGAGTTCGTCCTCCTCCGTCCCTTCGGCGAGGCGGCCGAGTATCTTGTACATGGCCTGTGCGCCGCGCCCGCCGAGGAGGATGAAGCTGATGTCGCCCTCCTTCTCGCGGCCGAGCCGGCGGAGTTCTTCGAGCTGCGCGCGCCCGACCTCCTCCTCCGTCTCCAAAACCTCGTAAGGGTACTCGCCGCGCGCCTCAAGGCCGGCGACCGCCTCCGCCGAGCCCTCGCCCGCGCCGCGCCCGAGCCAAACGTTCTCGCCTACCACTCGACGCCCGATGCGTCCGTTGCCAGGTGCCGTCACTGTTGAAGCCCTCCGCCATCTTTTTGCAGACTACTTCTTATATATTTCGTCCCGCTGACACTTTGCAGGACAAATGGTATAACCATTCAGTCGAATGGGAAAAGACTATTTACCACACACCGCATGACAATGCAAGGCGTTTCAGGATAAAGGTGGCGACAAAATCGATTTACCGGGCCGCAGGGGCTTGACAGTTGTCCGGTGCTGGTGTTACATACCTAGCGTCCGCACTTTAATTGGTCTAACCTTCTATAAAAACAAGTCAGAACCGCGAGCCCCGGCGAGCGGGTCAGGCGACGAGAGGACTCGTGGACCGGAAAAGCGAGATTGTCGAAAAGTCTGAACGCCTCGTCCGCGCGTTGGGGGCGCAAGGCATGGGCGGCGTCCTGCTGGGCGCGCAGCACAACTTCACCTGGCTGACGGCCGGGGGCACGAACGGCATTGACCAGAGCCGCGACCCGGGCGCCGGCGCGCTGCTCGTGCGCGGCGACGGGCGCCGGTTCGCGCTCGCCAGCCGCATCGAGATGGCGCGGTTGCAGGAGGAGGAGTTGGCGGGGCTGGATTTCGAGCCCGTCGAGTTCCCCTGGGAAGAGGAGAAGGCTTCGCCGACGTTCCTCGCCGACCGCGCGCGCTCGCTGCTGGAAGGCGGCGCGGGGCTCGGCTCGGATTTGCCGATAGGGGGGGACGTGCCCGTCGTCGAAGGGCTCGTCTCGCGCTGCCGCTACCGCCTGACCGAAGGCGAGCTTGAAAGGTTTCGCCGGCTCGGCTCGGACTCGGGCCGCGTGCTCGGCGAAGTGATGAGAGGCTTGCAGCCGGGACAGTCGGAGGCGGAGGTGGCGGCGGTCGCTTCGTCCGCGCTGGCGGCCGAGGGCATCCGCGCCGTCGTGAATCTGGTGGCGTCGGACGAGCGCATAGGCAAGTACCGCCACCCGGTCCCTTCGGCGCGGCGCTGGGAGCGGGTCGTGATGGTCGTCGTCTGCGCGCGCCGGCAGGGCCTCATCGCGTCTTTGACGCGCATCGTTTGCGCGGGTGAGGTGCCCGACGAGCTGCGGCGGAGGACGGACGCCTGCGCGCGCGTCAACGCGCGACTCTACGCGGCGACGCGGCCCGGCGCGACCGGGGCGGAGCTTTACCGCACGGCTTCGGAAGCCTACGCCGAGGTCGGCTTTCCCGGCGAAGAAAATCTGCATCATCAGGGCGGCGCGGCCGGCTACCGCACGCGCGACTGGGTGGCTCACCCGGCGAGCGGCGAGGTGGTCGAAGACGGCCAGGCGTTCGCGTGGAACCCGTCCGTCACGGGGACGAAGGCCGAGGAGACTTGCGTCGCGTCGCGGGACGCGGTAGAAATTCTGACAACGACCCCCGGTTGGCCCCGAATCCCCATCACCCTGGAAGGCCGCGAGTATTCTTCCCCCGACGTTCTGTCGCTGTAGGGAGAGGCCGGCGCGTACCCTTTCGCGCCCGCACGTTTAAGAAGACGAGAGGATAAATCATGTCCGACATTGGCAAGATCGTCGAGGATGTCGCCCGCCCGAAGTCCGAGTCCGGCGTCACGCCCGTCCAGTCGGCCGGCGCCAGCGCGACCGGCGCGGCCATCGCCGCCGCCGAGCACGTCGGCGGGAGCGTCGGCCGCTACCGCTGGGTCATCTGCACGCTCCTGTTCTTCGCCGCGACCATCAACTACATAGACCGCCAGGTGATCGGCATCCTGAAGCCGACGCTCCAGGCCGAGATTCGCTTCTCCGAGGTCGAGTACAGTTGGATCGTCTTCTACTTCCAGTGCGCCTACGCCATCGGCCTGCTCGGCGTCGGCTGGGTGATGGACAAGATAGGGACGCGCAAGGGCTTCAGCCTCGCCGTCATCGTCTGGAGCCTCGCGGCGATGGCGCACGCGCTGGCGCGCTCGGTCGCCGGCTTCAGCATCGCGCGCTTCGCGCTGGGGTTGGGCGAGGCCGGCAACTTCCCCGCCTCCATCAAGACGGTGGCCGAGTGGTTCCCGAAGAAGGAGCGCGCTCTCGCCACGGGCATCTTCAACGCGGGCACGAACGTCGGCGCGCTGGCGACGCCCCTCATCGTCCCCATCATCACGATCGCGTGGGGCTGGCAGTGGGCCTTCATCCTGACGGGCGCCGTCGGCTTCGTCTGGGTCGTCTTCTGGCTCCTGCTCTACAAGAAGCCCGAGGAGCACCCGCGGCTGTCGAAGGCCGAGCTGGCCTACATCCAGTCCGACCCGCCCGACCCCGCGGGTAAGACGCCGTGGGCGCGGCTGCTGCCGCACAGACAGACGTGGGCCTTCGCCATCGGCAAGTTTCTGACCGACCCCATCTGGTGGGTCTACCTCTTCTGGCTGCCCGATTTTCTCAACAAGAAGCACGGCCTCAACCTTAAAGATTTCGGCCTGCCTCTGGCGACCATCTACATCATCGCCGACGTGGGCTCCATCGGCGGCGGCTGGCTCTCCTCCACGCTCATCAAGCGCGGCTACAGCGTCAACGCCGGCCGCAAGATAGCGATGCTGGTCTGCGCCCTGGCCGTCGTGCCCATCGTCTTCGCCGCGCAGACCACGAGCCTCTGGACGGCGGTGATTCTCATCGGCATCGCGGCGGCCGCGCACCAGGGCTGGTCGGCCAACATCTTCACGTTGACCTCCGACATGTTCCCGCGCAACGCCGTCGGCTCCGTCGTCGGCATCGGCGGCATGGCGGGCTCCATCGGCGGGATGCTCATCGCCCTCATCGTCGGCGCGATTCTGGAGCGGACGGGCTCCTACGTCCCCATCTTCATCATCGCCGCCTCGGCTTACCTGTTCGCGCTGCTCGTCATCCACCTCCTCGCGCCGCGGCTTGAGCCGGCGAACCTGGAGGGGGCGCCGGGCCGGGGCTAAGACGATGACCGAACCGCTGCAAGTTAAGCCGAAGGAGGGCTGCCGCTGGGACTGCGTCTCCTTGGGCGAGGTGATGCTCAGGCTCGACCCCGGCGACGTGCGCGTCCACACGGCGCGCGAGTTCCGAGTCTGGGAGGGCGGCGGCGAGTACAACGTCGCGCGCGGCCTGAAGCGTTGTTTCCGGCTCGACACGGCCGTCGTGACGGCGCTCGCCGACAACCCCGTGGGCCGACTCGTCGAAGACCTGATCTTCCAGGGCGGCGTTGACCAGTCGCACGTCATCTGGCGCAAGTACGACGGCGTGGGCCGTGAGGTCCGCAACGGTCTGAACTTCACCGAGCGGGGCTTCGGCGTGCGGGCCGCGCTCGGCTGCTCGGACCGCGGCCACACGGCCGTCTCGCAGCTCCGGCCCGGCGACGTTGACTGGGAAGAGATTTTCGGCCGCGAGGGAGCGCGCTGGTTCCACACCGGCGGCATCTTCGCGGCCCTCTCGGAGACGACGCCCGCCGTCGCGCGCGAGGCGATGGAGTCAGCCAAGCGCCACGGCGCCGTCGTCTCTTACGACTTGAACTACCGCGAGTCGCTCTGGAAGGGCGTCGGCGGCCACGCCCGCGCGCGGGAGGTGAACCGCGAGCTTGCGCCCTTCGTGGACGTGATGATAGGCAACGAGGAAGATTTCACGGCCTGCCTCGGCCTCGAAGTCGAGGGCCTGGACGAGCACCACTCGAAGCTCGACGTGGGCAACTTCCGCAGGATGATAGAGCGCGCCGTCGGGGACTTCCCCAACTTCAAGGCCGTCGCCACGACGCTCCGCAACGCGAAGACGGCGAGCGTCAACGACTGGGGCGCCGTCTGCTTCCACGGGGGCGAGCTTTACCAGTCGCAGACGCGCGAAGACCTCGAAATCTACGACCGCGTCGGCGGCGGAGACTCCTTCGCCTCCGGCCTCATCTACGGCTTCCTGACGGGCCGCGGCCCCCAGTGGGCCGTCGAATGCGGCGCCGCCCACGGCGCGCTCGCCATGACCACCCCCGGCGACACGACGACGGCGACCCTCTCCGAAGTCGAGCGCGTCATGAAGGGCGGCGGCGCCCGCGTCGCGCGCTAGCGGTGTGTTAACTCTTACCCGGTGAGAGCTTGGCAGTCTCCTTCGACATTGACGAGCTGACTGCGCTGCGCGACATGGCGCACCGGTACTCTACGGCCGGGCACGCGATGGCCGAGGCGGCGGTGCTGCGCGCGGCGCTGTC
>DATHBF010000509.1:0-10680 GCA_035296285.1 Pyrinomonadaceae bacterium | reverse complement strand
CCGGATAGCGCGCTGGATAGTCGAGCGGCGCGAGCGGGGCGAGCCCTTGAAGACGACGGGCGAACTGGCGGGACTCGTCGCCCGCGCCGTCGGACACAAGCGCGGCGACCGCATCCACCCGGCGACGCGGACCTTCCAGGCGCTTCGCATCGCGGTCAACCGCGAGCTTGAGGGCCTGGACGAGTTCATTGAAACCGCCGTCGCACTTTTAGAGCCGCAGGGCCGCCTCGCCGTCATCAGCTTCCATTCGCTGGAAGACAGGGTGGTGAAGCGGACCTTCCGCCGCCTCGCGGGTCAGTGCGAGTGCGACCGGCGCGCGCCCGTCTGCAACTGCGGGGCGCGGCGCGAGGTCGAGATTCTGACGCGGCGGCCGGCGGCGGCCGGCGACGAAGAGGTGGAAGAGAATCCCCGCGCGCGGAGTGCCAAGCTGCGCGCCTGTTTGAAACTTTAAAGGCGGCGACAGCGGGCGTTAAAGTAAGCGCCGCCCGCCTCACTCCCCGGCCGCTCCCGACTCCGAAGACCTGACCTTTTTTTAGAGGCCCGATAACCGATGAGAAGATTGCCCCAGCAGTACCCGAATCCCTACGTCCGCCGCGAGCGCGACCCGCGCGCTCTCCGCCGGCAGATGATTTTGATGGCGGGCTGCCTCGTGCTCGCCGCGGGGTTCGTCGCGGCCGTCAGGCAGCAGATACTGGCCGTCGGCTACGGCTACAAGACCGAGGCGCTCAGGCGCGAGCGCGAGCAGCTTCTCGACGAGCAGCGCCGACTGCTCCTCGCGCTCGAAGAGCGTTCGTCGCCCGCGCAGCTTGAGCGGGCGGCGCGCGAGTTGGGGATGCAGCCGACGCGCGCCGTGCAGATCGAGCCGGCAGCGGGACGCGGCGGGGCCGTCGGCGGCGAGGGCTCGTTCGTCGGGGCGGCGACGGCCGGGGGCGTCCTGCGCCGTTAGGGTCTCGGGGAGGGTTTTCGGCAAGAGTGCGGCGCCCGCGGCCCGCGCCCGCTCGGGAGTTAGACGAGAAGGCCGCTGTTCGCCATGCCAGAACGCTACGGCTCGGAACGACAATTACGTCCCGACACTTCACGGCGGCGTGCTTTAGTAGTCGCCGTTTTTCTTTGCGCGTGGATGGTCGTCATCGGCGCGCGGCTCGCCTATTTACAGACCTCGCAGCACAAGTGGCTGAGCCAGCGTGCGCGTGCGCAGCAGCTCGGCGCCGAGGCGCTGGCGCCCGTGCGCGGGCTGATACTCGACCGGCGGGGCAGGGAACTGGCGCGCAGCGTCGACGCCGACTCGTTCTTCGCGGCGCCCGGCGAAATCGAGGACGTGAACGCGGCGGCGCGGGAGTTGGCGCGCGTCCTGAAGGCCGACGAGCCGGCCCTGGCCGAGCGTTTGAGGAAGGGCAAGGAGGCGGGGCGCAGCTTCGTGTGGCTGGCGCGCAAGGTCGAGGGCCAGCCTGCCGAGGCGTTGAAGGCGCTCAAGCTGAAGGGCGTCTACACGATGCAGGAGCCGGTGCGGCGCTACCCGAACGGGGCTCTGGCGTCGCACGTCGTCGGCTTCGTCGGCCTGGACGACAAGGGGCTGGCGGGCGTCGAGCAGGTCTACAACGCCTCGCTCAAGGGCGAGGCCGGACGCCTCGTCGTTGACGCCGACGCCAAGCGCCAGGGCTTCGGGAGCGAGGGCACGGAGGCGCGCAACGGCGGCAGCGTCGTGCTGACGATTGACCAGACCGTGCAGTTCATGGTCGAGCGCGCTTTGAACGCGGCCGTCGAGCGTTCGCGCGCGAAGTCCGCGGCGGCCGTCGTCATCGACCCGAAGACGGGCGACATCCTGGCGCTCGCCAACGCGCCGGCCTTCGACCCGAACGCGGCCTCGGCCGTCAGCGCCGAGGCGCGGCGCAACGACGCGCTGCAGAACATCTACGAGCCCGGCTCGACCTTCAAGGTCGTCGCCTACGCCGCCGCGCTCGAAGAGAAGCTGGTGAAGCCGGACGACCGAATTGACTGCCAGATGGGCTCGATTAACGTCAAGGGCCGCATCGTCCGCGACCACACGGCCTACGGCTCGCTGACGGCGACCGAGGCGCTGGCGAAGTCCTCGAACGTCGCTGCCATCAAGCTGGGAATGAGGGTCGGCGACGAGCGCATGTACGAATACATGCGCCGCTTCGGCTTCGGCTTGAAGACGGGCGTCGAGCTGCCGGGCGAGACGGCGGGCTTGCTGCGCAAGGTCGAGAAGTGGCAGCCCTCCTCCATCGGCTCCATCGCCATCGGTCAGGAGATAGGCGTCACGCCCGTGCAGATGGCCGCGTCCTACACGGCGATTGCCAACGACGGAGTGCGCGTCTCGCCGCACCTCGTCAAAGAGGTCCGCGACGCCGAGGGCAACGTCGTCGAGCGCGCCGAGCCGGAGACGCACCGCGTCGTCAGCGCCGAGACGGCGCGGACGCTGCGCGGGATGCTTGAGACGGTGACCGTGAAGGGCACGGCCAAGCAGGCGCGGCTCGAAGGCTACACGGCCGCCGGCAAGACGGGCACGGCGCAGAAGATTGACCCGAAGACGCGCGCCTACTCGGCGACCAAGCACGTCGCCTCCTTCGTCGGCTTCGCGCCGGTCGAGAACCCCGCGGCCGTCATCATCGTCATGGTGGACGAGCCCGTCGGCGCCTACCACGGCGGCGACGTGGCCGCGCCCATCTTCAGGGAGATTGCCGACCAGGTCCTCCCTTATCTCGACGTGATGCCGACCGAAGACCCTTCGGCCGAGGACGACAAGAAATCGGCCTCGCGCCTCGTGGCGAAGGCCGAGAAGGCGGCGCCGGCTGATGAGAAGCCGGCCGTTTCCGCCCCGACGGCGATGCTGCCGGAGGTGGCGCGCGTCGGGCGCGGGGAGTTGAGCGAGGTGGTCTACGCCCCCGCAGGCGACCGTGCGCTGCTGATGCCCGACCTGCGCGGGCGCAGCGTCCGCGACGTGGCGCGCGTCTGCGCGCAGCTCGGGCTGGAACTCGAAGCGCGCGGCGAGGGCCTGGCGGTCCGCCAGAGCCCCGCCGCCGGCCAGTCGGTCGAGGCCGGCCAGACCGTCCGCATCGAGTTTTTCAGAAGTGACTGACGGCAAACAACTGACGACCGACGACTTCTTTTGCCCTACTTGGCCCGGAAAGAGAGATGCGAAATCAAAAGACGCTGGCCCGCCCCTGGCAGCTCGATTGTTACCCCGGCGGGGGGATGAGGCGCCGCATGGCCGACTGCCGCGAGCGTTTGCGCCGTGACCGCGCCGCGCGCAGAATAGCCGAACGCGCGACACCCCACGGCGAGGATTTGACGGCGGAAGTCGGAGAGCTGGCGCTCGCTTCCCCGTCGGCCCCCGGGCCGCGGGAGGAGACATAAAGGCGGGCGGCCCTCTCCTCTAGTGGCGCGCGTGCCCTGTGCGAATACTGCGCCCACGGAGGTTGAGGACCGGCGTGAAGATAAAGGATGCGGCGGATTTGATGCGCGCCCCGGCGGGGGCCGCGCCTTCGGTCTTTGACAAAGAAATACAAGGCTTCTCGATAGACTCGCGCGCGACCGCGCCGGGCGAGCTCTTCTTCGCCCTCTCGCCGGAGGACTACAGGCGGCACTGTTTTACTGCCACCTCCTTCGCCGACGCGCACCTGTTCATCCCGCAGGCGTTCGAGCAGGGCGCCGTGGCCTGCGTCGCCCGCGCGGCGCGCGTCCGAGGCGACGAAAAGCTCCGGCCTTACGCGGACCGGCTGCTGCTCGTCGAGGACTGCATCGAGGCGCTTCAGATGCTCGCGCACGGCGTCGTGACGAGGTGGGGCCGGCCCGTCGTCGGCATCACGGGCAGCGCCGGCAAGACGACGACGAAGGACCTGGTGGCTCACCTCCTCGGCGCCTCGGGCCGGCGGGTCGTCCGCAGCCGCAAGAACTACAACAACGAGCTGGGCGTCGCCCTCTCGGCGTTGCAGATAGTGTCGGGCGGGCACGGGCCGGAGGAGTTCGACGTGGCCGTGCTGGAGATGGGCATGTCCATGCCGGGCGAGATCGCGCGCCACACGCGCGTGGCACCGCCCGACGTGGCGGTGCTGACGAACGTCGCGCCCGTCCACCTCGAATTCATGGGCTCGGTCGAGGCCATCGCCGAGGGCAAGGGCCAGCTCGTGGAAGGGATGAAGGCGGGCGGGACGGCCGTGCTCAACGCCGACGACGAGCGCGTCGCGGCGATGAGGGCGAAGGCCGCGCACGCCGGGCGCGTCCTGACCTACGGCGTCCGCGAGCGGGCCGACGTGACGGCCGCCGACATCGAGAGCGTCGGCGTCGGCACGAGCCGCTTCACGCTCCGCACGCCCGAAGGCGAGGCCCGCGCCGTGCTCCCCATGCACGGCCGCCACAACGTCCTGAACGCGCTGGCGGCGGCCGCGGCGGCCGTGAGCTTCGGCCTCGGCGTCGAAGAGATAGCGGCGGCGCTCGCCTCCGCCGCGCCGTCCGAGATGCGCGGCGAGGTGCTCAGGTTCGAGGAGGGGTTCACGGTCGTGGACGACTCGTACAACTCGAACCCCCGCTCGCTGCTGAGCATGGCCGAGGCGGTCGCGCAAGGGGGCGAGGGCGTCGCGCGCCGCGTCGTCGTCGCGGGCGAGATGCTGGAGCTGGGTCAGGACTCCGACCGCATCCACCGCGAGACGGGCCGCGAGATAGCGGGCTTCGGCGTGGACGTGCTGTGGGGCGTGCGCGGCCACGCGGCGGAAATCGTCGAGGGCGCGCGCGAGGCCGGGATGAGCGAGGAAGCGACGGCGTTCTTTGAAAGCTCGGACGAGGCGGCAGCCGCGCTCCTGACGTTCGTCAGGCCCGGCGACCTCGTGCTGGTCAAGGGCTCGCGGGGCGTCCACACGGAAAAGGTGGTGGAGGCGCTAAGACAAAGCAGACGATGATTTACCACATCTTCTACGAATGGCTCTTCAGGTCCCTCTCGGCGACGGGCGGGGCGGAGTCCTATTTCGTCAAGGCGCTGAACGTCTTCCAGTACGTGACGTTCCGGACTGCCTACAGCACCATCACGGCGCTCCTGATCTCGCTCGTCTTCGGCGGGCGCGTCATCGAGGCGCTCAGGCGTTTGAAGATCGGGCAGGAGATACGCGAGGAGGGGCCGCAGGCGCACCAGGCCAAGCGGGGCACGCCGACGATGGGCGGCGTGCTCATCATCGGCTCGGTGCTCATCTCGACGCTCCTGTGGGCGCGGCTCAACAGCCTCTACGTCTGGATCATCCTGCTGTCTACGACGGCCTTCGCCCTGATCGGCTTCTGGGACGACTACCTGAAGGTGGCGAAGCGGCAGAGCCTCGGGCTTCAGGGGCGCTGGAAGCTGGCGGGCCAGCTCGCCATCGCCTTCGGCGTGTGGGCCGCGCTGTTCGGGTTCACGTACCTGGGCTGGGCGGACTACTCGTGGAAGCTGAGCCTGCCGTTCTTCAAGGTGACGGCGCTGTCGCGCATCACCGACATCGGCCCCATCATCTACCTGCCGTTCATCGCCATCGTGCTGCTCGGCTTCTCGAACGCGGTGAACCTGACGGACGGGCTGGACGGACTCGCCATCAGCGTGACGGTCGTGGCGATGGCGACGCTGACGGCCTTCACCTACGTGAGCGGCGACGCCCGCTGGGCCAGCTACCTCGGCATCGAGCACCAGCAGGACATCGGCGAGCTGACGGTCTTCTGCGGGGCGATGGTCGGCGCGAGCCTCGGCTTCCTCTGGTTCAACGCGCCGCCGGCGGAAGTCTTCATGGGCGACGTTGGCAGCCTCGCCATCGGCGGGGCCATCGGCACCATCGGGGTGTTGACGAAGCAGGAGTTGATACTGGTGCTCGTCGGCGGCGTCTACGTCTGCGAGGCGCTGTCGGTGACATTGCAGGTGTCGTTCTTCAAGATGACGAAGCGGAGCACGGGGACGGGGCGGCGACTGTTTAAGATGACGCCGCTGCACCACCACTTCGAGATGTCGGGCTGGAAGGAGCCGAAGATAGTCTTCCGCTTCCTCATCATCGCCATCCTCTTCGCGCTGCTGAGCCTTTCGACGCTCAAGCTGCGCTGAAGTTTTTTTCAATGGAAGTCGAGGGCAAAAAAGTTCTGGTGTTGGGGGCGGGCCGCAGCGGCGTGGCGGCGGCGCGCTTCCTCGCCGCGCGCGGCGCCCTCGTCGTCCTGCACGACCGGAAGGAGTTGATCGACTGGCCGAACGACGCGCTGGCCTTGAAGTCCGAGGGCGTCGTGAAGCTGCTGGCGGGCGAGGTGCCTTCGTGGCTGCTCGACCAGGTGGAGCTGGTGGTCACGAGCCCCGGCGTGCCGACGAAGAGCATCCCCGTCCGCTACGCCGAGCGCGCGGGGGCGGAGGTCATCGGCGAGGTCGAGCTGGCGTGGCGTTACCTGAAGGGCGGCGTCGTCGGCATCACGGGGACGAACGGGAAGACGACGACGACGGCGCTCGTCGGCGAGATGCTGAAGGACGCGGGGCTGCCCGTGCAGGTCGGCGGCAACATCGGCACTCCGCTCGTCTCGCTCGCCGAGTCGTCGCGCGAGGACGGCTGGACGGTGGCGGAGCTTTCGAGCTACCAGCTCGAAACGATTCAGGAGTTTCGCCCGTCGGTGGCCGTCGTGCTGAACCTGATGCCCGACCACATGGACCGCTACGAGACGCTGGCCGACTACGGCGCGGCCAAGCACCGCATCTTCCGCAACCAGACGGCGCGCGACTTCGCCGTGCTGAACGCGGACGACGAGACGGTCGCCTCGTGGGCGCGGGGGCTTGAGGCGCGCGTCTGCATGTTCAGCACGGCGCGCGAGCTGGACGAGGGCCTGTTCCTCCGTGGCCGCGAGCTGGTCGCGCGCTCGGGCGGCGCGGAGCGCGTGCTCGCCGCGCGCGACGAGATGCGGCTCAAGGGGCTGCACAACGTGCAGAACGTGCTGGCGGCGCTCGCGGCCGGTCTGGCCTGCGGGGCGCGTCCCGCCTCTCTGCGCGAGACGGTCGGGCGCTTCTCGCCCGTCGAGCACAGGCTGGAGCACGTGGCGGAGGTCGGCGGCGTCGCCTTCTACAACGACTCGAAGGCGACGAACGTTGACGCCGCCGTCAAGGCCGTCGAGGCGTTCGCCGACGAGCCGGGCCGCATAGTCTTGATTCTCGGCGGGCGTGGCAAGAACGCGCCCTACGCGCCGCTCGCGCCGCTCGTCCGGCGAAAGGGCCGCGCCCTCGTCCTGCTGGGCGAGGACGCCGACCGCATCGAGCGGGAGTTGCAGGGCACGGCGCCCGTCTCGCGCGCCGCCGACATGGCCGACGCCGTCCGCCGCGCGCACGACGCGGCCGAGCCCGGCGACGTGGTCTTGCTCGCGCCCGCGTGCGCCAGCTTCGACATGTTCCAGAGCTTCGAGCACAGGGGCCGGGTCTTCAAGGAAGAGGTGAAGAGACTGGTGAACGACGGGCACGGCATGGTGAACGAGGAGGCGCACGTCTCCTGACGTTCGTCGTTGTGTTTTATGGCGAGGAAGCTACAGGCAGACGAGTGGTTGTTCGCGGCGGCGGTGGCGCTGTCGCTGTTCGGCGTCATCATGGTCTACAGCGCGTCGGCCGTGGTGGCTTCGAGCCAGAACCACACACAGTATTACTACGTCGTCCGGCAGGCGATGTGGACGGCCGTCGGCCTCGTGGCGATGCTCGTCGGGATGCGGATGGACTACACGCTGCTGCGCGGCGGTCGCGTGGCCTACGGGCTGCTGGGGGTGACGGTCGTGCTGCTCGTGGCCGTCTTCGCGTTCCCGCCGATTAACGGCGCGCGGCGCTGGATTCGGTTCGCGGGCTTCTCCCTGCAACCGTCGGAGATGGCGAAGCTGGCCCTGTCTGTCTTCCTCGCCCGCTTCCTTGAGCGGCGGGCCGGCACCGAGGGGGCTTTCTTCGGGACGTTCGCGCCGTGCGTCCTGATGACGGGGCTGCTGGCCGTGCTCGTCGTGGCCGAGCCGGATTTGGGGACGGCGCTGATGCTGGCCGTCATCTGCGTGACCGTGCTCTTCACGGCCGGCGCGAGGCTCACGCACCTGGGGCTGGCGGCGGCCCCCGCGCTCGTCGGCGTGCTGGCCTTGCTGCTCTTCGTGCCGTGGCGTTTGAAGAGGCTGGTGACGTTCCTCGACCCCTGGGCCGACCAGCAGGGCGCGGGCTATCAGGTCGTGCAGTCGCTCCTGGCCGTCGGGTCGGGCGGCGTCCACGGGCTCGGGTTCACGGAGGGAAGGCAGAAGATGTTCTTCCTGCCGTTCGCCCACTCGGACTTCATCTACGCCGTCATCAGCGAGGAGCTGGGGCTCTTGGGCGGGCTCGGGGTGGTGGCGCTCTTCGCGCTGCTCCTGTGGCGCGGGATGAAGGCGGCGCTGGGCTCGCCCGACAGGTTCGGGATGCTGCTCGGCGTCGGCATCGTGGCGGGGATTGTGACGCAGGCGCTCTTCAACATGAGCGTCGTGCTGGCGCTGGTGCCGACGAAGGGCATCCCGCTGCCGTTCATCTCGTACGGCGGGTCGTCTCTGGTGCCGACGCTCTTCTCGGTCGGCGTGCTCCTGAACATCTCGCAGCACTCGCGGGCCGGGTTGAAGTGAAGATGCGAGTGCTCATCGCGGCGGGCGGGACGGGCGGGCACATCTACCCCGGCATCGCGGTGGCGAACGAGGCGAAGCGCCGCGACCCGGACTCGGTCGTGAGGTTCGTGGGCACCGCGAGGGGGTTGGAGACGAGGCTGGTGCCGAAGGCCGGCTTCGAGTTGTCGCTCATTGAATCGGCGGGGTTGAAGAGCGTGGGGCTGGCGGGGCAGTTGAGGGGCTTGATGCTCCTGCCCAGAAGCTTCCTCGCGGCGCGGCGGCTGATACGCGAGTTTCGGCCGGACGTGGCGGTCGGCGCGGGCGGCTACGTTTCGGGGCCGGTGCTGATGACGGCGGCGCTGATGAGAGTCCCGACGCTCGTCATGGAGTCGAACGCGCTGCCCGGCTTCACGAACCGCAGGCTGGCGATGTTCGTTGACGCCGCGGCCGTCTCGTTCGAGGAGTCTTTGAGCTACTTCCGCGGCAAGGGCGTCGTGACGGGGAACCCGGTCAGGCGCGAGTTCTTTGAGATTAAGAGGAAGGGGCGCGAGCCCGGCTCGTTCTCCGTCCTCGTCTTCGGCGGCTCGCAGGGCGCGCGCGCCATCAACGAGGCGATGGCTGCGGCGCTCCCGCACATGGAGGCCCAGCGGGGCCGCCTGCGCGTCGTCCACCAGACGGGCGAGGCCGACTTTGAGAAGGTGCGCGCCGGCTACGAGGCCGCCGGCTGGGGCGACGCGGCCGACGTGCGGAAGTACATCGACGACATGGTCGCCTCCTTCGCGGCGGCGGACTTGGTCGTCTGCCGCGCGGGCGCGACGACGACCGCCGAGTTGATAGCGGCGGGCAAGGCGGCGCTGATGGTCCCGTTCCCCTTCGCGGCCGACGACCACCAGCGCAAGAACGCCGAGGCGCTACAGGCGGCCGGCGCCGCCGTCATGATTCTCCAGCAGGAGGCCACCGGCGAACGGCTCGCGCGCGAGATCGTTGGGCTGGTCGAAAACCCCGACCGCGTCACGGGCATGGAAAAGAACGCCCGCCGCCTCGCTCGCGGCGACGCCGCGGCGGCCGCGGTTGATTTGATGGAGAAGTTGATTACGAGAAGGAAGTAGAAGGTTAGTCGGCAGAGTTTATGTTTCGTCGCATCCAACACGTCCACTTCGTCGGCATCGGCGGCATCGGCATGTCCGGCATCGCGGAGGTCCTTTTGAACATGGGCTTCCGCGTGTCGGGCTCCGACCTGCGCCGGTCTGACGCGACGGGGCGGCTCGAAGCGATGGGCGCGACCGTGTATGAGGGGCACGCCGCCGAGAATGTGCTCGACACGCACGTCGTCGTCCGCTCGACGGCCGTGCGCGACGACAACCCGGAGGTCGTCGAGGCGCGGCGCCGCTCCATCCCCGTCATCCCGCGCGCAGAGATGCTGGGCGAGCTGATGCGGCTCAAGCCCCACACGGTCGCCGTCGCCGGCTCGCACGGGAAGACGACGACGACCTCGATGATAGCGAACGTGCTGGCGCAGCTCGACCCGACGGTCGTCGTCGGCGGCGTCGTCGGCGCGATGGGCTCGAACGCGCGGCTGGGGAAGAGCGATTTGATGGTGGTCGAGGCGGACGAGAGCGACCGCTCGTTCCTCATGCTCTCGCCCACCTTCGCCGTCGTGACGAACATCGACCGCGAGCACATGGACCACTACGCCGACATGACGGACGTGCGCAAGTGCTTCGCCGACTTCGTCAACAAGGTGCCCTTCTACGGCGCCTCCGTCCTCTGCCTCGACGACCCGCACGTGCAGGCCGTCATCCCCGAGGTCGTCCGCCGCCGCGTCACCTACGGGCTGTCGGCGCAGGCCGACATCGCCGCGCGCGAGGTGCGCTACGACAAGCAGTTCGGCTCGACGTTTCAGGTGCGCCGCCTGGGAGAGCCGGTGGGCGAAGTCTCCCTGCACGTGCCGGGGCTTCACAACATCTACAACGCGCTCGCGGCCATCGCCATCGGGCTCGAACTCGAAGTCCCTTTCGAGACCATCTCCGGCGCGCTCGCGACGTTCACGGGCGTCAACCGCCGCTTCCAGTTCAAGGGCGACGCGGGCGG
>DATHBF010000508.1:0-8348 GCA_035296285.1 Pyrinomonadaceae bacterium | reverse complement strand
GAAGGTCTCCGCGCCGCAGATGGGACAGGCGTTTGGCATCCCTCTAGGGCCTCTCGGGCGCGCGCGCCGGGGCCGCCTGGCGCGCGCCGCGGGTGCGGACGACGACGGTGCCGGCGAGCAGGTCGTGCAGGGCACGCCCCTTCGAGTCGAAGGCGACGAGCAGGAAGCCGAGCCCGCCCGTCAAAAGCGTCAGGGGGTAGCCGACGAGGTGGCGCACGAGCGCGCGGCCGAAGCTCAGGGGCACGCCGTCGCGCCGCTCGATGCGGAGGCCCGCCACCCACTTGCCGAGCGTGCGCCCGGAGAGCCCCGCGACGAAGACGAGGTTCAGGACGGCGACGCCCGCCGACGCGAGATACCCGGCCGTGAGCACGGCCGTGCTGCCGCGCCGCGCGTCGCCGAAGGCGCGGGCCAGAAGCGTCGAGAGCGCGAGCAGCGCGACCGGGATGATGTAATCAACCAGGAGCGCGCCGCAGCGCAGCGAGAAGGGCGCGCGCAGCCGCTCGAAGTTAAGCTCGGCGCGCGGCCCCGCCGCCGCGGCCTCCGCCGCCCGCGCCCGCCGCGCCCGCGCCCCCTGTTGTTCTACTTGCGCAGTCATTCGATTAAGAGTCTGGAGTCTCGGAGTCTCGGAGTCGGAGTCAGGAAGAATGACGAAGGCGTCGCTGTTTGGACTCCGGACTCTCCACTCCGGACTTATCCTACTAGAAAGTGGAGCGTGGTTTCGCCGAGGCGGAGTCGGTCGCCGTTCTCAAGCGGGCGCGGCTGTCGGGGCCCCAGGCGGACGGCGTCGTTGACGACCGTGCCGTTGACGCTCCCCAGGTCCTCCAGCAGAAAGGTGTCGCCGTGGCGCCAGATGCGCGCGTGGCGGCGCGAGATTTTGGTCTCGGGGTCGAAGCGCGAGAGGTCTATGTCGGGGAAGATGTTCGACTGCGGGTCGGTCCGCCCGACGAGGTTGCTCTCCTTGCTCAAGGTGAAAGTGGCGTCCGTGATCTCGGTCGTGCCCATGACGACGAGGCGGGCCGTGGCGCGCGCGGCGCGCAAGGACGCGCTGGCGGCGGCGATGGGCTGGCGCGCGCCGCAGTGGGCGCAGAACACGTCGTCGGCCGAGATGGTCTTGCCGCAGAAGCCGCAGTAGACCATCTCGACGGCCGTCGTCTTCACGTCGGCGGTCGGGTGGTTGCCGCCGGGCGTGCCGTGCGCGGGCACGGCGCCGTAGCTGACGGCCCCCGCGCGCAGGCGGTCGCGGTGCTGGATGAGCGTCTCGCGCATCTCGGCGGCCGAGCGGAAGCGGCGCTCGGGCTCGTACTCGACGGCGCGCATCAGTATCCGCTCCATCTCGTTCGAGAGCGACGGGTTGATCTGGCGCGGCGTCGGGTTCTTCGTGAAGTCGAAGACGAGCAGGGGCTGGTCCTGCGGGTCCGAGCCCGTCATGAGGTGAAACATCGTCGCGCCTAGCGAGTAGATGTCCGAGCGCGGCTCGACCTTGCCGCTGAACAGCTCCGGCGGCGCGTAGCCCATCGTGCCGACGGCCGTCACGCCCTTCTCCTGCGGCGAGACCCAGCGGGCGATGCCGAAGTCTATGAGCATCACGCGGCCCGTGTTGCCGTCGATCATCAGGTTCGCGGGCTTGAGGTCGCGGTAGATGATGGGCGGGCGGCGGTTGTGCAGGTAGTCGAGCACGTCTGCCACCTGCATGCCCCAGTCGGTGACGGTCAGCTCGTCGATGCGGCCGCCCGGCGCGTTGCGCAGGCGCGCGAGGCAGTCGCCGCCCGAGATGTACTTCATGACGAGGTAGAAGCGGCCCGAGCCGTCCTCGTAGAAGTAGTCGTAGATGGTCGGGATGGAGGCGTGTTCGAGCGAGGCCAGCAGCATCGACTCGCGCTTGAAGTCGGCGATGGCCTTCTCCTGCTGCGACTCGTCGAGGTGCGACTGGATCATCTCCTTGACGGCGCGCGGGGCGTCGCCGAGGTTGCGGTCGCGGGCGTAGTAGACGGCGCCCATGCCGCCGCCGCCGATGCGCTTGGTGATCTCGTAGCGGGAGTGGAGGACGGTGCCGGATTCGAGCTGGCGCGAGGAGCGGCGCCCGCCGCCCGTGCGGCTGTAAGGCAAAGGGGGCACGTCGCCCGTCCCGCGGCCGCCCGTGCGCGTGCCCTGGCGCGGCATCTCGTCCTGCGGGCCGGTGTGCGATTCGAGGCCGTGGGAGGGGCCGTCGGCGGGCGGCGCTACCGTCGGCTCGCCCGTCATCATGCCGGAGATGGGCTCGCGGACCTGCCCCGAGGGGGGGGCGTCCGGGGGCGTCGTGTCGTGCACGGGCTCGCGCGCGGGGGCCGGGGCGGCCGCCTGCGGCCCGCCCGCGTCAATCAGCGTGGGCTGAAACTGCTCGCTGTAATCGCCTTCGTCTTCTTCGCCGCCCGCGCCTTCTTCGCGGACGCCCTCGTCCGTAGTTTCGTCGGTCTCGGGCAGGGCGAACGTCCCGCTCACGTCACGCGGCGGCTCGTCCTGCGGCGCGGCGGAGGGTGAAGACGAAGGGGAGGCTGGTTCGGCCGCGTCGGGCGACGCGGGCGCGGGTTCGCCCTCCGCCGACTCGCGGCGGTTCGAGGGGGTGAGCGCGAGGCCGCAGTTGCCGCAGAAGCGGTCTTCCGGGGCCACTTCGGCGCCGCAGTTTACGCAGGAGACGATCACTTAGATTTAACTTCCAGACTCGCGCCTCGGTCAGCCGCCCAGCACGTGAAAGCGCAGGAAAGTCTTGCCGACGATGACCTCATCGCCGTCCCTCAAGGGCTGGCGGTCGCCGGGCAGCAGGCGCCGGCCGCGGTTGACGAAGGTGCCGTTCGTCGAGCCCAAATCTTCGATGTAATACTGCCCGCCTCGGCGCGTGATGCGTGCGTGGCGGCGCGAGACCTTGGCCTCGGGGTCGTCGCTGTCGAGGTCAACGTCCGGGAAGATGCCGCCGTCGGCGTCCCAGCGCCCGATGTGGGCCTCGTCCTCGTTCAAGGGAAACTCTTTGCCGACCGAGCGCCCGCGGTGGATGACGAGCTTGGCGTGCGCCTTCGTCTCCGACGCGCGCTGCGGCGGCTCGCTGCGCGCGTGGCCGAGCGCCTGCGGCTGTCCCGCGAGAGACGTGTGCATCGGCGTCACGACCTGCGACTGGCGGCCCGAGGCGAGGCCGGCCGCCTCGGAGCGGCGGCGCTCGGGCACGGGCTCGTGCGTCGGGGCGGCGGCCGGCGTGGCTTCGTCGTCCTCCGGCCCGGCCGTCTCGGCGGCCGCAATCGCGCCCTTCCTCGGCGCCGCCGCCGGCAGGACGGCCCCGCACTCGTCGCAATACTGCGAGCCCTCGATGTTCTCCGTGTGACACCTCTCGCAGGTGATCATCTTCTTCCTCTTCTTTGAGCCTGACTGTGCGGGCCGGCAGGCCCCGGAGATGTCTCGGCGCCGCCGCTCGCAGTCGGGCCGCGCGCCGCGGGCGCCGGGGCGTCATTGTACCGCGTAAATCCGCGACAAGAAAAGTCTGTGAGTCTGGGGTCTGGAGTCTCAGAGTCGGTAAGGATGACGAAGGCGGCGCCGCTTTGACTTCAAAGACTCCAGACCCCGGACTCCGGACTTTCAGCATCTAAGAGTTGTCACGAATTGTTGGCTTTCCTGAAACCGTCCCGGCGCTTTGCACGTAGAAGATGTGCCGGCGCGGGGCTTTAGATGAGCGGAGTCTTCGAGTTAGGGTGAAGCCCGCACACGCCCGCGCGAACAAGCCGGCCCGACCCGTTTCAACCCTTTTATTCCGGAAAAGGAAGTTCTAAAGATGGCTATCAGCCGAAAGAAGAAGATTGTTATCGTCGTGGCGGCCGTCGCCGTCCTGGCGATGATCGTCGTCATCAGCATCTTCGCCAAGGGCAAGGAGCAGCCCGAGGTCACGGTCGTCAAAGTCGAGGTCAGGCCCGAGTTGAAGTCCACCGTCACGGCCCCCGGCGAGGTCCGCCCCATCAAATTCGTTAACCTGACGAGCGAGGTTCAGGGCCGCATCGAGGAGATATCGGTCAACCCGGGCGACCCCGTCACGACGGGCCAGCCGCTCGTGCGCGTGGACCCCACGCAGCTCGAATCCTCGGCCGCCGCGCAGGCCGCCGCCGCGCAGGCGTCAATCAGCGACGTGCAGAACGCGCGCACCTCCGTGCTCTCGGCCGAGAACAACGTGGCGCAGGCGAACCAGTCGCTCGCCACCGCCGAGGTCTCGCTCCAGCAGTCGCGCCAGGCCGTGGACACGGCGCAGACGGCCGTGGACCGCGAGCAGTTCAACCTCGCCACCGCGCAGCGCGAGCTTAAGCGGACGACCGAACTCATCGAGTCGGGCGTCGCCTCGCGCTCCGAGTACGACACGGCCGGCGACCGTCTCAAGCAGGCGCAGGTCTCACTCCGCACCGCGCAGGCGCAGCTGCGCTCGGCCCAGATCGCCGTCGAGGAGTCGAAGGCGCGGGTCAACCAGCAGAAGGTCGCCGTGCGCGAGGCGCAGATCGGCGTCACGCGCGCCCGCGAGAGCGTCCAGTCGAGCGAGGCGCGCGCCAACCAGCAGCAGGCGATTCTGCGCGGCACGTCTTCGCTGCGCTACAAGGCCACCACCTACTCGCCTTTGACGGGCGTCGTCGTTGACATCCCGGCGCGCGTCGGCCAGTTCACGCTCGCCAGCACCTCGACGACCTCGCTGATGACCATCGCCGACATGACGACCATCAACGTCGAGGTCAACGTGGACGAGACCGAGATCGCGCAGGTCGATGTCGGGCAGGTGGCGAAGGTCAAGGTGGACGCGATGGGCGAGCGCGAGATAGACGGCACCGTCATCCAGAAGAACCCGCTCGCCATCAGCCGCAGCGACACGCAGAGCGGCGGCATTTCGAACCGCGTCAACGTCCAGGAGGCCAAGGAGTTCAAGGTCGTCATCGAGCTTAAAGGTCTGACCGACGAGGTCCGCAACTCGCTCCGCCCCGGCATGACGGCGACGGCCAACATCACCACCAAGACGAAGACGGACGTGCTGGCCGTGCCGCTCCAGGCCATCGTCGAGAAGGCGCCGACGCCGACGCCGACCCCGGCCGCCGGTCAGGCCGCGCCGCCGGCCGCGGCCACGGCCGAGAAGCCGAAGGACGTGAAGGGCGTCTTCGTCCTCGACGGCGGCAAGGTCAAGTTCGTCCCCGTCGAGACGGGCATCACCGGCGAGAGCGACATCGAAATCACGAGCGGGCTCCAGAAGGACATGGAGGTCATCACCGGGCCGAGCCGCATCCTGCGCACCCTCAAGGAAGGCGACCCGGTGAAGAAGGACGAGCGCAAGCCCGGCCAGGGCGACAAGCCGGAGGAGAAGAAATGACCGAGGCGCCGCCCGTTGAGACCCCGGCCGCGGAGGCCGTCACGCGCGAGCCGGCCGGGGCTGAGGTCGCCCGGCCGCGCTCGTCGGCCCCGCCCTCCGCTCTCATCTCGATGCGCGACATCTGGAAGACCTACCAGATGGGCGCCGAGCAACTGCACGCGCTGCGCGGCACCTCCTTCGAGGTGCAGCGCGGCGAGTACGTCGCCATCATCGGCCCCTCGGGCTCGGGCAAGAGCACGCTGATGAACCTCATCGGCTGCCTCGACACGCCGAGCAAAGGGGACTACTGGATCAACGGCAAGATGGTCGCGCAGATGGACGACGACGAGCTGGCCCGCATCCGCAACAAGGAGATCGGCTTCGTCTTCCAGACCTTCAACCTGCTGGCCCGCGCCACGGCCCTGCACAACGTCGAGCTGCCGCTCGTCTACGCCGGCATCCCCGCCGCCGAGCGGCGCCAGCAGGCCGAGCGCGCCCTGCACAACGTCGAGCTGTCGGACCGCATGACGCACCGGCCAAACGAACTCTAGGGCGGCCAGCGCCAGAGGGTCGCCATCGCCCGCGCGCTCGTCAACAACCCCTCTATCCTGCTCGCCGACGAGCCGACCGGCGCGCTCGACACCAAGACGAGCTACGAGATCATGGCCCTCTTCCAGCAGCTCCACGACGCCGGGAACACCATCATCGTCGTCACGCACGAGCACGACATCGCCGCGCGCGCCCACCGCGTCATCTCCATCCGCGACGGCCAGATCGAGAAGGACGAGCGCATCAAGTAAGAGCGGGTGTTGGGTGTTAGGTGCTGGGTTGTGGGTGAAGGCAGGCCGCCTTTCCCGGCGCCCAAGACCTAACACCCAACACCCTTTTAGATGGCAACCGAACTGCTGACAGAGCCGGCCCGCGAGAGGCGGCCGCCCGAGCCGCGGCCCTTCGGCGAGGCGCGCCCGCGCCGCCGCTCGCGCCTGCCGCCCGTCTTCCACACCGCCTGGGAGTCGCTGCGCATCGCGCTCAGCAGCTTGCGCGCGAATAAGTTGAGAACGGCGCTGACGCTCGTCGGCGTCGTCGTCGGCGTCGCGGCCGTCATCGCCGTCGTCACCATCATCAACGGGCTCGACCAGACGGTTGCCTCCACCTTCTCCTCCCAGGGGTCCACCGTCTTCACCATCTCGAAGCGCCCGCAGGTCATCACCTCGCGCGAAGACTTCCTCCGCTTCAACAAGCGCAAGGACGTGAAGGAGGAGGACGCCGCGGCCATCGCCCGCCTCTGCAACCGCTGCTGGCGCACAGGCATCGCCGCCAACGGGCAGGCCACCGTCAAGGCCGGCGACAAGTCCTCCGAGAACGTCCGCGTCCGCGGCGTCACGCTCTCGATGTACGCCATCGAGGACACGGACATCGAGGCCGGCCGCGCCTGGACCGAGACGGAGGAGGCCGCAGGCCGCGACGTGGCTGTCATCGGCGCCGACGTGGTTGACAACCTCTTCGACGGAGCGCCGTTCGACCGGGTGGTGGGGCGCCAAATCCGCGTCGAGGGGCGCACCTACGAGGTGATCGGCGTGGCCGAGCGGCTGGGCTCCATCTTCGGCTTCTCGCGCGACAACTTCGTGCAGATTCCCTACCCGACCTTCAAGAAGGCTTTCGGCACGCACGGCTCGCTCATCGTCTTCGTGCAGGTGCCGCAGGACGCGGAGATGGCCGCCGCGCAGGACCAGGCCCGCGCCGTCATGCGCAACCGGCGGGGCAAGACCTTCCGCGACGAGGAGGACGGCTTCAGCCTTGAGACGCAGGACGTTTTCATCGACCTCTACAAGAGCGCGACCTCGAACATCTACATCGTGACGGTCGGCGTGGCCGCCATCTCGCTCGTCGTCGGCGGCATCGTCGTCATGAACATCATGCTGGTCTCCGTCACCGAGCGGACGCGCGAGATAGGCATCCGCAAGGCCGTCGGCGCCAGCCGCCGCGACGTGCTCATGCAGTTCCTCATTGAAGCCGTCGTCATCACGGCCATCGGGGGCGCGCTGGGCGTCGGCTTCGGCTTCGCGCTCGCCTTCGGGCTCGCCCTCGCGATGGGCTTCCCGCTCCTGTTCAGCGTCGGCTCGGCCGTCCTCGGCGTGGCCGTCTCCTCCGGCGTCGGCATCGTCAGCGGCCTCTGGCCCGCGTGGAAGGCTTCGAGCCTGAACCCGATTGACGCTTTGAGGTCCGAGTAGTTATGACCTTCGACGACATCAAAGAGTCGGCGGCGATGGCGGTGGCGACCGTGCGCGCGAACAAGCTGCGGTCGTCGCTGACAATTTTGGGCGTGGCAATCGGGGTCGTGACGCTGACCTTCATGGTCTCCATCATCCAGGGCTTGAATAAAGCCTTCGCCGACCAGATAGAGTCGCTGGGCTCGAACACCATCTTCGTCTCGAAGTTCGACCCGAGCTTCGGGCGGGCGCCCAACTCGGAGGAGCTGCACCGCAAGGACATCACCCTCGAAGACACGGAGGCCATCCGCGCGGAGACGGCGCGGAGCGTCGCCAGCGTCGCCCCCATCCGCCGCAAGATAGCGTCCAACCTCCGCTACGCCGACAAGGAGACCGACACGCCCATCCTCTTCGGCGTCACGCCCGAGTACGAGTTCACGCTCTCGCAGTACGTCGGTCGCGGCCGCTTCGTCACGGACCCCGACCTCGCGGGGCGCGAGAACGTGGCCGTGCTCGCGCAGGACGTGGTGCGGGCGCTGTTCCCTCACGAAGACCCGCTCGGCAAGGAGATCAAGATCGAGGGGCGGCCCTTCCGCGTCGTCGGCGTGATGGAGACCTTGGGCAACTTCTTCGGCCAGTCGAGGGACAACTCCGTCTTCATCCCGCTCGCCACCTTCGACAAGTACTGGAAGGACATCGAGCCGCCCTTCGTCGTCTTCTTCATCATCGTCCGCCCGCACTCGCGCGCCGACGTGGCCGCGGCCACCGACGAGATAACAGACATCCTCCGCCGCCGCCGGGGC
>DATHBF010000507.1:0-5309 GCA_035296285.1 Pyrinomonadaceae bacterium | reverse complement strand
GGACCTGTTCGAGCATCTGGCGGGCGAACTGCGCGCGCTGCGGCTGCTCCGGGTACTTCGAGTTGGGCAGGGAGACCTGCATGGCGAGGACGCCGCGCGGCTCGAAGCCGGGGTTGACCTGCTGCAACCGCTGGAAGCTGCGGATGAGCAGCCCCGCGCCGACGAGCAGCACGATGGCGAGCGTCACCTCGACCACGACGAGCATGTTGCGCACCACGGCCGGCAGCACCGCGCGCCCGCTGCGGCCGCCCTCCTTCAGCGTGTCGTTGAGATTGACGCGCGAGGTCTGGAAGGCGGGCAGGAGCCCGAAGAGCACGCCCGTCAAAAGCGACACGCCGAGCGTGAAGGCCAGCACGAGCGGGTCGAGGCCGACCTCGTGCGCGCGCGGGATGCCGCCCGCGTTGACCTTCATCAGAACGTCCACGCCCCACATCGCCAGCAGCAGGCCCAGGGCGCCGCCGACGAGCGCCAGCAGGACGCTCTCCGTCAGGAGCTGCCGCACGATGCGCAGGCGGCTCGCGCCGAGGGCGGTGCGCACGGCCACCTCCTTCTGCCGCGCGGCCGAGCGCGCCAGCATCAGGTTCGCCACGTTGGCGCACGCTATCAAAAGCACGAAGCCGACCGCGCCGAGGAGGATGTAGAGCGCCTGGCGGATGTCGCCGACGATGGCCTCGTCGAAGCGCGTCAGGAGCAGGCCCCAGTTGCTCTCGTCCGCGCCCTGCATGTACTGGCGGCGCAGGTCGGCCGCAATCGAATCCAGCTCGGCCTGCGCCTGCCGCGCGCTCACGCCCGGCTTAAGGCGCGCGATGACCGACAGGAACTCGTTCGTCAGGTTGTTGGGCGAGAGTTGGTTCGGGGTGAAGGACAGCGGCCCCCAGAGGTCGGGGGCGGCGCCGCCCAGCTCGCGGCCGAACGTGAAGCCCGGCGGCATGATGCCGACGACCTCGTGGGGCTGGTCGTTGAGCGTGATCTGGCGGCCGACGATGTTCGGGTCCGACGCGAAGCGGCGGCGCCAGAGCCCGTCGCTGAGGACCACGACCTTGGGGCCGCCGGGCTGCGCCTCGTCCTCGGCGAAGGTGCGGCCGCGCGCGGCGTCGGCGCCGAGCACGGGGAAGAGGTTGGGCGTGACGGCCTGACCCGTCAGCCGCTCGGGCTCGCCGTCGCCCGTCAGGTTGGCGCCCCAGCCTGAGACGGCCGCCACGCCCTCGAAGGACTTGGCGTTGTCGCGGTAGTGTGCGTAGCCCGGCGCCGAGACCGAAGCCTTGAGGTCAATCTTGCGGTAGTTGTGGTTGATGAGGACGAGCTGCGAGGGCTCCTTGTAAGGCAGGGGCCGCAGCAGGACGGCGTTGAAGACCGAGAAGATGGCCGTGTTGGCGCCCACGCCCAGAGCCAGCGCCGCGACGGCGACGGCCGTGAACGCGGGGCTCTTGCGCAGCATCCGCGCCGCGAAGCGCACGTCTTGCCAGAAAGTCCTCATCGCCTCACCTCTCAACTTAAGAGCGATGAATGATGGGTGATGAGTGACGAGTAGAAGGCGGTCGCTTTTTACTCATCACCCATCACCCATCACCCGCCACTTCCTTTACGGCCTTTCAGCCGTCAGGGCCACGTCGTAACTGCCGGTCGCGTCGCGGAGGCCGACTTCGACCGTCCAGAGGCCGGGGATGGCCTCCATGTCGCCGGTGCCGACCTCGTACTTGCTGGCGCGCGAGAGCACCACGTCCTGCCGCACCCGGCCGCGCGCGTCGCGCAGCTTGAGGTGCATCTCGCCGCCCGTCAGGGTGAACTTCACGCTGAGGCGCACGCGCTTGTCCCCCTCGGCGACTTGCAGCTCAACCCGCCGCGTCTCGGTCTTGGCCTCGAACGTAGACTGGTGCCTCGTCCGGTTGACGGACTCGGCGGCGGCCGCCGCGAGGCAGAGCGCGAGCAGCGCGCAGATCGTGAGCAACGTCTTTCTCATGGCGCCCTCCCTTACAGCTTGAAGCCGCTCTCTTCCAGCTCTTCCTCGGCCTTGGGCTCGTGGGTCTCTTCGACGACCTGGCCGTCGAAGAGGTGGAAGGTGCGGTCGGCCCACTTGGCGTAGCGCGGGTCGTGCGTGACCATGCAGATGGTCGCGCCGCCGTCGTGCAGCTCTCTGAGGAGGTTCATGACGGCCTCGCCGTTGGTGGAGTCGAGGTTGCCCGTCGGCTCGTCGGCGAGGAGGATGGAGGGGTTGCCGGCGACGGCGCGGGCGACGGCCACGCGCTGCTGCTGACCGCCCGAGAGCTGCGACGGGTAGTGCTTCATGCGGTGCGACATGCCGACCTTGAGCAGCGCCTCTTCGACGCGCTCGCGCCGCTCCTTCGCCCCGATGTCGCGGTAGGTCAGCGGCAGCTCGACGTTCTCGTAGACCGAGAGGTCGCCGATGAGGTTGAACGCCTGGAAGATGAAGCCGATCTCGCGGTTGCGGATGCGCGCGCGGTCCGAGAGCGAGAGGTTGGCGACCGACGTGCCGTTGAGCACGTACTCGCCGTCGGTGGGCGAGTCGAGCAGCCCGAGGATGGAGAGCAGCGTCGACTTGCCGCAGCCCGACGGGCCGCCGATGGCGACGTACTCGCCCTTCTTGATGTCGAGGTGGATGCCCGAGAGCGCGTGCGTCTCGACCTCGTCCGTGTAGAAGACCTTCTTGACGCCGTCCAGCCTGACCAGCGGCTCACTCGTTGCGCTCATCGCTTTTCCTTTCGTTGACGGGGATGGGGTGGTTATTCCAAACGGAGGCGGTCCACGTTGTCCCACTGCGAGGTTTCGGACAGGATGACCGTGTCGCCTTCCTTCAAGCCTTCGAGGACTTCGACGGTGTTGACGGAGGTGCGGCCGAGCCTGACGGGGACGCGCACGGCCTCCTTCCCGTCCGGCTCGATGCGGAAGAGCGTGATCGTCGAGTTGGCCGCGCCCGACGCGGGGCGGCCGACGTAGAGGACGTTGTCGAGCCGCTCAAGCTCGATGGTCCCGTCCACGCTCAGGTCGGGCCGCGCGCCCTGCGGCAGTCCGCCGTCCAGGCTCACGTCCACCAGCACGGTCGCGTTCTGCACGGCCGGGTCGATGCGCAGGACCGTGCCCGGCACGACGCCCGCGCCGCGCGTGTCGATCATGGCCGGCAGCCCCAGCCGGATGTCTTTAATCTGAGTCTCGGGGATTTGCAGGACGGCCTTCAGGCTCGAAGGGTCGGCGACGCGGGCGATGTTCGTGCCCGGCGTGATCTGCTGGCCGACCTCGACCGTCACCTGCTGCAAGACGCCGTTGGTGCCGGCGCGGACCTGCAAGGAGGCGACCTGCTCCTGGTTCAAGCGGAGCTGCGCCCGGAGCTGCTCGATGCGCGCCCGCTGCGAGGCCATCTGCGCCTCGGCCGACTGGCGGGTGGAGCCCAGGCGCTTCTGCTCGATGTCGAGGCGGTTCTGGAGTTGCTCGACCCTCACGCGCGAGATGCGCAGCGTGATGGCGGGCACTAAGCCCTCCTTCGCCAGCTCCTCGTCGGTGTCGAGCTGAATCTTGGCCTGCTTGTACTCGGACTGGACCTGCGCGGTCGCGGCCTGCGCCGTCATGCGCTCGCTCTCAAGGCGCGAGCGGATGTTGTTCAGCTCGGCCTCGGCCGACCTGATCTGGTATTCCACGTCCACGGTCGACTGCTGCAACGTGGGGTTAGACAGCTCGACGAGGACCGTGCCGGCGCCGACCTGCTCGCCCGGCTTCGCGTAGATGCGCTCGACGCGCCCCTCGACTGGGGCGGCCACCTGGCGAATCTCCTCGGGCACGAGCGTGCCGAGGCCGCGCACCTGGCGCAGCATCTGCCCGCGCTTGACGGTGTCGGGCCAGACGGTGCCGCGGGCCACGGACGGCGCGGCCTTCGGCAGCCGCGACAGGCCGAACGTGATCAGGACGGCCGCGAGGGCGCAGGCAGTCGCGTAGATTGCGAGCCGGATTCGCTTGCGATTCTTACTTTGGGGTCGTTTGACATCCATAGTGCGGAAAGACAGCCTTCGTTACGTGCCGTCCCAGAACAAGCCCCGTACCACGGGCCGGCCCCGCGCTTTTTCGGGCTTTTCACGCCGCCCGCGCCCCGCGCCCCGCCCCGCCGTGTCCGTTTCCGAAAACCGAAATCCCAAAATCGGGAAACCCCGCTAGCGGCCGGGCGGGATGAGTTGGTTGATTCTCCTGAGGACGGCCGCCTTGGCTGGGAGCGAGCCTTTGGAGACGGCGGCGCGCAAATCCGTCAGGGCCTTGCGCAGCTCCTTCTGAGCCTGCGCCACGTACTGGTCGGGTTTCTTCGTGTCGAGCGTCTCCTTCAGTTGGGGGGATTCGAGCGCCCTCTGCAAGCCCTCGGCGGCCTCGGCGGCGTGCGCGCCCGCCGGGTAGAGCGAGAGGTAACGGCCGTCCGTCTGGGCGAGATAGAGGAAGGCGCAGACCTCGTCGCTCTCGCAGTCGCTCGGGATGGGGTTCTGCGCGGCCGCCCACGCTATCTCCTCGCCGGCCGGCGTGCCGCGGTACTTCTTCTCAAGCTCCCAAATCGCCTCGGACGCCACCTGGAAGTTGCCCGAGAACTCGTGGTAGACGATCTGCTTGTCGTGCGCCTTGAGCCAGTCGCGGTAGGGCGGCCGCTCGCGCTGGTCGTAGGAGACGGAGAGCAGGGAGCGGTCGAGCGCGCGCAGCATCGAGAGTTCCAGCCCGGCGCGCTCCTCAGCCGACTTCGCCTCGGCCGCCGCGGCGGAAGCGAAGTTGTAGAGGTCCGCGCCCTCCTCGAAGCTCATCGTCTCGGCCTTCAGGCGGTCGGCGATGATGAGCCGCGCGGTTTCGGAGCGCCGCGCCGCGTCGTAGTCGGCGAGCAGCCCGCCGAAGACCCAGGCAGTCCCGCCCGAAGGCAGACCCACCAGATACCAGTAACCGCGGCGGCCACCTATCTCCGCCTCCGCGGCCGAGCGCGCCGTCGCCGTCAACACGGTGCCGAGCTTGAGGCGCGTGACCTCGGCGGCCGACGTTTCGGGGCCGCCCCGCGCTCGCACGTTCGACGCGGCCGTGATCTTCTGCCGCGCCGGGTCGAGCTTCACCTCCTGCGCCGGGACGGACGCCCCGAGCGCGAGCGACGCCAGCAACCCTGCCAACACCCTGTTCACGTTCCGAAGATTCATCCGAGATGCCTCCCGCCGTAAGTTTGAGAAGTCGTCCCGCGCACCGGGCCGTCAACCTCGAAGCCACTTGTCGAAGTCGTCCGCCGCCAGAGCGGCCTTCATCTGCCGCCAGTCGACGCCCCCGAGGCCCGTCTCGTATCTGATTTC
>DATHBF010000506.1:0-6254 GCA_035296285.1 Pyrinomonadaceae bacterium | reverse complement strand
CGCGCCGCCGGCCCTTCCTCCGTCGCCTCATCCGTCACGCGGGCCGCCCGCCGTCTGCCCGCGGGCGACGTGAGGACGGACATCGAGACGGCCGCCCGACTGCTCGAACTCGCCGCACGTACTCAAACCAATGTGGACGCTTCATGTGAAGGCGAGCGGCCCGGCGCTTACAGGGCCGCGTGCGAGTCTTCCGGGGCGGGGACGACGAAGGACGTGCTTCTAAGAAAAGCGCGGCTGCACGCCGCCTGGGCGGGGGCCGGGTTGCGGCGCGAGCGCGGCTTCGTTGACGCGGAGACGGAGGCCACGTTGTCAATCGTCTCGGCGGAGAGGGCGCTCGAAAGGGGGTTGGCCGCGGAGGCTCTGGTGGCGCTCAGGCGGCTCGGCGGCGGCGTCTTCGTCTACGGCTCGTACGGCGCCTTCGCCGAGGGGCGTTCGCTGGCCCGCGTGCCCTTCAAACGGTTCAGCCGCGAACTCGAAGAGACCTCGGCGCGCGTCGGCCGGCTGCTGTCGTGGCTGCCCGAGTCGGAGCTTAAGACGGAGCTGCGCGGCGCGCTCCAGACCTACAGGGACGGCCGGTACTGGTGGGCCAAGATTCATTGCTCGGCGGTCGTGCGGGCCGGCGACGACTGCCTGCCCGCCGACGAGCGCGCCACCTTCGGCGGCCACTACCTCGCCACCCTGCCCTACACCGTCGCCGTCAACTGGCGCAACGCCGACCGCCACCTCACGCGCGCCGAGAAGATTCTGAACGCCCTCCCGAAAGGCGAAAGGCGCGAGCCCTCGGACGGGGCGCGCGCCTCCCAGACACTTTCCCTTCACTGAAAACCTTTAGCCGATGACGCCGCGGAAGTTCGCCGCGCTCCACTGGTAGCCGGGGAAGACGCGGCGCGCGTCGGCCTGGCCGAGGTGCCTGGTGGCGACTTCGCCGAACACGTCGCGGAAGTCGGTGGTGAGCGCGAGGTCGCGCCCCTCGTGGAGCTGTTCGTCTTTGAGGCCGGGCCACTTGCCGTAGACCTTGCCGCCGCGCACCTGCCCGCCGATGACGAGCATGGCGTTGGCGTGGCCGTGGTCGGTCCCGCCCGTCCCGTTCTGGCGGACCGTGCGGCCGAACTCCGACATCGTGAGCACGACCACGTCGCGCATCCGCTCGGGGCCGAGGTCTGTCGAGAGCGCCTTCAACCCCTGCGCGAACTGCGCGAGCAGCACGGCGAGCTGGCCGCGCGAGGCGCCCTGCGCGCGGTGCGTGTCCCAGCCGCCGAGTTCCGTGAACGCAATCTCCAGCCCGACGCCCGCCTTGATGAGCTGCGCGATCTGCATGAGAGAGTTACCGTAGGGGCCGCGCGGGTACTGCGCGCCGTTCTCGGGCCTGTACTGCTGCGGGTTGACCTGCTTCAAGAACTTGATGGCCTCGAACGTCTCCTTGCCCGCGCCGCGGAGTGCGTCCTGCGCCGTCTGCTCGTAGATGTCCTCGAAGCCGCCCTGCACGGACTGCGTGTAAGCCCCGGCGCGGATGGCGAAGTCGTCGAGGCTCCGCATGGCGACCGCCGGGGCGCGGCCCTGCAAGGAGCGTGGCAGGGCCTGCGTCATCGCGACGGCGCGGAAGGGCGTCTGCTTCGGGTCGGTGCGCGCTTGCAGGTAGCGGTTGAGCCAGCCGTCCTGCGTGGACTTGACGCCGGGCGTGCCCGACTCCATGTAGTCCTGCGCGTCGAAGTGCGAGCGCGTGTTGTCGGGCGAGCCGGCGGCGTGCACGACGGCCAGCCGCTTCTCATCCCACAAAGACTTCAAAGGGCGCATCGAAGGGTGCAGGCCGAAGAAGCCGTCGAGGTCGAGGGCCGCTTCCTCCATCCCCGTGGCGCGGCCCGGCTGCGGGATGGCGAGCTGAGGGCGCAGCTCGTAGTAGGCGCGCTCGCCGTGCGGCACGACCATGTTCAGGCCGTCCACGGCCCCGCGCTGGAAGACGGCGATGAGCGTCTTGCGGCGCCCGCCCGCCTGCCCCTGCGCCTCGACGGCGCGCATCAGGAACGAAGGCGCCGCGCCCGCCAGCCCGATGCTCGCCAGGGCCACCCCGCCCTGCTTCAGAAAGAACCTGCGACTCTGATTCATACGGACCTCACCAATTACTGTCTTTGAAACTCGGGCGAGCCGAGGATGAGCGCGGCGATGCGCGCGACCTCGGGGTTGCCGGACGGCGGCAACTCCCGTTGGCGCATACCGCGACGCCGGCCGCCCATGCCGGGCATCTGGCCGCGCGGCTGCGTGGCGGTTTCGTCGGCCGCCGGTTGCGCGCCGGGCTGTTCGCCCAGTTGCCTCGTCAGCACCTCGCGGCTCCTGGGCGAGATGTCGCCCTGCAAGAGCGTGTTGAGGAACTGTTCGACGGCGCGCTTCTGGTCGAGTGAGCCGTCGGCCGGGGCGTCCTGGCCGACGAAGCGGGCCAGCTCGACGCGCGTGCCGGGGATGCGGTTGGCGGCGAGCGCGAGCGCGAAGTTCATGCGTTCGAGCAGCGCGCCGGTGTTGACCCAGTGCTCGGCCGTGTCGGGGTAGCCGGTCGGCGGCTGGTAGCCGTAGAGCGGCTCGCCCATGCGCGCGACCCACTGGATGAGAGCGGGCCTCGCGTCGGTCTCGGCGCCGAGCGCGCGGATGGCGCTGACGGCGAGCTCGAACGGCGTCTTGATCTTCGCGCGGCGCGCGGCCGGAGAGTTGAACTCGGGCGAGGAGAAGACGGCGCGCAGGGTCGTCTTGATGTCGCCGTCGGACTTGCGGAAGGCTTCCGCCGCGCGCGCGATTGTCGCGGGCGAGGGGTTGTCAGAGACGAACTTGCGCGCGAGCTTCGTGGCGATGAACTTCGCGGTCGAAGGATGGCGGGCGAGTATGTCGAGCACCTTCTCGCCGTCCTCGACCCCGCCGCCCGAGGGAATCTTCTGGCCGAGGACGGTCTTCTCGCCCGCGTCGTGCGCGCGCGCGTTGAAGTTGAAGGTGCCGGCGCGGCTGTCCTCGCCGTCGCCGTAGACGCCCCTGCCGCCGCGCGGCGCGAATATCGTCCAGCCCGTGAAGGCGCGGGCGACCTCCTGCACGTCCTTCTGCGTGTAGCCGCCCTCGACGCCGAGCGTGTGCAGCTCCATCAACTCGCGCGCGTAGTTCTCGTTGATGCCGCGGCGCATGCGCGGCTGCGGCGGGCGCGGCATGTCGGGGTTGCGGTCCTGCATCCGCTGCCGTAGGAGCCGGCGCAGCGGACCCTGCCGCCTGCCCGCCTGCGCGTTCGGGCTGACGCTCTGGAAGTTGTCGAGGTAGAAGAGCATGGCCGGGCTCTTGGCCGTCGCGCCGAGGAGCTGGCGGAAGTTGCCGAGCGCGTTCGGGCGGATCACGTCGCGGTCGTAGGAGGTGAGGAACCAGCGGTCGGCGCCCTTGCCGGCGAAGACGTTGAAGTGGTTCGACCAGAAGTCAACCATCACCTCCTGCAACTGCCGCTCGCTGTAGGCGGCGCGCAGGATGCGCGCGGCGGCCAGCTCGCCCATGATGCGCGCGGGGCTTTCGAGCCCGTTGTCGCGCATGTAGTCGAGGATGGCCCGGCGCTGGGCGCGTCGCTCGGGATTCTCTTCGGCGCGGTCGTCGTTCATTGCCTGCCCCGGCGCGTTGGGCGGGCGCATCGCTTCGGCGACCATCCGCTCGGCGTCCTGGTTAGGCTGGGCGGGCTCGCCGCGCTCCATCTCCGTCTGGGCGGGGCGCTGCCGTTGGCCCTGCTGCCGCTCCTGCACGAGCGAGGCGAGCTCGGGCGGGAGCTGACCGCTCCTTTGCAGGCGGCGGAGGAGCTGGCCGGGCTGCGGGTACCTGGCGAGCAGTTGGGAGTTCGTCATCCCCAGCGTCGGGAGATTGCGGAGCCGCGCCTCGGCGGCCGCGTCGTCAATCTTCGACGGTTCGAGCTGCTGCTCGATGTACGCCTCGACGCCCATCCGGCGCACGCGCTCAAGCTCGCCCGGGCGCGGGCCGAAGGCGAGGCGGTTGAGGACGTGGGCGGCGCGCTGCTCCTCCGTCATGCGGCGCTCGGCCGACTGCCCGCGCGCGGGGACGGCGAGCAGGCTGTTCGAGACGAGCGCGAGCAGGGCCGCGAGCGCGGCCGCGCGTTTCGCGGCGGGGCGGCGTGTGAAAGCCGTTAAAATCTTCATGACGACTCCGAAGTGAATTTGGCCCGAGCCTACAGGTTTTAGATGGCTGCCGGGGGCGTTTGGTCTGCCGCGGCGACGACTCTTAAGACGCCCGCGCCGGCCCCGTGGCCGAAAAAAAAAGCCCGCGGCCGGGGCGGGCTTCACCGACTTGAGTTTTACCGCGCCCGACTTTCGCGCTCGCGGGCGACGAGGAGGCGGCGCAGAATCTTGCCCGAGGGCGACTTCGGAATCTGGTCGATGAACTCGATGCGGCGTAGCTTCTTGTGCGGCGCGACGCTGGCGGCCACGAAGCTCAGAAGCTCCTCGGGCGCTGCCTGCGCGCCCTCCCTCACGACGACGAAAGCCTTCGGCACCTCGCCGGCCTCGTCGTCCGGGCTCGGGATGACGGCCGCGTCCGCGACCGAGGGGTGCTTGAGCAGCAGCGCCTCAAGCTCGGCCGGCGCCACCTGAAAGCCCTTGTACTTAATCAGCTCCTTGGCGCGGTCCACGACGTAGAAGTAGCCCGCCTCGTCGGCGTAGCCGATGTCGCCCGTGTGCAGCCAGCCGTCTTCGTCAATCGTGCTCCGGGTCGCCTCCGGGTTGTTCAGGTAGCCGCGCATCACCTGCGGCCCGCGCACACAAATCTCGCCCTCGCTCCCCGCCCCCACCTCCTCGCCGGACTCAAGGCCGACCAGCTTGCACTCCGTGTTCGGCGCGACGAAGCCGACCGAGCCGGCCTTGCTCGGGTCGGGCTCGGCCGGGGCCATGTGCGTCACGGGGCTGGTCTCCGTCATGCCGTAGCCCTGCTTGATGATGCAGCCCAAGCGGCGGGCGGCGGCCTCGGCCACGTCCTGCCCGAGCGGGGCCGCGCCGCTGAAGATTACCTTCAGACTCGAAAGGTCGAACGAGTCGACGACCGGGCTCTTAGCGAGGCCGAGCACGATGGGCGGGACGAAGTGGCCGAGCGTGACGCGGTGCTCCTGAATAGTGCGCAGCAGCCCCTCGAAGTCGAAGCGCGGCATCGTGACGATGGTGGCGCCGACGTGCAGGCCGTAGTTCATGATGACCTGGAGGGCGTAGATGTGGAAGAGCGGGAGCACGCAGACGAGCGTGTCGGTGTGGTCGGCGTGGCTGGTGCCGCCGACCTGCGCGACGTTGGCGACGCAGTTGCGGTGCGTCAGCATGACGCCCTTCGAGACGCCGGTCGTGCCGCTCGAATAGGGCAGCGCGACGAGGTCGTTGCGCGGGTCTATCTCGACCGAAGGCGGCTCGCCGCCTCCCTCAAGCAAGTCCGCGAAGCCGGTCGCGCCCTCGGCCTCGCCGAAGACGAAGGTCTCGTCGAGTCGCGTGCCGTGTGACTTCTCCAAGAGCTGGGGCGCCGCGACGAGGAAACGCGCGCCGGAGTCCTTGAGCTGCTTGCCGACCTCCTCGGGCGTGCTGAGCGGGTTGACGGGCGTGACGACGCCGCCGAGCGCGGAGACGGCGTGGAAGGCCACGGCGTACTCGGGCACGTTCGGGCTCAGGAGGGCGAGCACGTCGCCCTTGCGAAAGCCCCTGCGCGCGAGCCCGGCCGCCGCACGGCGCACGGAGTCGCGGAGTTGCGCGTAGGTGATACGGCGGCCGGTCGGCCCCTCGATGATGGCGGGCTTGTCTGCGAACTGGTCCGCGTCGCGGAAGACGTGCTCGTGCAGCGGCGTCTCGGGAATCTGTACGTCAGGGAAAGGGCTTTGGAAGATCATTGGCTCGTGAATCGTCAATCGTGAATCGTGGAGAGCGGCGAGGCTGACGGGCCGTGAGCTTATCGCTCGTTCAACGAGGGCGCAACCTTTTTCCTACGATTTACGGTTTACGATTCACGGCCTTACGCGGTAGGCGCGACCGCCGACGACGATGATGAACTCGCCGCCCAGTTGCTCGGCGGCGCGGCCGACCTGGGGCACGTCCGCGACGAGCGCGCGGTAGGCGTCCGTCCCGCGCCGGACGCCGGTCTGAGACATGGAGGGCCTGTAGTTAACGTCAACCCACGCGCCGCCCTCGCGGCGGAAGCGGTGGCCGGCGGCCGTGCGCTCCTCGGCGCGCGATTCCTCTTTGCCCTCGTCGCGCCGGGCGCGCGAC
>DATHBF010000505.1:0-19076 GCA_035296285.1 Pyrinomonadaceae bacterium | reverse complement strand
CGATCTCCGCGACGACGCGGCGGCAGAACTCGGCCGTGACGGGCGTCAGCCGCTCGTCCGTCAGGTAGCGCGTCAGGCCGAGCGGGACGACGGCGACGCTGCGGACGCGCGGGTACTCGGCCGCCAAGTCGTCGATGGTCTTTCGCAGCACCTCGCCGTCGTTGATGCCGGGGCACAAGACCACCTGCGCGTGAATCTCGATGCCGGCGTCCATCATGCGCCGCATCTTGTCGGAGATGTCGGCGCGCGACTCGTCAACGCCGAGCAGGCGGGCGCGGACGGCCAAGTCGGTCGCGTGAACGGAGACGTACTGCGGCGTCAACCGCTGCTCGACGACGCGGCGCATCTCGTCCTCGGTGATGGAGGTGAGCGTCGTGTAGTTGCCGTAGAGGAAGGAGAGGCGCACGTCCTCGTCGCGGAAGAAGAGGGCGGGCCGGGCGTCGGGCGGGTTGCCCTTGCAGAAGCAGAAGAGGCACTCGTTGGCGCATTGGCGCGGCGCGATGTTCTCGAACTGGAGGCCGAAGTCTTCGCCCTCCCCGCGCTCGACTTCAATCTCCCACTCCTCGCCGCCCTTCTTCAAAACGTCGAGTACGAACTCCGTCTCGCCGCCCGTGTGGAAGCGGAAGTCGAGGTAGTCGCGCACCACGCGGCCGTTAACCTTCACGACGCGGTCGCCCGGCTCAAGCTCAAGCTCGGAGCCGAGGCCGCCGGGCGCGACCTCCGTGATCGTGACGCCGCGACGCCGTATCTGCGTGACCGCCGGTGTGACTGCGAACTCGTACATCTTTCAGAGAGTAGCCGTAAAGAGTGGCGGCGTTCAACCGCGGGGCGAAGAGTTTAGATGTGCGGCGGCGCGGGCGGTTCGCCGCCCCGTTCATTCTGACCGCCCGCGGCGCGTCAAAATGAAGTCGTTGACAAGAGGGCACGCCGGGGTCTAATCTCGAAACTGCCGGCGCGCTTTTCCGGTCTCTCCCACAAAAGCCTTCCGAAGCTTCTTAATTCTCGGCCATTCTTTTACAAACAGGACTTCGAGGCCCGTCTTTTCGAGAACGGCGGGCGCGGGCACGTCCCTTGCACAAATATCGGCGACGCGGCCTCGCTCCCCGGCCGCGCCAGCAACGAACCCGAGGTCTTTGGTGATCCAGACACTCACGACACCCGACGAAACCGCAAGGCCCGCAGCCCCGACCGCGAGTCCGGGGCCGGCCGCGGCCTGCTTCACCGTCCTGCTCGCCGAAGACGACCGCGCGCTCCGGCGCTACCTGGAGGTCGTGTTGCGCCGGGCCGGCTACGAAGTCGTGGCCGCCTCCGACGGGCTCGAAGCGATGAAGGCGGCGCTCGCGGGCGGCGTCCACGCCGTCGTCACCGACGCCGTCATGCCCCACCTCGGGGGCCGCGAGTTGTGCCGCTTCCTGCGCCGCCACCCGAAGCTGAAAGGGCTTCCCCTCATCCTCCTCAGCGGCAGCGACGGCGCCGACGCCGCCGGCTGCGAGGCCGACATCCACCTCTCCAAACCCGTCCGCCCCGAGGAACTCGGCGCCTGCCTCGCGCGCCTGCTCGAACACGCCTGAAGCCGCGCCATAAAACCACAAAAGAAAGGGCACCCTTCCGCCGAGGGTGCCCTTTTTATATCTGCTTCCGCAGGCGGCAGCCCGCCTTGTCAGCTCGCGCCGGCCGTGGAACTGGACGCGGGCGTGATGCCGAGCGCCTCGCCGACGGGCGTGTATTCGAGCCCCTGCGCGACGGCGACCGCCTCGTAGGTGAGCTTGCCGGCGTAGGTGTTGACGCCTTCGAGCAGGCCGGGGTCGGAGGCGACGGCCGCGAGGAAGCCGCGGTTGGCGAGCGTCAGCGCGTAAGGCAGCGTCGCGTTCGTGAGCGCGAAGGTCGAGGTGCGCGGCACCGCGCCCGGCATGTTGGCGACGCAGTAGTGCAGCACGTCCTCGACGTAGTAGGTCGGGTCCGAGTGCGTCGTCGGGCGCGTCGTCTCGATGCACCCGCCCTGGTCCACGGCCACGTCCACGATGACGGCGCCGCGGTTCACGTCCTTCAGCATCTCGCGCGTGACCAGCTTCGGCGCGGCCGCGCCGGGGATAAGCACGCCGCCGATGATGAGGTCGGCCTCCGCGATGGCGCCGTGGATGGCGTAAGCGGAGGAGGCGAGCGTCGAAATCTTCGACAGGAAGATGTCGTCCAGCTCGCGCAGGCGGTCGAGGTTCTTGTCTATGATGGTGACCTGCGCGCCCATCCCGACGGCCATCTTCGCGGCGTTGATGCCGACGACGCCGCCGCCGAGGATGACGACGCGGGCCGCCGGCACGCCCGGCACGCCGCCGAGGAGCACACCGCGCCCGCCGTTCATCTTCTCCAGGTAGGTCGCCCCGACCTGCACGGCCATGCGCCCCGCCACCTCCGACATCGGCGTGAGCAGCGGGAGCGTGCCCTTGCGGTCGGTGATGGTCTCGTAGGCGATGCCCGTGACCTTGTGCTGGAGGAGCTGGCGCGTCTGCTCCGGGTCCGGCGCCAGGTGCAGGTAGGTGAAGAGGAGCAGGCCCTCCTTCATGCGCCCGTACTCGGGGCCGACCGGCTCCTTGACCTTGACGATCATCTCGGCCTCGGCCCACACGTCGTCGGCCGAGGGGAGGATGACCGCGCCCGCCCGCTCGTAGAGCGCGTCCTCGAAGCCGGAGCCCTCGCCCGCACTCCGCTCGACGATGACCCTGTGCCCGGAGTCCGTCAGCGCGCGCGCGCCCGCGGGCGTCAGGCCGACGCGGTACTCGTTGTCCTTAATCTCCTTGGGGAGTCCGACGATCACTTGGGAGACCTCCTTAAGAGTCTATTCAAAGTTCACTTCGTCTATCTGCGCCCTTTGGAGCTTGCCGCTGTAGTCAACGTAGATCGACTTCCACTCGGTGAAGATGTCGAGGACCTGCGTGCCGGCCTCGCGGTGGCCGTTGCCCGTCGCCTTGGTGCCGCCGAAGGGGAGGTGGACCTCGGCGCCGATGGTCGAGGAGTTGACGTAGAAGATGCCGGTGTACATCTCGTTCATGGCGCGGAAGGCGCGGTTCACGTCGCGCGTGTAGACCGAAGCCGAGAGGCCGTAGCGGACGCCGTTTCCGATCTCTATCGCCTCTTCGAGCGTCGAGAAGGGGATGACGGCCGTGACGGGGCCGAATATCTCCTCCTGCGCGATGCGCATGTCGGGGGCCACGTCGGCGAAGACGGTCGGCTCTATGAAGTACCCGTGGGCGTGGTCTCCGCGCTCCAGCCTTCGGCCGCCGAAGGCGAGGCGCGCGCCGTCTTCCTTCTGCCCGACTTCGATGTAGGAGAGGATGCGGTGCAGCGCGTCGGAGTTGATGACGGGGCCGACATCCGTCTTGTCGTCGAGGCCGTCGCCGACGCGCAGGTTCTGGGCGCGCTCGACGAGGGCCTGCGTGAACTTCTTGTAGACCTTCCTGTGGACGGCGATGCGCGAGGAGGCCGTGCAGCGTTGGCCGGAGGTGCCGAAGGCGCCCCAGACGGCGCCCTCGACCGCCAGTTCAATGTCGGCGTCTTCGAGCACGATGATGACGTTCTTGCCGCCCATCTCAAGCGAGCAGATGGCGTTGCGCTCGGCGCAGGCCGAGGCGACGATGCGGCCGACCTCGGTCGAGCCGGTGAAGGAGATGAGCCTGACGGAAGGGTGCTCGGTCAGGGCCGCGCCGACCGTCTCGCCGTAGCCCGTCACCATGTTGACGACGCCGGGCGGGACGCCGGCTTCCTCGCACGACTTGATTAAGTTGTAGGTCGAGAGCGGCGTGTCCTCGGCCGGCTTGATGACGACGGTGTTGCCGCAGATGAGCGCGGGGATGAGCTTCCACGACGGAATCGCCATCGGGAAGTTCCAGGGCGTGATGAGCCCGCACAGGCCGACGGGCTGGCGGACGCACATGGCGAACTTGTCGGGCATCTCGGCCGGGGTGGTGAAGCCGTGCAGGCGTCGGCCCTCGCCGGCCGTGTAGTAGGTGCAGTCGATGGCCTCCTGCACGTCGCCGCCGGCCTCCTTCGTGACCTTGCCCATCTCGCGCGTCATGTCGCGCGTGAAGGAGTCCTTGTTGCGGATGAGGATTTCGCCGAGGCGGAAGAGGATTTCGGCGCGGCGCGGCGCGGGAAGTCTTCGCCAGCGGTCGGCCGCCGTGCGCGCGGCCTCGACGGCGCGCCCGATGTCCTCGACGCCCGAGAGCGGGAAGCGGCCGACGGACTGGCGCGTGTCGGCCGGATTCAGGTTCTCGAAAGTCTCGCCGGAGGACGAGGGGACCCACTCGCCGCCGATGTAGTTGAGATAAGTTTGCGGGGAGGTGCGCGCCGAAGTTTTCGACGCGCCCGCGTCCTTCCCGCGGCTTTTGCCGACGGCCTTTTTCGCCTGAGCCATTTGTTCGCTAACCGAAAAAAGTGTGGATTCTTTGAGCCGGGAGTCTGGGGTCTGGGGCCGGTTCGTTTCGGCTCCAGACCCCAGACACCGAGACTGCTATTGAAATGTGAACTGCTTGATGGACTGCGCCACGCGGCCGCCGTCGGCGGCCTGGGCGACGTGCATGACGACGGGGTCGCCGGGCTTGAGCGCGTCCACGATGCGCTTGAAGTCGTCGAGCGTGTTGACGGACTGGCGGTTGACGCGCTGGATGACCATGTAGCGGACGAGGCCGTTGTCGGAGGCGAGCCCGGCCGGGTCAACCTCCTTGACGTAGAGGCCGCGCACGCCCTTCAGGTTGTGCTCGTTGGCGAGCTGCGGCGTCAGCTCGCTCAGCTCCAGGCCGAGCTGCGGGCGCTCGTCCGTCTTCAGGTTCTCTATCCTCGGCTGTGACGGCGCGGGGGTGGGCTTCGCGCCCTCGCCCGCCCCCTCTTCGCGCGGGGTGCGCGCCGGCCGCTCGCCGACGGTCACGTCGGCCGTGCGCCGTTCGAGCTTGTTGCCGACCTCGCGCAGGTAGGTGAGCTTGACGGTCTGGCCGATCCCCGTGGAGGCGACCTTGCTGATGAGGTCCTGCGCGCTCTCGACCACCTGGCCGTTGAACTCGACGACGATGTCGTTGGTCTGGATGCCGGCCTTGGCGGCGGGGCCCTTGGCGTCGGCCACGTCGAGGATGATGGCGCCCTTGGCGGCGGGCAGGTCGTAGACGCGCGCGAACTCCTCCTTGATGGAGTCGAGGAAGACGCCGAGGTAGCCGCGGCGGACCTTGCCGCCCGAGACGAGCTGCTTGTAGACGGAGGCGGCGATGTTCGACGGCAGGGCGAAGCCGATGCCGTTGTAGTCGCCGGTCGAAGTGGCGATCTGCGAGTTGATGCCGATGACCTCGCCGCGCATGTTGACGAGCGGGCCGCCGGAGTTGCCGCGGTTGATGGCGGCGTCGGTCTGGATGAAGCGGCGGAAAGATGCGTTGCGGTCGGTCTGCCGCTCCTTGGTCGAGATGATGCCGGCCGTGACGGTCTGCTCAAGGCCGAAGGGAGAGCCGACGGCGAGGACCCAGTCGCCGACCTGCACGTCGTCGGAGTTGCCGACGTTAACGAAGGGCAGGTCGCGGCCCGCGTTGACCTGGATGACGGCGAGGTCAGTCTCCTCGTCCGAGCCGACGACGCGGCCGCGCAGGGTCTGCCCCGACTGGAGCTTGACCATGATGCCGGTCATGTCCTCGACGACGTGGTAGTTGGTGAGAATCAGGCCCTTCGGGTCGATGATGAAGCCGCTGCCGATGCCGCGCGAGGGGCGTTGGGCGTGGCGGCGCAGCATGTCGAGCAGGGGGTTCTCGCCGCTCTCCGCCTCGTCGTCGTCCTCCTCGGCGCCTTTCCCCTTGCCGGCGAGCTGCTCTTTCGGGGCCGAGACGGTGTCGATGTTGACGACGGCCGGCTCCACGCGGCGCGCGATCTCGGCGAAGGAAGCGGACAGGGCCTCGGGCGCGCGGGCGATCTGCGCGGCCGTCGGGGCCGCCGCCCCCTCGTCGAGCGCGAAGGCGCGGCGCTGGCTGAGCATCGCGCCGATGCCGACGCCGACGAGCAGGCAGGCGGCCGCCAGCGCGGCGATCCAGACCCTCAGTTTGCGCAGGATGGCGCGTTCGCCCTCGGTCGTCTGTCCCTTCGGGATTTGCAACATAGAACTTCCCACCTTCAACTTCTGAGAACTTAGGGAGTCGAAACCCCGTGCGGCGCGTCCCGCGGGGACGGACGTGGCGGCCAGGGCGCTGCGGCGAGTCACGAGTATAACCAAAGCGGCTACCGGCCGCAAAGACCAAGTAGAAGACCTTCTGTCCGCGGGCGGTCGCGCGCGGCCGGGGCATCGGCCCGCCGAAGGGCGAAGACGGCGGCGTGTTGAAGGACTAAACGCCGCCCGCCTCCGACTCTTCAACCTCCTCGGCCCTCCCGCCGAGGCGCAGCTCCGAAACGACGACGGCCGCGACGACGAGGACCGCGCCGACGGTGGCGCGCGCGCCCGTCCACTCGGCCGTGCCGCGCAGCCAGACCGCGAAGAGCGTGGCGAAGACCGGCTCCAGCGCGAAGATGACGGCCGCGTGCGACGCCGACATCCGCGCCTGCCCCCACGTCCAGAGCAGGAAGGTGCCGACCGTCCCGACGAGCACCATGTAGAGGACTTGGGCGACGACGCCGGGCTCCCACGCGAGCGCCGCCGTCTCGCGCGCGGCCCAGGCCGGCAAAGCGCCCCCGCCCGCCGTCGCCGCCCAGACGCGCGCCGCCGCCCAGGCCGCGGCGGTTACGGCCGCCACCGTCGCAATCTGTATGACGCTCAACTGGCGGGGGTCGAAGCGGCGGGCGTAGACGCTCATCAGCGTGATGTGCGCGGCGAAGAGGAGCGTGCAGCCGAGCGTGATGAGGTCGCCGAGGTTGACGCCGCGCGCTCCCGACGGCGCGAGGATGAGCGCGCCGCCGACCGTGGCGAGCAGCACGCCCGCCAGGTTCTCCCTGCTCGGCCGCGCGCGCAGCAGGAGGAAAGCGACGACGGGGACGAGCGGCGTCGTGAGTCCCGTGACGAAGGCCGAGCGGGCCGGCGTCGTGTGGAGCAGCCCCGAAGTCTGGCCGATGAAGCCCACGCCGATGAGCAAGCCGAGGATGCCTCCCGCCTTCCACGCGCCGCGCCCGGCGCCCGCGAGCTGGCGGGGGAAGAGCGCCGCGAAGACCAGCGTCGCCAGGGCCATCCGCAGCGCGAGGTAGGTCAGCGGCGGCCACTCGTCGAGGATGCCGCGCGAGACGGAGAACGACGAGCCCCAGATGAGCGTCGTCAAAAGCACCGCCCCGTCCGCGCCGAGATTGGCCTTGAGCTTCACGGCCGGATGAGGACTTTTAAAACTCCCGGCTCGGCGGCGCGTTGCACGGCGCGGACGCCTTCGGCGAGCGGGAACTCTTCGTGAATCAAGCCCTCGACATCGACGGCGTTCGCGGCGAGCAGTTCGAGGGCCGGCGCGAAGCGGCCGCAGCGCGAGCCGACGATGCTCATCTCGTCAACGACGACGGGCGCGGCCTCAAGCTCCGTCTTGCCGTGGAAGGTGGACTTGAGGACGAGCGTGCCGCGGGGCCGCAGGAGCGAGAGCGCCGTCCGAAAACCTTCGGGCGAGCCCGACGCCTCGACCGCCACGTCGAAGGCCCGCGCCGCCGCGCCCGGCAGCCCCGAAGCCTTCAAAGTCTCCACGCCCCGGCGGCGCGCGATCTCCATCTTCGATTCGTGGCGGCCGACGAGCGTGACCTCGGCGCCCGTCAAGACCCTGAGCGCCTGCGCGCACAGCAGGCCGAGCTTGCCGTCGCCGACGACCGCGACGCGCTCGCCCTCCCGCACGCTCACCCTCTCCGTGATGCCGCACGCGGCGGCCAAAGGCTCGCAGAAGACGGCGCGCTCGTCCGGGATTGAGTTGGGGAGCGCGAGGAGGTTCACGGCGGGGAGCGTTAAGAACTCGGCGTGCGCGCCGTCGCGGCCGACGATGCCGAGCACCGTGCGGCGCGGGCAGTGGCGCGGGTCGCCCGCCGCGCAAAGCTCGCAAGCGCCGCAGCCCGCGTTGATCTCCCCGACCACGCGGCGCCCCACGAGGTGCGGCGCCCCGGGCGCGCTCTCGACGACGCCGACGAACTCGTGCCCTATCGTCCCCTCGAACCCCGCGTACCCGCGCGCGATCTCCAGGTCCGTGTTGCACACGCCCGACAGCGTCACGCGCACCACGGCCTCGCCCCCGGCCGCGGGCGCCGGCACCTCCGACACGCTCAAACGTCCTTGCTGGTAACGTAGTGCGAGCATAAAAAGCCGTGAGTCGTAAATCGTGAATCGTAAATAGAAGGGTTGCCTTTAACGATTCACGATTGACGACTCACGATTGACGGCCTTCAAAACCTTTTCGCCCTCGTGTAAGCGTTCTCCTCGTTCAGCTCGACGCTCTTCTCGCCGCCGGAGACGTTGACGGGCAGTCGCCAGCTTATCTCGCGCTCGCCGGAGAGGGTGGCGTGGACCCACCAGCGGCCGGGCGGGACCGCGACGACCGCCTCGCCCTGCTCGTCAAGCTCGGCCGTCAACGGCTGGCGGCCGCCCATCTGCCGCGTCACGAAGTCCTCGAACCGTTGGCCTGGGCGCCGCTCCGAGTCGAACTCGTTGCGCGCCGCCGTCATGTTGATGGGGTAGAGCTGGACGGGGACGCGCCCCCCTGCGTCACCGGCCGCGCGGCGCAGCCGTATGTGGAGGGCCGTCGCGGCGCCGGCCTGCGCCGCGCCCGAGCCTTGACTGAAGCCGCCGCCGCGAGGCGACCGCTTGTAGACGCCCCACACCGCGAAGACGAGCGCGAGGAGGAGGCCCGCGCCCGCCAGGGCCGCGGCAATTCTCCTGAACGGACTCTGCCTGTCGTCCATCAGGCCATCAGGCCGCGCTCGCGCAGCGCCCCCGTCAGCTCGTGGTCGGTGGGGACGGAGAGAATCTGGCCGGCCACGTCGAGCGTCGGCTTGCGCTCCTTGCCTTCGTTGTGTTCGCGGACCCACTCGCGGGCGGCGTCGTCCCGCTCGATGTCCACGTACTCGTAAGCGACGCCCAGGCGGTCTAAGAACTCGCGCGTGTGCCGCGTGTCCTCGCACCAGTCGGCGCCGTAAACCTTGACTCCGAGCATCGCCCCGGCCCTCCTCCGTTTGAAAGTTTCGCGGACATCATAGCAGGTGTCCGGCGTCGGGTGTTACAATGCCGCCTCCCGTATCTCCCGCGCCGCCGGGCGCCTCTGAAACAGAAGCGAAGTGGGTGAAGCCTTGAAGGACGGTTTTCACGACGAGTGCGGCGTCTTCGGCATCTTCGGCCACCCGGAGGCGGCGCGGCTGGCCTACCTCGGCCTCTACCAGTTGCAGCACCGCGGCCAGGAGTCCTGCGGCATCGTCTCTTCCGACGGCCGCGAGCTGCGCTCGGAGCGCGCGATGGGCCTCGTCTCCGAGGTCTTCACCGAGGAGCGTCTGAACCGGCTGCCCGGCGACGCCGCCATCGGCCACACGCGCTACTCGACGGCCGGCGAGGTCTCGGTGCGCGAGGCGCAGCCCTTCCTCATCGCCTGCAAGCACGGACAGGTCGCCGTCTGCCACAACGGCAACCTCCCCTTCGCCACCGACGAGCGCAAGCTGCTCGAACGCGAAGGGGCGATCTTCTCATCCACCTCCGACACCGAAGTCGTCCTCCACCAGCTCGCCCGCTCGCGCGCCGCCTCCGTCGAGGGGGCCATCCCCGAAGTCCTGCGCGAGACCGAGGGCGCCTTCTCCATGCTCTTCCTGACGCCGGACGCGCTCGTGGCCGTGCGCGACCCGCGCGGCTTTCGCCCGCTCGCCCTCGGCCGCCTCGGCGACGCCTGGGTCGTCGCCTCCGAGACCTGCGCCTTCGACCTGATTGACGCGCGCTACGTCCGCGACATCGAGCCCGGCGAGATGGTCCGCATCACGCGCGAAGGGCTCATCTCCTCCTCGCCGCTGCCCGAGCGCCCGCGCTCGCACTGCGTCTTCGAGCACGTCTACTTCTCGCGCCCCGACTCGCTCGTCTACGGCCGCTCGGTCAACGAGTCGCGCCACAAGTTGGGGAAGCGCCTCGCCGTCGAGCAGCCGGCCGGCGCCGACATCGTCGTCCCCGTCCCCGACTCCGGAGTGGCGGCCGCCATCGGCTACGCCGCGCAGAGCGGCATCTCGTTCCGCTTCGGGCTGGTCCGCAACCACTACGTCGGCCGCACCTTCATCGAGCCCAAGCAGTCCATCCGCTCCTTCGGCGTCCGCGTCAAGCTCAACCCCGTGCGCGACCTCATCCAGGGCCGGAGGGTCGTCCTCATTGACGACTCCATCGTGCGCGGCACGACCTCGAAGAAGATCGTGCGGATGGTCCGCGAGGCCGGCGCGAGAGAGGTCCACGTCCGCATCAGTTGCCCGCCGACGGTGAGCCCCTGCTTCTACGGCGTGGACACGCCGAACAAGTCGGAGCTGATCGCGGCGCAGATGCCCGTCGAGGAGGTCCGCCGCTTCATCGAGGCCGACTCGCTCGGCTACCTCTCGCTCGAAGGGATGCTCGAAGCCTGCGGCCTGCCGGCCTCGTCCTCCTGCGTCGCCTGCTGGACCGGCGTCTACCCGACGCGCATCACGCGCCAGGCCGAGACCCAGTGGTCGCGCGAGCGCGAGCCCGTGCCGTCTGACTAGAAGATAACCGCGGACATTCTTTGGAGGCTTCGGAGTGGCGCAAGGTAGAAAAGGGTGCGGGTGCGCGCTGGCTGTGCTGGCCGCCGTCGTCTTGGTGGGCGGCATCATGGGGTGGCGGTTCGTCGTCAAGCCGTACCTTGAGAGGCAGCGGGCCGAAGAGCCGCCGCCGGCCTCGGGCGACGAGCTGAAGGTCGTCGTCCTGGATGTCGGGCAGGGCGACTCGATATTGATAGTGGCGCCGGGCGGGAAGACCGTGCTCGTGGACGCGGGCGAGCCGGGCGACGGCAAGCGCATCCTCGACGCTCTGAAGCGGCACGGCGTCGCGCAGATAGACCTGCTCATCGCGACGCACGCGCACGCCGACCACATCGGCGCCGCCGATGAGGTCATCAAGGCGACGCCGGTCGGGCGCGTCCTCTACTCGGGCGTGCCCAACACGACGAAGAACTACGAGGACTTCCTGAAGGCGATTGACGAGAAGAAGATAGAGCTCGTCCGCGCCGAGCCCGGCCAGAACATCGAGGTCGGTGGCGGGGCGCGCCTCCTCGTGCTCGCGCCCATCCAGCCCTTCTTTACTAAAGACGAGCTGCGCTCGGGCGGCAACGAGCCGAACGCCAACTCGGTCGTCACGCGGCTCGACTACGGCCGGTTCTCGATGCTCCTGACCGGCGACGCCGAGGCGCAGACCGAGGACCGCATGATCCGCTCGGGCGCCAGCGTGCGCGCCACCGTCCTCAAGGTCGGCCACCACGGCTCGAAGTACGCCACCTCCGAAGACCTGCTCAAGCGCGGCGAGTTCAAGACGGCCGTCATCTCGGCCGGCCCCGACAACCGCTACGGCCACCCGAGCCCCGAGGTGATGCAGCGTTTGAAGGCGGCCGGCGTGCGCATCTACCGCACCGACTTTCAGGGCGAGATAGTCATCACGACGCGCGGCAAGGAGGACGACGCCAAGTTCACGACGGCCCGCGAGCCCAAGGCCGGCGAAGACCTCTGGGCCGGCCGCGAGGCGCTGCGCGACGACTCGGCCCGCCGCGGCTTCATAGACTTCGGCGACCTCCCGCCGGCCCCGAAACCCTCGCCCGAAAAGTCCTCGCGCGCCAACTCGAACCGCCCGCGCGCCGGGAGGTGAAACGTTATGAGTCCATACAACAAAGAGGGGCGCGCGGAGTCGAAGCGCACGCGCGGCGTGGTGGACAGGATAGAGGACGGCGGCAGGGCGGTCGTGCTCGTCGGCGAGGACGAGGGCGAGCAGGTCGAGCTGCCGGCCTCCCTGCTCCCCGAGGGCGTCGAGGGGGGCGACCACCTCCAAATCACCGTCTCGCTCGACCGCGACTCGCGCCGGGCCGCGGAAGGCCGCGTCAAGTCTCTCCAGGAGAAACTCGAACAGCGCGGCGGCGGGCAGAAGAACTTCAAACTCTAACGGCCGATGACCAAATCAATCACCTACTCCGACGCGGGCGTCTCGATTGACGCGGCCAACGCCGCCGTCGAGAAGATCAAGCGGCTGGCGCGCTCGACCTTCGACATGCGGACGCTCTCCGAGATCGGCAGCTTCGGCGGCATGTTCGATGGCGCCTTCCCCGGCATGACCGCGCCCGTGCTCGTCGCCTCGGCCGACGGCGTCGGCACCAAGCTCAAGGTCGCCTTCATGACGGGCGTCCACGACACCGTCGGGCGCGACCTCGTCAACCACTGCACTAACGACATCCTCGTCCAGGGCGCGCGGCCCCTCTTCTTCCTCGACTACGTGGCGACCGGCTCTCTCTCGCCCGATGTGGTCGTTTCCGTAGTTGACGGCATCGCGCGCGGGTGCCGCGAGAACAACTGCGTGCTCCTCGGCGGCGAGACGGCCGAGATGCCGGGCATGTACGCCGAGGGCGAGTACGACGTGGCCGGCTTCATCGTCGGCGTCGTGGACCGCGCCAAGGTCATAGACGGCTCGCGCGTCGAGCCCGGCGACGCGGTCTTCGCGCTGCCTTCGGCCGGGCTGCACACGAACGGCTACTCGCTCGCCCGCAAGCTCTTCTTCGAGGTCGCCGGCTACTCGGTTGACACGCGCGTCGAAGAACTCGGGACGACAATCGGCGACGCACTCCTCCGCCCGCACCTGAGCTACCTGCGCCCGCTCGAAGGCTTGCTCGACACTGGAGTCATCAAGGCGCTCGCGCACGTCACGGGCGGCGGGCTCTTGGAGAACGTGCCGCGCGTCCTGCCCGAAGGCACGGCCGTCCGAATCGAGCGCGGCTCGTGGCCCGTGCCGCCGGTCTTCCAGTTGATGCAGAAGATAGGCAACGTCGCCGAGGCCGAGATGTTCCGCACCTTCAACATGGGAGTCGGCATGGTCGTCATCTGCTCGCAGTCCGACGCCGAGACGGTGCGCCACCACTTCGACAGCCCCGGCTCCGAATGTTTTCTCATCGGGCGCGTCACCGAAGGCGCGCGCGAAGTTCGCCTCGTCTAGCCCTTACCGAAGAACCAGAAAGTGAAGATCGGCATACTCATCTCGGGCCGCGGCTCGAACATGCTGGCGCTGGCCGACGCGATACGCGAGGGCCGAGTCCCCGGCGCGGAGATAAAGCTCGTCTTAAGCGACAAGCCGCAGGCCGCAGGGTTAGCGCACGCGCGCGACCGGGGGCTTCGGACGGCGGTCGTCGAGCGGCGCGGCCGCACGCGCGAGGAGCACGAGCGCGAGATTATAAAAACTCTCCGCGGGCGCGGCGTCGAACTGGTCTGCCTCGCCGGCTACATGCGCCTGCTCTCGCCCTGCTTCGTCGGCGAGTTCGCGGGCCGGATACTTAACATCCACCCGAGCCTGCTGCCCGCCTTCCCCGGCCTCGACGCGCAGCGGCAGGCCGTCGAGCACGGCGTCCGCGTCTCCGGCTGCACCGTCCACTTCGTTGACGAAACCCTCGACGGCGGCCCCATCATCACCCAGCGCGTCGTCCGCGTGGAGGACGACGACACGCCCGACCGCTTAGCCGCACGCATCCTCGCCGAAGAACACAAGGCATACGCGGAAGCCCTCGCGCTCGTCGCCGGCGGCGCGTATGAAATCGAAGGCCGACGGGTCTTAAGAAAGATTGAAATTTCAAATCTGAAATCTTAAATTGCTCCCATGACGATTGACGAGCAGTTGGAGTTCTTGCGCAAGGGGACGGTCGAGATCGTCCGCGAAGAGGATTTGCGGGCCAAGCTTGTGAAGTCCGCGAAGACGGGCGTGCCGCTGAGGGTCAAGCTCGGCGCCGACCCGACCGCGCCCGACATCCACCTCGGCCACACGGTCGTCATCCGCAAGCTGCGCCACTTCCAGCAGCTCGGCCACGTCGTCATCTTCCTCATCGGCGACTTCACCGGCCTCATCGGCGACCCCTCCGGCAAGTCGGCCACCCGCCCGCAGCTCACGCGCGAAGAGATAGACGCCAACGCCGAGACCTACAAGCGCCAGATATTCAAGCTGCTCGACCCCGACAAGACCGAGATACGTTTCAACTCCGAGTGGATGGGCAAGCTCGGCTCCGACGGCTTCGTCCGCCTCGCCTCGCACGTCACGGTCAAACAGATATTGGAGCGCGACGACTTCCAGAAGCGCCTTGCGGAAGAGCGCCCCGTCGCCCTCCACGAGCTGCTCTACCCGCTCACGCAGGCTTACGACTCGGTCGCGCTCAAGGCCGACGTGGAGATCGGCGGCACCGACCAGAAGTTCAACCTCCTGATGGGCCGCAACCTCCAGCGCGAATACGAGCAGGAGCCGCAGGTGGCCGTCATCAACCCGCTCCTGGAAGGCACCGACGGCGTCCAGAAGATGTCGAAGAGCTTAGGCAACTACGTCGGCATCGACGAGCCGCCGCAGGAGATGTTCGGCAAGCTGATGTCCATCAGCGACGAACTCATGTGGCGCTACTACGAGCTTTTGACCGACCAGCCGCCCGAGGCCGTCGAGCGACTGCGCCTCTCGGTCAAGGCCGGCGGCCTCAACCCGCGCAGCGCCAAGGTGGACCTCGCCCGCCGCGTCATCACCGACTTCCACTCGGCCGAGGCCGCCCGCGCGGCCGAGGAGGAGTTCGACCGCATCTTCAAGCGCAAGGAAGTCCCCGACGAGGTGGAGGAGCGCACGCTCCCCGCCCAGACCTTCAAGCTGCCGCGCCTGCTCGTCGAGACCGGCCTCGCGCCCTCGATGGCCGAGGCCCGCCGCCTCGTCGAGCAGGGCGGCGTCCGCCTCGACGGCGAGCGCGCCGCGCGCCACGACGCCGACGTGGAAGTCGCCTCGGGCCGCGCGCTGCTCATCCAGGTCGGCAAGCGCCGCTTCATGCGCGTGCGCGGCGCGTGACCTCACACGGAAAGGAGTACCGCAATGTCCGAAGAGAACAAGGCACTGTTCCGCCGCTGGTTCGAGGAGGTCTGGAATCAGGGGCGGGCCGAGGCGATTGAGGAGATGTTTGACGAGGAGGGCGTGGCGCACGGGCTCGCGGGCGAGGGCGGCGCGGGGCTGCGCGGCCCGGCCCAGTTCCGCGAGTTTCACCGCAGCTTCCGCGACGCCTTCCCCGACATCCGCGTCACGGTCGAGGACGTGATAGCCGAGGGCGACAAGGTCGCCGGCCGCTGCTCGGCGCGCGCCACGCACCGCTCGGCCGCCCTCGGCTTCGCGGCCACCGACCGCGCCGTTGACTTCGGCGGCATGTGCATCGTCCGCGTCCGCGACGGCAGGATAGTCGAGGCGTGGAACACCTTCGACTTCCTCGCCATGTACCAGCAGCTCGGCGTCGTGCAGGGCGTTCAGCCCGCGGCCCCGGCGGCTTACGACGAACCGCTGCCCTCCGCCGACTGAAGCCGACCATGTCTGCCGCCGCACCGACCGACGAGACGCTCGTCATCGAGACGCCGGAGCGCGTGCCGCTGCACTTCGCGCTCGCCTCGATAGGCAACCGCTTTTTGGCGTGCGCCGTGGACCACTTCATCCAGTCGCTCGTCATCGTCGGCCTCTTCCTGTTCGTGCTCGCCATCATGGGGAGCGGCTTGAGCCAGGCGGCCGAGCGGTTCACGGAGGCGCCGAAGTGGGCGCAGGCGCTCCTCATCGTCGCGCTCTTCCTCGTATGGTCGGGCTACTTCGTCCTCTTCGAGTGGGCGTGGAGCGGGCAGACGCCGGGCAAGCGGTGGCTGAAGCTGCGCGTGATACGCGAGGACGGCCGTCCCGTCACCTTCTGGGAGGCCGCCGCGCGCAACCTCCTGCGCGCCTTCGACGCCGAGCCCTTCCCGCTCTACTCCATCGGCCTCGTCGTCGTCTTCGCCAGCCGCCGCGACCAGCGGGTGGGCGACATGGTGGCCGGCACGGTCGTCGTGCGCGAGCGCGAGGACGAGGCCCCGAGCTTCGAGCAGGTCTTCTCGGCCCCGACCTCCGACGCGGCCCTCCGACGCTCCTTCAAGCCCGTCCCCTTCTCGGCCAACCTCTCGGCCCTGACCGAGCCCGAGATCGAAGTCGTCGAAGCCTTCCTCCGCCGCCGCTGGGACCTCGACGAGCAGCCGCGCCAGTGGATGGCCTGGCGCGTCGCCACCCCCATCCTCCTCAAGCTCCGGCCCGACTACGACCCCGAGCAGTTCACCTACGAGGGCTTCCTCGAAGAGCTCCTCCACCGCTACCGCGCCGCGCACCGCTTCGCCGACTGACGCCCGCCGCCTTTTTTGCTAAACTGCCGAGTTCTCCTCGCAGGCAGATATTTCACCGTGAGGTTCATCTAATAATCACTATGGCTCAAGACATCTTCATTCTCGGCGGCAAGCGCACGCCGATGTGCGAGTACGTGGGCGCCCTCAAGGACGTGAAGGCGATTGACCTCGGCGCGGCGGCCGCGCGCGGGGCGATGGAAGCTTCGGGCGTCGAGCCCGAACAGATTGACCACGCCGTCGTCGGCAACGCCTTGCAGACCTCGGGCGACGCCATCTACGGCGCACGCCACGTCGCGCTCAAGGCCGGCGTCCCGGCCGAGCGGCCGGCGCTGACCGTCAACCGCCTCTGCGGCAGCGGCATCCAGTCGGTCGTCTCCGGCGCGCACATGATTCTTCTGGGCGAGGCGCGCACCTGCCTCGTCGGCGGCATGGAGTCCATGTCCATGTCGCCGCACGTCATCTACGGCGCGCGCAGTGGGCTAGGGCTCGGTCAGGGCAAGCTCGAAGACTCTTTGATGGTCGCGCTCCTCGACACCTACTGCAACACGACGATGGCGGGCACGGCCGAGAACCTCGCGCGCCGCTACGAAATCTCGCGCGAGGAGCAGGACCGCTACGCCCTGCGCTCGCAAACTGAGGCCAAGCGCGCGCAGGACGCCGGCGTCTTCGCCGAGGAGATCATTCCTTACGAGGTGAAGACGAGGAAGGGCGTGAAGGTCGTGGACCGCGACGACCACCTGCGGCCCGACACGACGTTGGAGGTTTTGGCGAAGTTGCCGACGGCGTTCAGCAAGGACGGCTTCGTGACGGCCGGCAACGCCTCCGGCATCGTGGACGGCGCGGCGGCGCTCGTCATCGCGGGCGAGGACTTCGTCCGCCAGCACGGCCCCGCCCCCCTGGGCCGCGTCGTCAGTTGGGCCTACGCGGGCGTCGAGCCCGACGTGATGGGCATCGGCCCCGTCCCCGCCATCCGCAAGGCGCTTGAGAAGGCAAACCTGAAGCTCGCGGACCTCGACCTCGTCGAAGTCAACGAGGCGTTCGCCTGCCAGTACCTCGCCGTCGAGAAGGAGCTGGGGCTCGACCGCTCGAAGACGAACGTCAACGGCGGCGCCATCGCCCTCGGCCACCCGCTCGGCGCCTCGGGCACGCGCCTCATCCTGACGGCGCTGCTCGAACTCCGCCGCCGCGGCGGCCGCTACGGGCTGGCCTCGGCCTGCATCGGCGGCGGCCAAGGGATAGCCATCATCTTCGAGCGCGTTTAAAAAGAGCGGCCTTTTCGGCCACTAAACGGGGCCGCCCCGGCGAGACTTAAATGGTCTGCCGGGGCGGCCTCTCCTGTTTCTGGATTACCCCTTTTAATGCTTATTTAACTTCAATTTAACGCCGTTTAGGGCAACCGGGTGGTAGCGCCGCGCATCTATTTCCCGCACCCACCCCCAAGGGCTTGACCATAGGGCGATAATCGAGTAAAAGCTTCGCTTTCAACCTTCGCGAGCCGGCGCCTTAGCCCGAAGGATTCCTGGTAAGGCGCTAACCCTTAACCATCCACGAAAGGATATCTTGATGCTCCCAGCCACCCCTGGGCAAAGGTGTGCACCCGCGCGCCGCCGCCTTGTCTCAGTTTTCCTCGTCTTCTCGATTCTATTCCTTGCTATACCCGTACAATTTAATCCGTTCGTCCTGACGGCCGAAGCCGCCTCCTCGACTGTCGTCATCAGCGAGTTCCGCGTGCGCGGCCCCAACGGCGCGGCCGACGAGTTCGTCGAGCTTTATAACCTGTCCAACAGCGCCATAAATATCAGCGGGTGGAAGATCAACGGCTCGAACGCCACGGCCGGCGTGAGCACGCGCGCCACCGTGCCCGCCAACACTTCGATTCCCGCGCGCGGCCACTACCTGATCACCAATTCGAGCGCGTCGGGCGGCCCCTACAGCGGCTCGGTCGGCGGCAATCTCACCTTCGCCACGGGCATCACGGACGACGGCGGCATCGCCCTCCTGAACGCCTCCGATGTCATCATCGACCAGGTGGGCATGAGCACCGGCTCCGCCTACAGGGAAGGCACCGTCCTCACCTCGCTCGGCAGCAGCAACACCAACAGGTGCTACGAGCGCAAGCCCGGCGGCTCCTCCGGCAGCACGCAGGACACCGACGTTAACTCGGCCGACTTCCAGCTCATCACCCCCTGCGACCCGCAGAACCTCGCCAGCCCCCCGACCCCTGGCGGAACCGCGACTCCTACGCCGACTGCCACGCCCACGGCGACTCCGACGCCTACACCCACGGCGACGCCCACACCGACTCCGACCCCGACGCCCACGCCGACCCCCGTCGCGCCCGGCACCGTGGTCATCAGTCAGATTTACGGCGGCGGCGGCAACTCGGGCGCCGCGTACCAGAACGACTTCATCGAAATCTTCAACCGCAGCACCCAGACCGTTAACCTGAGCAACTGGTCCGTGCAGTACACCTCGGCCGGCGGCCCCTCCGGTCCCACGTGGAGCGGCAAGACGAACCTCTCCGGCCTGCTCGCGCCCGGCCAGTACTACCTCGTCTCGGGCGTCTCCAACGGCTCGGCCGGCGCCACTCTGCCGGCGGCCGACATCTCCGGCGGCATCGACATGAGCGCCACTAACGGCAAGGTGGCCCTCGTCAGCAGCACCAACGCCCTGGCCGGCTCGTGCCCCACCGGCACCACCATCATTGACTTCGTCGGCTACGGCGCGAGCGCGAACTGCTACGAGGG
>DATHBF010000504.1:0-8125 GCA_035296285.1 Pyrinomonadaceae bacterium | reverse complement strand
TTCAAGTGGCTGCTCGACATCACCTACATGTTCTTCGCCGTGCGCGCCGTCTACGGCCTGGGCACCGTGCGCACGCTCCTCGCCTCGCTCCTCCTCGTCGTCGGCTACTTCGCCTGCTACCTGTTCGTGCTCGGCGGCGCGCTCGGCCTCGCCTTCATCACCGTCGCGCTCTCGTAACTCGGCGCTCAGCGCGGGGCGCCGAGGGCGTTGAAGAGCAGCGGGTAGGTGGCGAGCGACTGGGCGCGGTACTGCGGGCGGAAGCCGAAGAGGTAGACGCGCCCCTCCCCCAAGCCCACTTCGACGAGCGCCGCCCGGCCGCGAATCCTCTCCCCGCCGAGCAGCCAGCCCGAGAGCAGCGGCGTCCCCGAGTCGGGGTAGCGCGCGACTATCTTGACGCGGACGAGCGCGAGCGGGTCGCTCTTGATCTCGAACACAGGCGAGTCCTCGACCCACGCGACCGACTGGCGCGGCATCCCCCGTGCCAGCGGGTGCGAGGTGTCGAGTTCGGTGCGCAGGATGGAGCCGGGCGCGTAGAACTCGGTCCGCTTCAAGTTCTCGGTCACGTCCCGCACCGGCAGGTCGAGCTGTTCGATGGCGAAGCGCGAGGCTTCGTTCAGGCAGACGAGCGTGCCGCCCGCCCGGACGAACTCGCGCAGCGCCTTCACGCCCTCCTCCCCGAGCCCGCCCGTGAACTCTTCCGGCATCGTCCCCTTGCGGTGGCCTTCGAGGATGGCGCGCGCCGACTGGTCGGGGATGACGATGGCGTCGAACTTCTCGCGCAGGTTCCCACGCCGCACCTCGCCGTCCTGTAGCGAGGAGTAGGGGAGCTTCATGTACTTCTCGAAAATCCAGCGCGTCCAGCCCTCGTCCATCGAGGGCACGTACGACTTGTAGAGGCCGACGCGCGGCCGACGTGCGCCGGCCTCCGCGGGGGGAAGAAAGATTCCGACGAAGGTGGACGGGCCTTCGAGCCTGACCGGGGCGTAGACCGGCTCGGCTTCGACGCCCATCAGCAGCGGCAGCGTGTGGGCCGTCACGTCGTAGGGCGGGACGGGGCGGCCGGCCTCGTCGCGGAGGTCGGGGTAGGTCTGCGTTTCGAGCAACGCCTTGGCGAAGGCGCCGTAGGGCTGCGCCATGCGGACGAAGGTGTCACTGTCGGAGCCCCGCCGCGCCGCCGCGGGCCGGGCGTCGTTCACCTCCACGCCGCCGCGCTCAAGGATGGAAATGAGGTCTAACAGACCATCGGCCGAGTTGCCGAGCGGGCGGAGCCAGAACCCTTGAAGCTCGCCGGGCCGGCGGGGCCGGACGGCCTCGCGGCCGACCGAGTAGAAGCGGCGCAGCCACGCCTCTCGATTTTGGGAGGCGTGCTTAAGTAACTCGAAGGCGGCGGCCGTCATGTAGTTCGTGATGTCGCGCAGGCGCCACTCGCCGCCGGGCCAGGGCGCGGGGAAGTTGGGCGAAGGCTTCTGCGGGTCGTAGCCCTCGCGCGAGCGCAGCTCCTCGAACTTCATGTTGACGGGCGTGGCGAGCCGCGCCGAGGCCGTCTCGGAGAGGATGCGGACGCCGCCGTGGTAGTGCGAGTAGGCGCGGGCGGGCGTCCAGGCGTCGTAGGTCGAGTCCCAGGTTATCCCGCGGAAGCCGGCGGCGAGGAGGTTCTTCGCCATGGAGAGGCCCAGCTCCGTGTAGCCCTCGACGAGCTGGCGCGGGACGTTCGGCTCGACCGGCTTCATGTAGGGCGGGAGGAAGAGGCGCGAGCCGGCGGCGCCCTGCTGGTGTATGTCGTGGACGATGTGCGGGCGCCAGGCGTTGTGAACCTTGTCAACGGTGAGCTGCGTCTCGATCTGCGTGAAGGCGTACCAGTCGCGGTTGTCGTCGTGGCCGACGTAGTGGTGGTAAAGCTCGGGCGGGCCGGTGCCTTCGTAGGGAGTGCCGAGCGTGCGGTCGTACCAGTTCTTGACGATGTCCACGCCGTCCGGGTTCAGGGACGGGACGAGCAGGACGATGGTGTCGCGCAGGATGCCGCGCACGAGGGGGTCGTCCGAGGAGGCGAGGCGGTGCGCGATGAGCATCGAGGAGAGGTAGGAGCCGACCTCCGTCGAGTGGACGCCGCAGGTGATGAGGACGACCGATTTGCCGCGCCTGACGAGCTGGGCGGCCTTCGCGTCGGCCCCGCGGCCGAGCGTGCGCGGGTCGGCGAGCTGGCGCTGAATCTCCCTGTACTCTTCGAGGCGCGCGAGGTTCTCGGGCGCGCTGATGGTCGCCATGACGAAGGGCGCGCCGAGCGTCGTCTTGCCCAGCTCCTCGAAGCGGACGCGGTCGCTCGCCGCGTCGAGCCGGCGGAAGTACTCGACCACCTGCGACCACGACGCGAGCCGGCGGTCGTCGCCGGGGCGGAAGCCGAGCACGTCCTCGGGCGCGGGGACGGCCGCGGGCGGGGCGGTGGCGTGCGCGCGGCGGAAGTGGACGGGCGTGACGAGCAGCGAGACGGCGAGCGCGAGCAGGGCGGCGCGTGCGAGCATCCTTGTAGACCCCCTGAATGTTTCGTAAGCGGTTGCAGACCGAGAGGAGCGCCGAGTGTAGCACAGAAAAGGGCGGGCCGGTTCTGCTTGCCTCTGGGCGCCGGGCGCGTGTACATTAGCGCCCAACAAGAACTCTTTCCGTTTCCCCGCGTTCAGAAAATCTGTCGGAGGTCACCGCTGATGTCGTCTGAAGCAGTCAACGCTGGCAAGCAGGTCGCCGTGACGAACGAGTACCCGGACGTGGTCGGCTTCAAGCCCGACGACGCGCACGCGGTCGCCTACCGGCCGTACATCGCGCCCGAGACTATGATGCCTGAGTTGACGGTGCGCGCCGTCGTCGTCGGCACCATCCTCGGCATGATCTTCGGCGCCTCGTCGCTCTACCTCGTCCTGAAGGTCGGCCTCACCGTCAGCGCCTCCATACCCGTCGCCGTCATCTCCATCACGCTCTTCCGCATCTTCTCTTCGATGGGGGCCCGCAACGCCACCATCCTCGAAAACAACATCGTGCAGACGGCCGGCTCCGCGGGCGAAAGTATCGCCTTCGGGGTCGGCGTCACGATGCCGGCCATCATGATTCTCGGCTTCGACCTGGAGCTGACGCGGCCCATCCTCGTCGCCTTGCTCGGCGGCCTGCTCGGCATCCTGATGATGATTCCGCTCCGGCGCGCCCTCATCGTCCAGCAGCACGGCATCCTGAAATACCCGGAGGGGACGGCGTGCGCCGAGGTCTTGAAGGCGGGCGCCTCGGACGAGTCGAGGGCGCTTGCCTCCGACGCGGCGAAGGCCGAGTGGGCGGCGGCCGGCGGCGACGCGGCGGCCGCCTCGAACACCGGCGCCAAGACCATCTTCGCCGGCTTCGGCATCGGCCTCCTCTACACGACGCTGATGAAGGCTTTCTTCACCTGGAAGGAGTACCCGACGAAGGTCTTCGGCGAGCCGTTCCGCAACGCGTCCGTGTCCGTCGAGTCGAGCCCGGCGCTCTTAGGCGTCGGCTACATCATCGGGCCGCGCATCGCCTCGATTATGGCGGCGGGCGGCGTGCTCGCCTACCTCGTGCTCATCCCGATGATCTCCTTCTTCGGCACCTTCCTCGGCTCGACCGTCGTCCCGCCGGGCACGACGCCGATTGCCGAGATGGACCCCGACTCCATCCGCAACGCCTACGTCCTCTACATCGGCGCCGGGGCGGTGGCCGCGGGCGGCATCATCAGCCTCGCGCGCTCCCTGCCGACCATCTGGCACGGGTTGAAGGGCGGGCTGGCGGACCTGCGCGGCGGCCAGGCGGCTTCCAGCTCGAACCCGCGCACCGACCAGGACCTCTCGATGAAGTTCGTGCTGGGCGGCATCATCGTGCTCATCGCGGCCATCATGCTCATCCCGCAGCTGCACCTCCAGTTCAACCTGCTCGGCGCGATTCTCATCGTCGCCTTCGGCTTCCTCTTCGTCACCGTCTCGTCGCGGCTGACGGGCGAGATCGGCTCCTCGTCGAACCCCATCTCGGGCATGACGGTGGCGACGCTGCTTTTGACCTGCTTCATCTTCCTCATCATCGGGTGGACGGGGCCGAGCTACTACGTGACGGCGCTCTCCATCGGCGCCATCGTCTGCATCGCGGCCTCGAACGGCGGCACGACCTCGCAGGACTTGAAGACCGGCTTCCTCGTCGGCGCCACGCCCTGGCGGCAGCAGGTCGCCATCCTCATCGGCGCGGGCGCCTCGGCCCTCATCCTCGGGCCTATTCTCATCAGCCTGAATAACGCCTCGACCGTCTACGTGCCCGTCGCCAGCATGAGCCTGCCGGCCGAGGTGCGGGCCGACACGTCGCAACTCGGGCAGGGGCGCGAGGGCGTGCCCGCCGACCAGGCCATCCCCGACACGAACCAGTACCGCGTCTGGTATAAGGTTGACGAGCAGGGCTCGCGCGCCGGCAAGTACCTGGTTAACGAGCAGGGCGCGCCCGTCTACTTCGTGGACCCCGGCATCAACGGCACGTTCAAGACGCGGGCCGACGGCACCGACGTGGACAAGTTCGCCGCGCCCAAGGCGACGCTGATGAGCTACATCATCAAGGGCATCCTCAACCGCGAGCTGCCGTGGGGCCTGGTCCTGCTCGGCGTGATGATCGCGGTCGTGCTGGAGATGGCGGGTATTCCTTCGCTCGCCTTCGCCGTCGGCGTCTACCTCCCGCTCTCTTCGTCTTCGCCGATCTTCATCGGCGGGCTGGTGCGCTGGGGGGTGGACAAGTACCTGCGCCGGCGCCACGCGCACCGTAACCTGACGGAGGACGAGCTGGTAGCCGAGGGCGACAAGAGCCCCGGCGTGCTGATGGCCTCGGGCTACATCGCGGGCGGCGCCATCGCGGGCATCATCTACGCGTTCCTCCAGGGCGTTGACACCTTCAAGCCCTTCAACCAGAGGATGGCCGCGTGGGGCGAGCACAACCCCTTCCACGCCGGACCCTGGTCGGACGCGCTCGGCGTCATCCCGTTCATCATCCTGACGCTGCTGCTCTACGCGGTCGGGCGCGAGTGGCTGCTGGCGGGGCGCCCGGCTGACCGCACCGTGCGCGATTTGAAGTGAACGCTTGACGGCCCCGTGCGCGGGTGGAAGAATGTTTAGCCGCGGGCGGCCTTCGACGGAAGGCGCCGCCCGCGGCTAATCTTTTTGCTTTCGCCGGCCCGCCGCTCCCCCCTAGACGAACCAAGCCATGAAGAGATTGAAGACGCCGAAGCCCTACGCCCTCGCCCTCGCCCTCGTCCTCCTGGGTTCGACGCCCGCGCCCGCGCAGACCCCTGCGTCGGCGCCCGCGCCCGGCTCGCCGTCGGAGGTGGTCCGCGCCTTCTACACGGCCCTGCGCGAGAGGCGCTTCCGCGAGGCGTTCGAGATGTCGGTCTTCCGCCCCGCCGTCGAGGGGCTCACGCCCGAAGAGTACGAGGACCTGAGGGCGGACTTCGAGCCGATGGCGACGAACTCGCCGGAGGAGGTCGTCATCACGGGCGAGCAGGTGAGCGGCGAGGACGCGACCGTCTTCATGAAGCTCGGCGACGGCGGCCAGATGAAGGTCGAGCCCGTCTACCTCATCCGCGAGAAGGGCCGCTGGGTCGTCGGCGACCGTGAGGGGCGCGAGTCCGTGAAGAAGGCCGGCAAGCGTTTCTTCTTCGACGTGCGCATCGACACGCACCACGTCGAGGTGGAGAAGATGCTCTCGCGCATCTCGGCCGCGCAGATACTCTACGCGCAGCAGCACGGCGGCGCCTACGGCGACCTCGAAGCCCTCATCCGCGCCGGCCTCGTCCCCGACGACGTGCGCGGCACGCAGACGACCGGCTACCGTTTCACCGTCGTCCCCGCCAAGGGCGGCAAATCTTACGAGGCCCGCGCCGAGCCCGAGCGCTACGGCCGCACGGGCAAGCTCTCCTTCTACATGGACCCCGCCGGCTCCAGGAGGAAGGACGCGGGCGGCAAGCCCATCAAATAAGAAGGGTGCCGGGTGTCACGCGACGGGTGCCGGTTAAAGACCCGCCCCCCTGACACCCGCCACCCGTCACACGGCGCCTGCTTTTATGAACCGTCACCTCCGCGAATCCGCGCCGCCGCTGCTGGCCTTCGCCCTGATGTTCGCGTGCGCCGTCGGGTGGGCGCTCGGGCCGCGCGGCGCGTCGGCCGCCGCCGAGGCAGCGGGCCGGGCGCAGGAGCCGAAGGGGGCCGCGCAGCCGGAGGTGACGGTCTACGGCCGCGCCGTCTACGAAGGCTCTGGGCGGCCCGTGCGCCGCGCCCGCGTCACGCTCCTGAACCCGGCGCTGGAGGGGAGGGGCCACGAGGCGGCGACCGACGCGCGCGGCGAGTTCCGCTTCCGCGGCGTGCGTCCGGGCCGCTACTTCGTCGCCGTGGACCAGCCCGGCCTGCTCTCGCCCGTCAGCCTCCTCGACTTCGAGGAGCTGCGCACCGGCGGCTCGTACGACGCGGCCGAGGTCGGCAGGTATTTTGATGTCTTCGAGGTGGACGGCAAGGCCGACAAGGAGGTGACGGCGCGCGCCCGCCGCGGCGCCGCCATCACGGGCCGCGTCACTTACGCCGACGGCGAGCCGGCCCCCGGCATCACCGTCCACGTCATGCGGCGCTCCGGCGGCCAACTCGTCAGAATCGTCACGGGCATGAGCCGCGGGGCGCTCTCGGTCGGCGTGCGCACGGACGACCGCGGCCTGTATCGCGCCTCGGGCCTCCCGCCCGGCGAGTACGTGCTGGCCGTCTCCGAGGCGGCCTCGTTGCGCGTGCGCGTCGTCGGGGCCGACAAGCGGCCGGCGCCGCGTGCCTACGTCGTCCTGGCGCCGCCCGACCCGTCGAAGTGGGCGCCCTACGCGCAGCAGAGCTACTGCCTGACCGACGCCGAGGGCTCCTGCGAGATCGGCGCACAGCCGGGCGAGTATGCCGTCCTCGCCTACCGCCTGAGCCGGAAGGGCGTGAGCGATGAGGAGGTGAAGAGTCTCGTCGCGTCGGCGCCGCGCGTCACGCTCCGCCTCGGCGAGCCGAAGACGCTCGACCTAACCCTGACCGCGACGCGTTAGCCGGAGACGCCCCGACATGCCGGAAAGGCTTCGCTCCATCGCCAACCGCCTGCGCCAGTTCGTCGCGGACCGACGCCGCTTGCCGCGCTACAAGGCGCGCCTGCCGGTCGTCGTCTCGCTCCTGAACGTCCGCGTCGTCGCAACCCCGGCCACGCTCTCGGGCCACACCTGCGACGCGAGCGTCGAAGGGCTCGGCCTCATCCTCCCGGCCATACGCATCGGCGACCGCTACCTCGTCGGCGAAGGCCACACCCTCCGCATCAACATCAAGCTGCCCGACGCCTCGGCCCGACTCTACGGCATTCCCGTCCGCTACGAACGCCTCGAAGACGGCCAGCCCGGCCGAAGCTACCTCGTCGGCCTCCGCCTCACGGAGACACACGACCCCGACTACGCCCTCTACAGCGACTACCTGAAAAGCCTCAAAGGGTGACGGGTGACGGATGACGAGTAGAATCAATCGTCCTACCCGTCACCCGACACCCGACACCTTTACTTGAACTCAATCCAGCCGAATTTCTCGGGGACGTGGAAGGCGGGCTCCGGGGTGTGCGTGGGGCGCCAGGCGAGGTAGCCGCGGGCGGGGTCGGCGCCGACGCAGCGGAAGAGGTTGCAGCGCCAACGCTCGCCCGCGCGTGGCGCCCGGCCGAAGGCCGCCCAGGGGACGCGCAGGGCCACGCGGTAAGAGCCTCCGGCGTCGTGTTCGGCCGCCGCCGTCATGCCGGAATGAAAGTCCCAGTCGGTCTCGCGCCCGCCGGGGCCGACGCGGAGCGCGAGGTCCACCCACTCGCCCGTCGGCGCCGCCTCGAACTCGTAGTAGCTTCGGATGTCACGCGACTCGGGCGTGATGAACAACTCACACACGTCGCGGTCCCAGAGCCCTATGGTCTTGCGCTCGGTGCGGGGCTCGGCGCTGACGACGAGGGGCTCGCCCTGCCGGCAGTCGAAGCGCACGGTCAGGCCGGCCTCGTCCCAGAGGGCGCGCGCCTCTGCCCGCCGCGGCGGCGGCGCCTCCTCGCCCGACCAGTAGCGCGCGAC
>DATHBF010000503.1:0-5409 GCA_035296285.1 Pyrinomonadaceae bacterium | reverse complement strand
CGACGAACCCCTCGCGCGACCAGGCCGTGCTGCCGACCTTCACGCAGGCGCAGATCGCCGACCGCGCTTTCTGGAATCAGAACCGCGACGCCATCATGACGGCCATGAGGGAGGGGCGCATCACGGCTTAAGGGATAATTGCCGATTTCCATAAGAATCGGTTATAGTGCGCGACATAAAGAATGCTTATCAGTTAGCAATAACTGATAAGCATTCTTTGTTTCCACCAACCCGCAAAGGAGCACCGGACATGTCAACGAACATCACAGGCGGCGTCGCTGGGGACGCCGGATTCGTCCCGACCGTGTGGGCGCAGAACGCGCTCGACGTTTTGCGCGGCAACATCGTGCTCGCCAAGCGCGTGGCCCGCGATTACAAGTTCAACGACCAGCAGTCGCAGGGGAAGACTATCAACATCCCCTACCCCGGCAGGTTCACCGCGCGCAAAAAGGCGGCCAACACCCCGGCGACGACGCAGGTGCCGCAGGGCGGGCAGTTCTTCCCCGTCACGCTCTCCGAACACATCTACGTCGATTTCATCGTCGAGGACGTGGCCGAGGCGCAGGCCAACGCGCCGCTCATGCAGCGGTACATCAAGCCCGCCATGATCGCCATCGCCGAGGGCATCGAGACCGACCTCTGGACGGTCGTAGACGAGTTCACCAACGAGATCGGCGTGCCCGGCACGGACATCGGCAAGGCGACCGTCATCGCCGCGCGCGAAGGGTTGAACACGCTGAAGAACCCGCAGACTGACCGCACGCTCGTCATCTCCGACAAGGACGAGGCGGCCCTCCTGGGCGATTCGACGCTCGCCCAGTACTTCGCCAACGCCCGCCCCGAGGGCGTCGCCGAGGGCTCCATCGGGCGCCTCTACGGGTTCGACATCTTCCCGTCGCAGCTCGTCCCGGTCACGGACGACGAGACGCCCGTGACGAAGAACCTCGCGTTCCACGAGGACGCCATCGTGCTCGCCACGCGCCCCTTCAAGGGCATCCCCGAGGGCGCGGGCGCGGGCGCGCAAGCCTACACGCAGGTCGACGAGGATTCGGGCCTCCTCATCCGCGTGATTTACCAGTACAGCATCGGCGACCGCGGCGCGCGCGTCGGCTTCGACATGCTCTACGGCTTCGCAAAGCTGCGCGACGAGGCGGCGCTGCGCGTCAACTCGTAAGGGGGCGCCCGTGGCACGCTTCATCGTCAACGAAGGCGGCGCGACCGTCCCCGTCTCGGAAGAGCGTTTCCTCGCGCTCACGGGCCGGAGGGGCTTTCGCGCCGCCACGGAGGAAGAGATAGCGCGTTGGCGCGCGAGGTATGCGCCGCCCGCCGCCTCCGACGCCACACAGGCCCTCGGCGGTGCGCCCGTCGCGCAGCCGGCGCTCACGACTGGCGGCGGCGGGGGGCAATCCCCCGCCGCTCCGCCGGGGGGCTCCGCTCCCCCTACACCGGCCGCACAATCCCCCGACCCATCGAGCACCGGCGATGGCGAGAGTAACCGTCACAGTCCAGCTACAGAGCCCGCTCCTGCGGGACCCGCAAAGCCTCCGCCCCGCCCTCGAAGGGGCCGTCAGAGAGACGGCGCTTGACATCGAGCGGGACATCAAGGAAGCGATGCGGCGGCCGAAGGGCGGGCGCACCTACGCGCGCGGCGTGATAACCCGCCGCGCGTCCAAAACCACGCGGGGCCTCGGCCTGCGCGAGATCGTGCGCAACCGCGGGCAGCTCACGCCCGAAGGCTTCAGCCGCGAAAGGCGCGTCGCCGTCGTCGGCTCCCGCATCCACCGCGCGAGCGCGCCGGGCGAGGCCCCCGCGGTAGACCTCGGCGAACTCGCCAACTCTTACTCGACGACAATCAACGGCCTGCGCGCCTCCGTCGGCTCGCCGCTCGAAAAGGCGGCGCTGCTCGAAGGCGGCACGCGGATGATTGCCCCGCGCCCCGCGGCCGGGCCTGCGGCCGAGCGCGCGCGCGAGCCCTTCACCCGCAGGGTTGATGAGGCCGTGAGGAGGTTGTGCTGATGAGTGACTACGCGACCGTCGAAGAGCTGCTCGGCTACCTGCCGGGCGTCACGAGCGAAGAGGACCAGGGCGTCCTCGCCTCGATGCTCACGCGCGGCTCACGCGCCATTGACTCTTTCACCCGCCGCCCTGACAACGCCTTCGCGCCGGCGCCCTCCGGGTCGGCCGAGCGCGTCATCTACGGCGAGGGGTCGGCGGTCCTCCGTCTCCCCGAGTTCGTCGAGGGCAGCGTCGAGGGCGTCGCGGCGCCGACGGGTTACGTGCCGGCCGGCTACGTCGAGTTTCGCCGCGCCGGGGTGGTAGGGCTGCACACGGCGACGCCCGAGGGGATTCTGACGGCGCGCGTCGAGTGGGCGAAGGGAGTCCCGTACAGGGTCACGGCGCGGTGGGGCTACGCCGAGACGCCCGGCGCCGTCAAGGAGGCGCTGCTGCAACTCGTCGTGCGCTGGTGGCGGACGAAGGACGAAGCCTTCGCGGGAGTCGTCGGCCAGATCGGCACCGACCGCACCGTGTGGGAGCGCGGCTTCCCGTCGGGCGTCAAGACCTTGCTCGCGCCTTACGTGCTCGAAGAGGCCCTCGAAGACGAGGCCGCGGGGACGATTGAGCGCGGCGAGCTGCTCGACGCCGACACTAATCCGGGCGGCGGCTGGAGGTAGAGATGCCCGACCTTCCGGCCGACAACGTCGAAGTTGAGAAGATCGTGCGCGCGGGGCTCGTCGCCCTCTTCGCCGACATACCGGGCCTTCCTCACGTCCTGACGCACCGCGTCTACATCGATGGCGAGGCGGAGGCCGTGCGCCGCGCGGGCTTCAAACACCCCGTCACCAAACAGACGGAGTATCGTCTGCTCGTCATAGACCTCGCCGCCTTCGACGACACTGACGCGGGCTGCGCCGACAACCCGGTCTTTAACCTCGATTACACCCTTCAGCTCTCCGTCTCACACATGGACGCGCGCACCGACGGCTCGACCTCGACCGACGATTACGCGCGCATCCTCCTCACGCTCCGCGAGCGCGTGCTCAAAAGTCAGAAGAGTCTCGGCGGCTACGCGCAGCTCAAGCCCGCGCCGCTCAGGCAGGTCAGCGCCAGATTCGGGATCGACCCCGACGAGACTCTTATTTACGGGCATCACGCCCAGCTCACTCTGCGGGTGGAGGTCACACCTTCCCCCGCCAGCCCTTAACGAAAGGAACTGAAGCCTTATGGCACAGCCGGACACGTTCAAGCAGAAAAACGTCTTCGCGGCCTTTTCTTACTTCCGCCAAGCGGCGATAGGCACGCCGCTCGGGTCGGATGATCTGACGATGCGGCTGCCGCTCCCGCGCGACGCGAAGCCGCTGCCGACGAGGCGCGTCACGCGGGAAGAGACGCGCGATTGTACGGGCCGCTTCCTGATGGGGCGGCGGCTGACCTCGCGCCTGGCGCTGTGGTCGCTGCGCATGGACGCGACCGCGGAGCTGACCGCGTGGCTGCTCGGGCTCGCCTTTGGCGACGCGGGCGAGCCGGCCGGCACAGGCCCGAGCACCCACCAGATCACGCGCCTCGTCTCCGACCAGCTACCGGCGACCTCCTTTCTCATCGGCGCCGAAGACTCCGACGAGCCGGCCGAGCTTTACAGCGACATGGTCCTGAATACGCTCGACATCGAGGCGACCGTGCGCGGCAAGGTTTCACTCGCGGCGAGCTTCGTCGGCAACGCCGACGTTGACATCGTCGCCGACTACGAGCCGCCGGCCTGCGCGAACATCCTGCCCGTCTACGCCGAGGACTGCGCGCTCGTCATCGGCGGGACGGACTACACGGAGCACCTGCGCAGTTTCCGCTACAACCGCAACAACGGCCTTTACTCGAATGATGACCCGTTCCCCTTTGACGCGGTTGACCTCGTCAGGCTGGAGCGGGGCAACGACGCGAGCGGCTTTCAGCTCGTCGTCTACGGGACGAAGGCGCACCCGCTCTACGCGCAGGCCGCGGCCGAGAACACGCTGGCGCTCTCCCTGCGCATCGGCTCCGCGGCCGAGGGGACCTCGATCATCGCGGCCGGCGCGCAGCTCACGCTCCAGGACGCGCCCGTCGGCTACGCGGGCGAGGCGAGCCGCAGCGTCATCAACCTGGACGCGACGCCGGTCAGCGTCGGCGGGGCCGCGCCCGACCGCGTCACCTTCGTCGGCGCGCTCGACGACAGACTGTTGACCGTCCCGGCGTAAGACGGCGGCGGTGAGTGTCCACGCGAGAGGAGCACCGGAGAGATGCCTTTCAGCAAAACGAAATACGACCCCACGGTCGCAATCGTTGTTCATCACAAGTGGTATCCGGGCGACGCCTTCACCTTCTACTTCCCGAAGGTGCTGCCGCAGAGCGCCCTCGACGCCGAGCGTGTCTTCGTCGGGCTGAAGGAAGACGAGGGCGCCGAGAGCTTTCGCAAGGCCCTCGTCAACGTCGTCGCGGAGATGGCGGCGGAGGAGCCCGAAGGCTTCGACGACTTCCCGCGTCTGACGAAGGAAGAACGCGCACAGGGCACGGTCAACATAGACCCGCTCCCGGAGCGGATGCGCGCCTACTTCGACGACGCCTCGAAGCCCGAGCTTGAGGCCATCCTATCAGGAGCGTGGAGGGCGTATCGGGCGAGTCAGGTCCCGAGCGCCTACACCAAAAGCGTTCAAGGTCATGGCGCGGGAGGTGGTCAACCTTCAGGAGTTTCTGCGGGGGCTTCATCCGGCGTTTGACGACTGCCCCGCCCCTTGCGCGCGCACGATAGATGACGAGCGCCCGGCGGACCTGCCCGACTTCTGCGGCGAGTGCGAGGTGCGCAGGCAGCTTGATTTTTTCGAGCGGTCTGCCCGGCGCGAGTTGGGGCGGCGCTTCCGCGAGGGCGAGTGCGAATGGTCTTTCGCGTCACTATGGGGCGACGTTCAGCGCGTGATGAAGCTGGCGCGGTCGGCGCGGCGCGGCCAGTACCCGCGCGGCGTCACGGCGCTCGAAGCGCGCTGCATTGACCTCGTCAGGCGCGAGGAGTTGCGGCCCGAGCGCGTGAGGGCGTGGGAGCGGAGGCAGCAGGCTGGGAGTAACGCGAATGGCTAACGAGACTCGGAACCGCGTCGGAGTGGACGTTGACGTTTCGGGTGAGGAGCGCGCGCGCGACGCCTTTAAGGGGCTCAAGGCCGACACCGATGCCTTCGAGCAGGGCGTGAACCGCGCCGCCGGATCGGGGATGCGCCTGCGCGACATCTTCACCGGCAACCTCCTCGCCGATTTCTTCCAGCGCGGCGTTGACGCGGCGATACAGTTCGGCGCCCGCACAATCGCCGCGGCGGCGGCGGCCGAGGACTCAAACCGCGTCCTGGAGTTCTCGGCGACAAAAGCCGGGCTCGCTTACACCGACGCCGCCGA
>DATHBF010000502.1:0-8637 GCA_035296285.1 Pyrinomonadaceae bacterium | reverse complement strand
CCGAAAGGGCGTATGAGCACCGACCTCTCCGGCCATTTTTATGAATTCGGCCCCTTCCGTCTCGACCCCGCGGAGCGCCTGCTGCTGCGCCAGAACGTCCCCGTCACGCTGACGCCGAAAGTCTTCGACATTCTCCTGATGTTCGTGCGCAACGGCGGGCGGGCGCTGGAGAAGGAGGCTTTCATGCGGGAGATTTGGCCCGACAGCTTCGTCGAAGAAGGCAGCCTGAACCGCAACGTCTCGACCCTCAGGAAAGCCCTCGGCGACGGCCGAGGCGGGCACAGGTTCATCGAAACCATCCCGAAGCTCGGCTACCGCTTCGTCGCGGAGGTCAGGGAGGTCGGCGCGCAGGCTCACGCGCGCTCAATCGCCGTCCTGCCCTTCAAGGCGCTGGCCGGTCACGAGTCGGACGAGCGTTATCTCGGCCTGGGGATGGCCGACGCCATCATCATCAAGCTGAGCAACCTGGGCCAGATCAACGTCCGCCCCACGGGGGCCGTCCTCAAGTACATGGAGGCGGGCGGGGACATCCTGACGACGGGCCGCGAGTTGAGGGTGGAGGCGCTGCTCGACGGCCGCGTGCAGAAGGCGGGCGACCGCGTGCGCGTGACGGTGCAGTTCGTCAGCATCACCGAAGGCGCGACGATCTGGGCGGGGACGTTCGACGAAAAGTTCACCGACATCTTCGCCGTGCAGGACTCGATCTCCGAGCAGGTGGCCGGCGCGCTGACGCTCAAGTTGTCCGGCGCCGAGCGACAGTCTTTGACGAAGCACTACACGGAGAGCGGCGGGGCCTACCAGTCGTATCTGAAGGGCCGCTATTACTGGAACAAGATGACCTCGGAGGGCTTGCGGCGGAGCCTCGAATGTTTCGCCGACGCGGTCGAAAAAGACCCGGGCTACGCCCTGGCTTACGCCGGCATGGCCGCCTCCTACGTTCACCTGGAGATATACGGCTTCATGCTCCCGAGCGAGGCCATGCCGAGGGCGAAAGCGGCGGCCTTGAGGGCCATCGAACTGGACGCGACCGTGGCCGAGGCGCACGCCTCGCTGGCGCTGGTGAGGATGTTCTACGAGCGCGACTGGCCGGAGGCGGAAAGGGAGTTCAGGCAGGCGCTCCGGCTCAACCCGAGCTACGCCGCCGCGCACGACTGGTTCGCCATCTACCTGATGTCCAAGGGGCGCGCGGAGGAGGCGCTGGCCTCGATAAGAAAGGCCCAGGAGTTAGACCCGCTCTCGCTGATTATCAACACCGACGTGGCCTGCGCGCTCTATTACGCGCGCCGGTTCGACGACTCCATCAGGCAGTGCCGTTGGGTGCTGGAGACCGAGCCGAATTTCGTCACGGCGCACTTCCGCATCGGGCTGGCCTACGAACAGCTCGGCAGGTACGCGGAGGCCGTCGAAGCGTTCCGGAGCGCCATCGCCCTTTCCGCGGACGACTCCAGGGCCGAGGCGTCGGCGCCGTTCAAAGGCGGCTCGGACGCGCGCGCCTCGCTGGCGCATACGCTCGCGCTGAGGGGCGATTACGACGCGGCGCGGAGTATTCTGGCGGAGCTGGAGGAACAGGCGGCGCGCGCCTACGTCCCGCCGCACGACATCGCCATGATCTACTCCGCGCTGGGAGAGACGGACAAGGCGTTCGAGTGGCTTGAGATGGCTTACCGGGAGCGTTTCAGCCTGCTCGTCCTGCTCGAACTCGACCCGAGGTTCGACAACCTCCGCGACGCCCGCGCTTCAAAAATAACCGGAGGGCATCATCGCTGACGCGGAATCTGCCGCACGGCCCCGCCGTAGTTCTCGTCGTCCACCCCGGCGAATAGCTCGCTGGCCCCTCGCGCTCTTTCGCGGATTGCCAGGCCCTCGACCTTCAGCCCGTCAAGCCTCGCCACCTGGCGCGGCGTGCTGAGGAGGTTGACCGCGACCAGTCCCGCCCGATCAACCCTCACCTGGCCGGCCCGCCAGATTACGCTCGCGAAGGGGCCGCCGTCGTCCTCCGGGTCGTACGCGGACGCGACATACACTCGCCCTTGACCGTCTACGTCTATCGCGCTCACCGGCCGCCAGTTCTTGCCGGTAAAGTTGCCGGGCCTGAAGTACGCCTGCCGGGGCGCCCCCAGCCTGAACGGCTCAAGTTGTAAATCCGCCCAGGAAAGCTTCGTGCCCGCCTGACCGTCGCCCCTTTCGGCCCACATGAAAACGAGGCGGTTGCCTGACCTCGACACCGCGCTGCCCTCGACATTTTTGACCGGGTAGGGGAACTCCGTGGCGGAGCGGATTGTCAGCGACTCGCCGCCGAGCTCGGCCAGGAAGATGCGGATGAATCGCCGGCCGCCGTGACTGCTTTCGCCGCTCTCGACCAGCAGGAATCGTGACGTGCCCGGGATGCGCGCGACGCTCTCCAGGTCGCTGCTCTTCGCCGCGTCGGCCGGCCAGGAGACTTCGAGCGGCTTCCAGCTGACGCCCTCCGCCGAGCGCGGGAGCCGGAGCAGGCTGACCCGCGGGAGGTGATTCTCTTCCGGGTTCTTGGCGTCGTGCACGGCGAGAAACGTGTCGCGCTCGACCCAAGCCAGGCCGCTAACGTCTGGCATCGTTCGCTCGGAAGCAGCCTGCGCGCGGGCAACCACGCGCGGTGGAGGGGGCGGAGTGAAGAGCAGCCAGACGAGTGCGAGCGGGATGAATAGCTTCCGTATGCGCATGGCGAGAATATTGTTCGGGCGGCCCACAGTCACGGCGCGGCCTGCCGCCATTCGAGCCGGCCGTCCACCCGCTGGCCGCCGATGCGGACGTTTTCGAGTTTCAGTCCTTCGACGTTCTTAAGGATGAACGTGCGGTCGGCCTGCTTGACCTGGAAGTTGCGCAGCGTCACGTCACGCAGCGGCGCGGCGGCCGGCGCGTCGCCGTTAAAGACCGTTCCGGCGCGCTCGACCGTGAAGTTCTCGAAGACGATGTCGCGGTAGGTGGAGGGGAAGTTGCCGCCGAGCTGGCCGGGGTAGTCGAGCTGGAACCAGATGAGGTTGTCGAACGCCTCGACCGTGAAGTTACGCACGCGGACGTGCTCGACCGTGCCGCCGCGGTCCAGGTTGGCCTTGAAGCGGATGGCGGACGCGCCCTTGCGCAGCACGTTGTCGGTGAAGTAGACGTGCCGGATGCCGCCCGACATCTCACTGCCCAGGGCGATGCCGTCCTCGCCGCCCATGTCGTTGTGGCGGACGACGACGTGCTCGCTCGGGCGCCCGATGTCGCGGCCGTCTTTATCCCTCCCGGACTTGACCACGACCGAGTCGTCGCCGGTGCGGAAGTGGCAGTGCTCGACGAGCACGTGGCGGCTGGAGTCCACGTCCACGCCGTCGTTGTTCGCGTGGTGGCTGTCCACGCGGACGCGGCGCACGGTGGCGTGGTCCGTGTAGACGAGGTGGTTGACCCAGAAGGGCGAGTTCAGCACCGTGTAGTCTTCGAGCAGCACGCGCTCGGCGCGGAAGAACTGGATGATGCTCGGCCGCAGGTGCGTGCCCTCGCCGAAGACGCGCTCCGCGACGGGCGTGCCGTCCGCGCCCATCCGGCGCAGGCGCTGGAAGTCGGGCTCCGCCTTGCTTATCCAGGTGAGGAACTCGCTGGCGGCGTTGCCGTCTATCGTGCCCTTGCCGGTGACGGCCACGTCGCGCACCTCGAAGGCGTAGATGAGCGGCGAGTAGCCGTAGACCTCCGTGCCCTCCCAGCGCGTGAGCACGACCGGCAGGTAGTGGCGCGCCTCCGGGGCGAAGAGCAGCGTGGCGCCTTCGGAGACGTGAAGGTTGATTCGGCTCGCCAGGCGGACGGGGCCGCGGCTCAGCCATTTCCCCGGCGGGATGACGACGCGGCCGCCCCCTTCGTCGGACGCCTTTTTAATCGCGGCCGTGATGGCCGGCCGCGCGTCGGCCGTGCCGCCGGGCTGAGCGCCGAAGTCGGTTACGGGGTAGTCGCGGGCGGGAATCTGCGGCAGCCGGATGGCGCGCACGACCTCTTCCGCGCGCGCCCAGTCGTCGGCCGGCGAGCGCCCCGGCCCGGCGGATTCGCCCCCGCGGCCTTGACCCGGCGCCCTGACCGCCGCGAGCAGCAGGACGCACGACACGACTAACAGGTAAACAGGTTTCCTCACCCCGACCCCCTTGCGCGTAAAAAGAGTGTGTAGGGAAGCATAACTGATACGAGAATTGGTCTGCCAGCGGCGGCGCGCGGCGGGGAGGCTTTTTAAGACGCGCCCGCCCCTGGCGGCAGAGTGGCGCGGCGGGTACTGTTGCGGGAATTGCCGGTGAGCTTATAATCCACCCTTCAGCTCAGCCATCACTCACCGGGAATCGTACTCTTGAAGCAGCATAAGTCCCCGTTCGAGTGGCGTCACTTCGAGCCCCGCATCATCACTTTATGCGTGACGCTACAAGCTATCTTACCGTGACGCCGAAGAGATGATGCGAGAGCGCCGTAGGTATTCGGTGAAATTCACATGAAGAAAGCTTTGATCGTATTTGTCGTGTCGCTTTTCGCTTCACCCGCGGCGGCGGGTGTCGCGGGCCAGGCGTCATGAACTTCCGGCGTACCCTGCCCGGCATAGCTCTGCATGAGTCCGCCCCGCCGGTCGGGCCGGTCCGGTTCATCATCTACCGGCTTGTAGGGTCGCGTGTCAGAATCCCCTTCGCATCGTGACGGGTACGGAACCCGGGCTCCGCGGGCCACCATCCGGCGCGGCGGCTACCTCCTGAGGGCTGCCAGCTCGTTGATCCTCTGCCTGACCTCGCCCGCAAGCAGCCGCACCTCCTCGGGGCCGTAGTTGGCCGCGCGGAAGGCATCCCGTATTTGCCGGCCGGTGAGGCGCGAGAGTATGCCCCCGAGCCACCTCGCATCCTCGACCGAGATGTCGCGCATCAGGCCGCCGTTCTTGCCGCCGTAGTCGAGCCGCACTCGCCCGCCTTCGACGCCCTTGATGAACCTGTCGCCGGCGTAGTCCTCCGGCTCGTTGCGGCTGCCCTTGACGTTGCGGAGCAGGGCCATCGGCGACCTCTGGCCGCCGGTCTTGCCGAAGGTCGCGCCGAGGTCGCTGACGACGTAGCGCAGCTCGGGCCGGCCCCCGCGCCCCACGGCCAGTATGCGGTTGTTCGAATCCTTGATGTCCCAGTTCTCGATGAGCGCCATCATGAGCTTGAGGCCCTGGAGCTGGCGCGTGCCGGCGAACGGGTTGCCCTCCCAACGCCACTCGTCGAAGCGCTTGACGTTCGACGGCCGGGCCTCGAAGCGGACGTTCTCGAACGTGCCCTTGCCGGGGATGGTCACGCGCGGGGCGAGGTAGGTAATTTCGGGCATGTAGCCGGCGGCCCAGAGCAGCCGCGTCGCCGCCGTCTCGGGCTGCGCCTCCTTGCCGGCCTTCGCGACCCAGACGCGGCCGCGCGCGTCGCGCACGCGGTACTTCTTCGAGTAGCCGCCCCCCTCCTCCTTGATGAAGGTGAGCCGGCGGAGGTCCGGCTTCATCGCCCTGCCGCCCGGCCCGTGGAAGAGGTCGAGCGCGGACACGTCGCCGGGGTCGCGCCAGAGCACCGGCGTCCCGCGCGGCGCCTCCTTCTTCTTCTTACCTTTCCCGTCCTGGACGGCGTGGGCCGGCAGCGAGAGCCCGATGGTGACGAGGCACGCGAGGGCGAGTGTTCGGCGGAATCCGTAAAGCGGGGACATGAGTTCTCCTCTGATGTTAGCTCTTCTCCCCGTCTGCCTTGTCTGCGTCGGACGCGGGCTAGATGCTTTGCAGCCGGACGAGCTGGTTGATGCGCTCTCGCAGCGCACGGACATACCCTTCCATCACCGCCTCGCCGTAGCCCGCCGCGCGGAAGGCGTCGCGGAGCTGCTCGTCGCTCACCTGCGAGAGCAGCGAGCCGATCCACGCGGCGTGTTCGACGGGGATGCCGCGCATCGCGGCCTCCTTCTTCACCTCGCCGCGGTAGTACTTCGGGTGGAGGACCGACAGGTGGCCGAACCCTCGTGGCCGCGTGTCGAAGTCGAACTCCACCACGCCGTCGTCAACGCCGCGGACGAACCTGGTGGAGAGGAACGCCTCCAGGTCGTTCTTCACGCGCTTGCCGCCGAGGCCCCCGGCGCGCCCGAGCGTCGCGCCCAGGTCCGTTACCACGTAGCGCGCCTCGCGGCCCCCGGCCGCGTCCGTGTAGAGGATGTGGTTGTTGCCCTTGCGCGCGTCGAAGTTGTTCAGGAGAATCATCAGCACCTTGAGCCCGCTCATCTCGCGCGAGCCCTCGAAGGGGCTGTCGCGCCAACTCCACTCCGGCCCCTCCTTCACACTCTCGCGGTCCGGCTCGAAGCGCGCGCCCCGCACCGCCCTGCCTATCACGTACTCCCGGCCGCGCGAGAGGCGGGGCAGGTTCTCGACCTTCACCTCGTCGAAGTAGTAGGCCTCCTCCGTGAAGTAGCCGACCGCCCAGACGAGGCGGGTCGCGACCGTCTCGGACTGGGCCTCCGGACCCAGCTTGACGCCCCACCTGACATCGCGCGCATCCCTGACCTTGAACTTCGGCGACTCGCCGCTTTTCGTCTCTTCGAGGAAGAAGAACGGCGGCTGCGGCGCCAGTTCCGGCGAGCCCGGCCCGTACCTGAGGTCGCGCGAAGCGATGTCACCCGGGTCGCGCCAGAGGACGTGCGCGCCCGACGACTCTTTACCTTTTCCTGATTTCTGTGCGAAGGCGGGCGGCTGAGGGAGGGAGAGACTGAACAAGGTCAGTAAAAGAGCCGGCAGGACCGGCCTGAGTGATGGGCGCATCAATAATCTTCCTTCCGTTTACCTCTCCCGTACGCGAGAGGTTCTCCTTCGAGTCCCGGCGGGTAACGGATTCCCTGTATGCGTGCGGTGTGCCACGGCGGGTAAGTTGAGTCTCGTCATCATTTAAAAAGAACCGGGTCATAAACTTACCGGGCCGCGGCCTTCGCCGCGATGCACGCCAGGCCGGCCATCCCGGATTCGCTCCGCATTATTGACGTACAGTTAATTTTTGGAAGTAAGACATCGCGGCGTGAAAAAAAAAGGCCGCGAGGGCGGCCTTGGAGTTTCAAGGTGTGGGCTGTGATGGTTACGGAGGGAACCCGGCTACTACTTACGCTTTCGTGCCGACTGCCGGCCGGTCGCCTTCTTCGGCGCCCCATTGCGCGCCGCCGCCGCGGGCTTCTCGGCTTCCCGGCCCGCCTTCTTCACCGGCTCTTTCTTCGCGGCCTGCTTGCCTTCGGCCCGGACCGCCTTTTTCTCGGGACGCTCTGCGGGCTCCGACTCCTCCTGACGCCCGGCCTTCGCCGAGTGGCCGAGGTATTCGGCGATGAGGTCTTCGGCGGGGCGGCGCCCGTCCATGAAGGCGAAGACGTGGAAGTGGTCGCGGTTCTCCCTGAGTGACTCGACGCGCCCCTCGTCGCGCAGCCGCGCGATGTCTGCCATGACGTGCTCCTGCTCCTCGGCCGTCATGTAGCGGTAGAGGATGTCGAAGGCGAGCCCCGTCGAGTGGGGCGGCACCTCGATGCGGGTCGCGTTCGAGTTCGACCTGCTCAGGCGGTGCTGGTACTCGTCGGGGCGCACGAGCGAGGTGATGGGGAGCGGGCGGCCGAACCTCGTGTTGTACGAGGCGGCCAGCTCTTTCATGACCGCGAGCGCCGCGGGGCGTAGGTGAGAGAGCATTCGCACCTTCATCTCCCTGCGCGAGCGGGCGTCGCCGAGGTCGTACTTGTGCCCGTGGAAATCCACGGCGAGAGAGGCCAGGGCGTCGCGCTCGGCGAACAGGCTTTGCCTCCTGTCCGGTTTCCCGTAGGAGGAGTCAAGCAGCTCGGCCGCATCCAACTCGGCCTTGAGGGCCTTCTCTTTCTTCGCCGCCTGCGCGCGCAGCGAGGCGCGGCGCGAGCGCTCCGTCTTGTCCAGCGAGTCGGCCTCCGTCTTCAGCGAGACGATCTCCTCGCGGGCGCGCGCCGCCGACTCTTCGAGCCGTGCGCGCTCGCTTTCGAGTTCCGCTTCGTCGAGGATGACGACGCTGCCCTTGGCCGACTTGTCGTAGTGGGTGAAAGGCCCCTGGTCGGCGAGCGCCCCGACGCCGTAGAGGACGTAGCTGTCGGTCGCGGCGGGCACCTCGACCAGCTCGCTACCGCGAATCATCCCGGCGAGGCCGGCGTAGTCGTGCGGCGTCTCGACCGAGTGCTCCTTCCACTCCGCCACCTGGATGGCGAGGAAGCGCCGGGTGTCGCTGTAATGGCGGAGCTGCGACGGCACCTCGACCTTCGCCTGCCTGCCCGTGGCCTCGCCCCGGTCTTCGGTTACGCTCTGGGCCGCCAGGTGCCAGGGGGTGCTGTCGGCGGCGGCCGACGAAGCAGGCACGGGGTCCAGGGCTGCGGGCGACCAAACCCTGCGGGGCACCCTCGGGCCGCCCAGCAGAAGCACGGCCGCCGCGACCGTTCCCACCACGAAGGCGATCAGCGCAATTCTCCCGGTCCTGATTCTCTCTTTCATGCGAGGTTTCCCCTTAGATAATCCAAGTTGCTAGATGAACGCCCTGTCTAAAGCAAAGGCGATGACGAACCACGAGATTTTCAGCAGGAAGCCACGGAAGCTGGTCGCATGGATGTGGCGCGGGA
>DATHBF010000501.1:0-7463 GCA_035296285.1 Pyrinomonadaceae bacterium | reverse complement strand
GCCCGCGCCACGGGCTTTTCAACTTCGCGCACCTCTAAGCCGCCCCCGCCTTCGTGCGAGACGATAACGACGGCCGGCATCTTCTCTTCGCCCATCTCTTTCGCCCTCCCGTTCGCGCCTCAAGCTTAGCACCGGGCATGTTAAAGTTGCCGCACGCATGAGAGAGTCGGGGGGCCTGCTGGTCATCGTCAACAACGCGGCGGCGCGTGCGCGCGCGGCGGCGCCGGTCGTGAGGGCGGCGCTCGGTCGGGCGGGCGTCCCCTTCGAGGTGCGCGAGTCGGTGAGGCCGGGCGAGACGGAGGCGGCGGCGCGCGCCGCTTTCGCCTCGGGGGTTCGGACGGTCGCGGTCGTCGGCGGCGACGGCACGCTCTCGGCGGGCGCGGCCGGCTACTTCGAGCCGTGCGAAGACGCGGGCGGGGGCGGCACGCCGCGCGCCGTTAACGCTTCGTCGGCGCTCGCGGTCATGCCGGCGGGGACGGGCGACGACTTCGCGCGCGGGCTGACGGGGGGAAAGCGGGAACCGCTCGAAGCGTGGCTCGCGCGTCTCGTCGGGCACTGCCGGCGCGGGGCGGTTGACGACGGGCGGCGCGTGGACGTGCTTCTGGGGAGCGTTGACGCGGGGGCGCGGCGGTTCGTCTGTCTGAACGCGGCGACGCTCGGCATCGGCGCCGAGGTGGCGGCGCGAGTGGGCGCACAGGGCGACCACGTGAGGCGGCTGCCGGGCGAGGCGCGCTTCGCGTTGGCGGCGGTGCGTTCGCTCGCGGAGTGGCGCAACCGGGCGGTGCGCGTCGAGGTGGACGGCGGGCCTTGGCTTGAGTGCGGCACGAACCTGCTGGCCGTCGTCAACGGCGCCTACGCGGGCGGCGGCATGAACTTCTCGCCCGCGGCGAGCCTGACCGACGGCCTGCTCGACGTGCTCGCCGTCTGCCGGATCGGACGCGCGGGCCTCGTGCGCGAGCTGACGCGCGTCCACCGCGGGGGCCACCTCGCCAACCCGAAAGTCAAACTCACGCGCGGCCGCCGCGTGAGGATACAGGCCGACACCGAACAACTGCCCGTCGAGGCCGACGGCGACGTGCGGGGCCACACGCCCGCCGAGTTCCGCGTCATGCCGGCTGCGATGCGGGTGGTTTTCTGAACAGTAGGCAGTTAAAGAGAGAGACGGCCGGTGCGTTGGGCATCCGGCCGTCTCTCTTCACGAGATTGAGTTTCTTCAACTGCCTACTGTAGTAAAGCGCGGGCGCGGGCGAGGACGTTCTCGGCGTTGAAGCCGAGTTCCTTGAGGGCGCGGTCGCCGGGGGCGGAGGCGCCGAAGCGTTCGAGGCAGAGGCGGTCGCCCGCGAGGCCCGTGTAGCGGTCCCAGCCCAGAGGCGAGCCCGCCTCGACGGCTAAACGCGCCGTGACCGCGGGCGGGATGACGCTGTCGCGGTAGCCGCGGTCCTGCTCCTCGAACAGCTCCCAGCAGGGCATCGAGACGACGCGCACGGGCACGCCTTCATTCTGCAAAGTCTCGCGCGCTTCCAGCGCCAACGATACTTCGGAGCCGGTCGAGAGGATGACGAGGCGCGGCGTCGCGGCCTGCCCGTTCTCGTCCACCGAGTCGGCCAGGACGTAGGCGCCGCGGCGCGCGCCCTCGGCCGGGGCGAAGCGCGTGCGGTCGATGAGCGCGACCTTCTGGCGCGTGAGGATGAGCGCGGTCGGCGCGTGGCGTCGGAGTATCGCGAGCCGCCAGGCTTCGCGCGTCTCGTGCACGTCGGCCGGGCGGATGACGTACAGGTTCGGGATGGCGCGCAGGCCCGCGAGCTGTTCGATGGGCTGGTGCGTCGGCCCGTCTTCGCCTAAGCCCACGGAGTCGTGCGTGAAGACGTAGATGACCTGCACCTCGGAAAGCGCGGCGAGCCGGATGGCCGGCTTCATGTAGTCGGAGAAGCACATGAAGGTGCCGCCGTAGGGGATGAGGCCGCCGTTGAGGCTCATGCCGGTGAGCGCCGCGCCCATCGCGTGCTCGCGCACGCCGAAGTGCAGGATGCGGCCCTGGTAAGAGCCGTGCTGGAAGCTGCCGCCCTCCTTGATGTCGGTGTTGTTCGAGGGCGCGAGGTCGGCCGAGCCGCCGACGAGCATCGGCAGGTGCGGCGCGACGGCGTTGATGACCTCGCCCGAGGCGGCGCGCGTCGCGATGGCCTTCGCACCCTCGAACGCGGGCAGGTGCGACTCCCAGCCGGCGGGCAGCTCGCCGCTCATCGTCTCCTGCCACGCGCGCCCCAGCTCCTCATTCTCGCTCGCGTAACGCTCGACCAGCTCGTTCCACTCGCGCTCCTGCTGCTCGCCGCGCTCGACGGACTTGCGGAACTGCGCGAGCGCCTCGTCGGGGATAAGGAAGTCCTCGCCCTCGGGCCAGCCGAGGTTGCGCTTGGTGGCGCGGACGGCCTCTTCGCCGGGCGCGTCGGAGTGGGCCTTGCGCGTGCCGGCGGCGGGCATGCCGAAGCCGATGATGGTCTTGACGGAGATGAGCGAGGGGCGGTCCTTCACTTCGCGGGCTTCGCCGATGGCGCGCTCGATGGCGTCGAGGTCGTTGCCGTCTTCGACCGTCGAGGTGTGCCAGCCGTAAGACTCGAAACGCCTGGGCACGTCTTCGGTGAAGGCGAGCGAGGTCGAGCCCTCGATGGTGATGCGGTTGTCGTCGTAGAGGTAGATGAGGTTGCCGAGTTTCAGGTGGCCGGCGAGCGAGGCCGCCTCGGAGGCGACGCCCTCCATCAAGTCGCCGTCGGAGACGATGGCGTAGATGTGGCTGTCGATGAGGGGGAAGCCGGGGCGGTTGAAGCGGGCGGCGAGGTGGGCGGCGCCCATCGCCATGCCGACGCCGTTGGCGAACCCTTGCCCGAGCGGGCCGGTAGTGATCTCGACGCCGGGCGTGAGCACGTTCTCGGGGTGGCCGGCGGTCTTCGAGTCCCACTGGCGGAAGCTCTTCAGCTCTTCGAGCGGGAGGTCGTAGCCGGTCAGGTGAAGCAGCGAGTAGAGGAGCATGGAGCCGTGGCCGGCCGAGAGGAGGAAGCGGTCGCGCCCCTTCCACTTCGGGTTGCGCGGGTTGTGGCGCATGAAGCGCGTCCAGACGACGTAGGCCATCGGCGCCGCGCCCAAAGGCAGGCCGGCGTGGCCCGACTCGGCGCGCTGCACGGCGTCGAGCGAGAGGGTGCGAATCGTGTTGATGCAGAGCTGGTCGAGTTCGGGCGTGGTTTCTCGTGTCGGCGTAGACGCGCTCATCGGTGCGGGTTCCCTCGCTTTCTTCGGACTGGTGTTTGAAGTCCGGATTATACAGTCAGCGGGCCAGAGATTAAACACAGAGGACGCAGAGCTTTGCCCAAAACCCTTCCCTTACCCAAAAAGTGCTTAAGCGTAAGGGGTTTTGGGCAAAGCCCCACCGGAGGGCTTTGCCTCAAAAGGTCGGATTCATAAGCAGTTTAGAGGCAGGATTAGAGGTTTTGAGGCAGATTTTTATTAGATTGGGGGTTTATAATGAGCCCCTATGAAGAAGACCGAAGAAGGGTCGTCGCATTTCTTCGTAGATGAATCAGGCGACCCTGTTTTCTATGATGCTAAGGGCAATCTTATCGTCGGCCAATCAGGTTGCTCGGCGCTTTTAATCATAGGATTTATTGAAACCCAAGACCCGCGCTCTATGCGGAAAAGTATTCTCGAATTACAGCAGGAGGTTTGCAATGACCCATACTTTAAACGTATCCCGTCCATTGCGAAAACGGCTGTCGCCTTTCACGCGACAGATGATGCCCCAGAGATTAGGTATCTGTTCTATAGACTGATTAGAGATTTAGACTTCACAGCACAGTTTGTTGTAGCGCGTAAGATTGAAAAGGTCTTTAGAAATGATTTTCGCGCCAACGAAAATCGCTTCTATGACCATCTAGTGACTAAATCTTTTCGGGATGTACTTCACCGTTACCGACATAACTATATTACCTTTGCCGTGCGTGGCTCTCGTGATAGGCAGCAACCCTTCTCAGCGGCAATCTTCAAAGCCAAAGAGATATTTGAAGGGGAGCACGGCAAAGTTGACACTACGATTACCGTGCAACCCCAAAGTCCGAAAGGTGAGCCCTGCCTGAGTGTAATTGATTACGTAAGTTGGGCGCTGCAACGCGCGTACACTAAAAGAGAGATGCGATATTACGAGTATATCGGAGACAAAGTGAGGTTTATTAGAGACCTATATGATACACAGAATTATCCGAACAATCGCTACTACCACAAGCACATTGGGGGAAAGCACAGAAGAAATAAGGATAATCTCTTTGACATAAACAAAACCACCCCGCTGTAGCTAGACCCGATTACCGGGTGCACGGCATGTAGAGCCGACTTTCGCATACAGCAGAGTGGTTTCTGCTAGCTGGATGGTAGCGCTCTTTTGATGTCTAGACAAGCTAAAATGTTGTATTGTCAATAACTTAGAGGCCAATGTGTGTTTAACTTAATGTTTATAAAGGGCTTAAAAGAGGCGGGTTTTTAGGCCGCCTCTTACCAGAACTTGGCCTTTAAGATTCAACTCGTACATATATCTTCCCCGCGGCCATCGCTGACCGGCCGCCCCACGGAATGGCGGCCCCGTGCTTCGGAACGTGGCCCGGTTCCGTGGAACAGAGGAGCCGTTTCACACAACGGCTCCTCTGTTCCACGGAGCAACTACGCCGTTCCAAGGAACGGAAGAATTGTGCCGCGGAACGAGGCTTTTCTTCTGAGGAACGCAGCCCCGTGCCGAGGCACGGCGGAACCATGCATTAGAACGGCGTAACCTTTCACTGGAACGGCGGAACCGTTCCGCGGGCGCAGAGTACACACAGAGGGCACAGAGAAGATTCATTTCTTCTCTGTGCCCTCCGTGTCGAAAACCCAGTCCCGCTAATCTCTACCTGACGCCGAGGGCGCGGGCGGCGTTGACGCGGCCGCCGGAGGAGACCTTGCCCTGGAGCACGTCGAGCTTGTCGGCCGTGTCGGTGAGTCGGTCGCGCAGCTCTCGGACCGAGAGGTTCGATTCACGCGAGAGGACGAGCGCGGCGACGCCCGAGACGAAGGGCGTCGCCATCGAGGTGCCCGAGTGCTCCTGGTAGGCGTTGCCCGGCCACGTGCTCAGAATCTCCTTGCCGGGCGCGGCGACGTGGACGTTCTTGGCGCCGTAGTTGGAGAAGGAGGCGAGCCGGTCGCGCCGGTCGAGCGCCGCGACCGAGAGGACGTTCGGGAGTTTGTAGCTCGAAGGGTAGTGCGGCAGGCGGTCGGCGTTCGCCCCGTCGTTGCCCGCGGCGGCGACGAAGAGGACGCCCTCCTCGCCCGCGCGGCGTATCACGTCTTCGAGCGCCTTCGACCTCTGCCGCGAGCCCCAGCTCGCGCTGATGACCCGGACGTTGACGCCGTCGCGCTTCCGCTGGATGACGTAGTTGATGGCCTCGATGGCGTCCTTCGTCGTCCCGAAGCCGCCCTTGCCCATGAACTTCAGGGGCATGATGCGGACCTGCCAGTTGACGCCGACGACGCCGAGCAGGTTGTCGCCCTCGGCGCCGACGATGCCGGCGCAGTGCGTGCCGTGGCCGTTCTCGTCCATCGGGTCGCGGTCCGAGTCCACGGCGCTGAAGCCGTCGTAGTCGTCAATCGTCCCCAGCTCGTCGTCCACGTAGAGGTCGAGGTAGTCGGGGCGGCGCCACATGTTGGCCTGGAGGTCTTCGTGCCTGTAGTCGACGCCGCTGTCGAGGACGGCGACGACCACGTCGTCGCTGCCGCGCGACTTCGACCACGCGGCGAGCGCGCCGATGTCGGCGCCCTGCGCGCCCTCGCGCTGACCCGTGTTGACGAGGCCCCACTGCTCCGAGAGGAGCGGGTCGTTCGGGCCGCCGTCGAGCGAGGGGAGGAAGCGGCCGCTAATACTGCCGCCGCGCTCGACGGGGTCGAGCCTGATGACTTCGTTGGCCTCGGCGTACTCGACCTCGGCGAGCCCGGAGTACTGCGCGGCGACCTCGGCGGCCGGGCGGCCGTCCTGGTCGTCAACGCCGTAGAGCCCCGTGACCGACTCGACCTCGTCCTCGACGCGGTCGTTCATCCCGGCGGCGAGTTGCTCGATGCGCTCGCGCGACGTGCCGGGCCGGAAGCGCACCAGCACCTCGGGCTCGTCCGGTTCGAGCAGGTCGGGCGCGCCGGCCGCCGGGGCCTCGCGCTTCGCGGCCTCTTCGCGCTTGATGACCACGTCGTCGTCATCGTCGTAACTGTTCCACTCCCAGCGCGAGAGCTGCCCGGCGACGGCGGCCAGCAGAATCAGGAACCCGGCCAGCGCCAGGTGGGGGACGTAATTGCGTCGGTTCATCTCACACTCCTCGGATCAAATCCGGTAGTTCTTGCCCTTGAAGTTGTAGAGGCGGAGCTGGTTGCGGTCGGCGCGGTATTCGTACGGCTTGCCCGAGCCGGCCGAGAGGCGGATGCGCCAGCCCGTCGAGATCATCATCCCGCTCATCTCGTCGGCGACGGGCGCGCCGAGCGCGGTGTTCGGGAAGTCGGCTTCCTCGACCGACTCGGCCCGCACCTCATCCTCCGCGACGCCGAGTCGCGCGGCCAGGTCCTTGCGCGCCCGCTCGACCGCCTCGTCCCTGCTGTAAGCCATGTGCTTCTCGGTTCTCCTTACCGGGTGCCCGCCGAACTTTTATACGAGCCCGGCCCGGCCCGCGTTTTCGGGATTTCTCGACTCGGTCATTCTGCTCCCGCGCCGCCGAAAAGTGAAGTGGAAGCAGCAGCCGGTAGACAGTGGTGAAACGCGCAGCGCCTACTGTCTAGAGACTACCGTCTACTGTCTACCGGTTGCCCCAATCCAACCTTCTTTTTGCGAAAGGGCATCAAGAAAGCTGCACGCCGCACGTTCTTCGGATGCGCCGGTCTCCTCGGCGACCTCTTCGAGTACCAGATAGGCCACCCCGTCACCGTCCGCCGCGACCGCTCGGCCCTCATCCCCATCGTGCAGACGCGCATGGAGGGCGCGCGCGTCTCCGTCTTCCGCGAGACGAGCGCCAGCGCCTCCAGGACCAGCTAAACGCGGCCCTGCGCGCCCTCGCCCACGAACGAAAGCTCGAATGATTGAGCGTTTTGAGTCTTAGTTGAGGTCGCCGAACAGGTGTTGGACGAGGGCGCAGGCGACGACGGCCGCCGTCTCGGCGCGCAGGGTCCGCCCGCCGAGCGTCACGAGCCTCCAGCCTCGCCCGCGCGCGCCCTCCAACTCTTCCGCCTCCCAGCCGCCTTCCGGCCCGACCAGTGCGACGGCCTCCGCGGCGTCGCCGCGCGCGACTTCGCCGAGCGACGCGCCGCCGCGCTCCGCGAAGAGCACGCGCAGCGCCCCTTCGCGCGAGACGAGCGACTCGAACGGGGCGGGCATTTCAACCGAAGGCACGCGCGCCCGCCCCGACTGCTTCGCCGCC
>DATHBF010000500.1:0-3588 GCA_035296285.1 Pyrinomonadaceae bacterium | reverse complement strand
CCGCCTCCTGCACCGCCTCTTCCGGGCGGCCGGCGAGCCTCAAGGCCCAGCTGAGCGTCAGGCGCCCGTAGGCGAAGCGCGGCTCGGCTTCGAGCAGCTTGCGGTGGGCGGCGACGGACTCCTCGGGGCGGCGCGACTGGTAGAAGCACCAGCCGAGGCCCTGCTGGATGCTCGCCGAGAGCGGGTCGAGGTCGAGCGCGACGCGCAGCTCCGCGAGCGCCTCCTCGAAGCGCCCCTCCATCATGAGGTGGAAGGCGTACCAGTGGCGCCCCGTGGCGTAGTTGGGGTTGAGCTCTAGGGCGCGGCGGTGCTGGGCCTCGGCCGTCGCCCAGTCGAAGTCGTGGCTGGAGGTGGCGAAGCCGAGGGCGCTGAACGCCTCGGCTAAGGAGGGGTCGAGCTCGACGGCCTTGCTCGCCGCCTCCTTGGCCGCCGCCGCGCACTCCGAGAAGGGCATCACGCCGTAGACGCCGACCCAGTTGTAGTAGTCGGCGATGCCGGCGTAGGCGAGCGCGTACTCGGGGTCGAGCGCGATGGCCTGGTGGAAGCTGATGATGGACTTGGCGAAGCCCTCCTCGGTGAAGGCGTTCCAGTGGTAGCGGCCGCGCAGGTACGCCTCGAAGGCGGCGGCGTTGTCGGTGCCGCGCTTGGCGAGGCGGACGCGCTCGTCGCCCGAAAGTTGCGGGACGAGGGCTTCGGCCACCTGCGACGAGATCACGTCTTCGAGGTGGAGCACGTCCGTGAACTTCTCGTCGAACTGGCCGGCCCAGACGGTCGAGCCGCTGCGCACGTCGAGCAGTTGGACGGTGACGCGGATGGAGTCTCCGGCGCGGCGGATGCGGCCGTCGAGGACGTAGGAGACGCCCAGCTCGTGGCCGGCGATGATGGGGTCCGAGGTCGGGTCGCTGTAGCGAAGGACCGAGCTGGTCGGCCTGAGCGAGAAGCGGCGCAGGGAACTCAGGCGCGTGATGAGCGCGTCGGCGAGGCCGACGCTCAAGTAGTCGTCGCCCTTGTCGCCCATCCCGCGCCCCGCGTCAATGGTCTTGAGGGGCAGGACGGCGATGGACTTCTCGCCCGTCGTCGGCTCGCCGTCCGAGCGCGGGAAGCGGACCGTGGGCGCGAAGTGGAAGGGAGCGGAGACGGGGCGGCCGTCGAGGTGGCGCGTGATGTCGTCGCGCAGGTGCTCGACCGACTCGTAGCGGCGCGCGGGCTCCTTCCGCAACGCCTTCATGACGATGTTGTCGAGGTTGCCGGCTAGCTCGCGCCGCAGCGAGTCGGCCGAGCCGCCGCGGACGCGGCAAATCCACTCGGGCGTCTGCGGGCCGCCTTCGGCCGGGAGCACGTCGTCGGCGCGCGTCAGGGCGCGCGAGGGGTGCTCGGGCTCCTCCTCGCAGATGACGCGGGCGACCTCGTGCGGGACGCGGCTGGCGACGCGGTACGGGCGGTGGCCGGTCAGAAGCTCGTAGAGCATGACGCCCAAGCTATACACGTCGGAGGCGGGCGTGACGGCGAGGCCCTGCACCTGCTCGGGGCTCGCGTACTCGGGCGTCATCAGCCGCATGGCCGTCGCCGTCGGCGTGACGGTGTCGGGCATCATCTCGGGGTTGAGGAGCTTGGCGATGCCGAAGTCCAGGAGCTTCGGGACGCCTTCGGCCGTGACGAGGACGTTCGAGGGCTTGAGGTCGCGGTGGACGACCATGTGCTGGTGCGCGTAGGCGACGGCGTCGCAGACCTGGCAGAAGAGTTTGAGGCGCTCGGCGATGTTCAGGCGGCGGCCGTCGCAGAAGCGGTAGAGCGGCAGGCCCTCGACGTACTCCATGACGAAGTAGGGCAGGCCGTCGTCGGTCGAGCCGCCGTCGAAGAGGCGCGCGATGTTCTGGTGGTCAAAGCTGGCGAGAATCTGTCGCTCGTGGCGGAAGCGCGAGAGGATGAAGTCGGTGTCCATCCCGCGCTTGACGACCTTGACGGCGACCATCTTGTGGAAGGCGCTGTCGGCGCGCTCGGCCAGGTAGACGGCGCCCATGCCGCCGCGGCCGACCTCGCGGATGATGCGGTAGGCGCCGACGCGGCGGCCCGCCATCGGGTCCACGGCGGCGAGCGAGTCTTCGGCGGTTGTCTCGTAGGGTGAGGCGTTGCGGACGGCCGTGCCGGCGTAGGCGACCGCCGGGGCTTCGATGAAGTCGCCGGCCTCGTCGTACTGCTCCAGCAGCAGCTCGACCTCCCGGCGCAGCGCCGCGTCACCCTCGCAGGCGTCCGCGACGAAGCCGGGGCGCTCTTCGGGGGAGAGGTCGAGCGCCTCCTGAAAAATATCTTCTATCCGCTTCCAGTTTTCGGGGGACATCTTAAAAGGCAGTAAATCGTCAATCGTTAAAAGCAGTCTCTTCCGGTTAACGATTTACGATTCGCGATTGACGGTTTACGTTCGCTGCATCTGGCCGTAGAGCCAAGCCTTTGCCATGCGCCAGTGGCGCTTGACGGTGGGGGCGCTGACGCCGAGGACTTCGGCCGTCTCCTCGACGGAGAGGCCGCCGAAGAAGCGGAGCTCGACGACGCGGCTCTTCTCGGGGTCGATCTCGGCGAGGCGTTCGAGCGCCTCGTCGAGGGCGACGAGTTCGGCCGAACGCTCGCCCGAGACATCGATGTTCTCGTCGAGGGAGAGTATCACCGCCTCGCCGCCGCGCTTCTCGGCCTGGTGGGCGCGGGCGTGGTCGACGAGGATGCGGCGCATCATCTGGGCGGCGACGCCGAAGAAGTGCGCGCGGTTCTGCCAGCGCACCTGCGTCTGGTCCACCATCCGCAGGTAGGCTTCGTGGACGAGGGCCGTCGGCTCCAGGGTGTGGCCCTGGCGCTCGCGGCGCAGGTAGCCGCCGGCCAGTCGCCGCAGCTCTCCGTAGATGAGCGGGAGCAGGTCGTCGAGGACGGCGCGGTCGCCGTCCGTCAGCCGGACCAGAAGTCTTGTAACGTCGTGCTGAGGGGCGTTTGTCACGGGCGAGCTTCCGATTGTGACAAGGGCCAGCCTGCGCCGAAAATTTCCGAGCCGCCTTGTACGACACGGAGTATAAACCGCCCGCCGTCTTATATCAATCGGACCCCCGCGCCGCGCGGATTTAAGCAAATTTGAGGTCGGGTTTTTATCTGCGCCCCCCGTGTGTCCTCTGTGTTAAAACCTCCTGACACGCAGTTGAAGGAGGGGAGCCGTGATGGGGCGGAGTTTGACGTTGGCGCTGGGCCTGCTTCTGGTGGTCGGGCCGGCGGCGCGCGGGCAGTCGCCGGTGAGAGACTACAGGAAGGCGCACGAGCGCGAGTTGCTGGCGGAGTTCGCGGAGCTTCTGGCAATCCCGAACGTCGCCTCGGACCGCGCGAACATCAGGCGCAACGCCGAACACATCGTGAAGATGATGGGGCGCCGCGGCCTCGCCCCGCGGCTGCTCGAAGCCGGCGCGGCGGGCGCGCCGCCGGCCGTCTACGGCGAGTGGAAGGTCGAGGGCGCCGCGCGCACCGTCGTCCTCTACGCGCACTACGACGGCCAGCCGACCGACCCGAAGCAGTGGGCCGCGGGCCTTGAGCCCTGGCGCCCGACGCTGCGCACCG
>DATHBF010000499.1:0-23724 GCA_035296285.1 Pyrinomonadaceae bacterium | reverse complement strand
GGGCTTCGTCGCGGCGGCCGGGATGCAGGAGTCGAAGCTCTTCGAGCGCGGGGCGATGACCGCGCGCGAGGTCGCCGAGGAGGGCTACCGCGGCCTGCTCGCCGGCAAGGCCCTCGTCATCCCCGGCCTCCGCAACAGCCTCCTCGCCCGCACCGTCGGCCTCTTCCCCCGCGGCCTCGTGACGAAAGTCGTCCGCGGGATTCAGGAGCGAAGGAACAACTAACTCGCAGGCAAGACCATGACTCCAAGTAGAACCGTCAGGGCGCCGCGCGGCGCCGCGCTCAACTGCAAGGGCTGGCACCAGGAGGCCGCGCTCCGCTGCCTGATGAACAACCTCGACCCGGATGTGGCCGAGCGGCCCGAAGACCTCGTCGTCTACGGCGGGCGGGGCAAGGCGGCGCGGAGCTGGCCGGCGTTCGAGGCCATCGTGCGCGAGCTGACCCGGCTTGAGAACGACGAGACGCTGCTCGTGCAGTCGGGCAAGCCCGTCGCCGTCTTCCGCACGCACGAGTACGCGCCGCGCGTGCTAATCGCCAACTCGAACCTCGTCGGCGCGTGGGCCGACTGGGACCACTTCCACGAGCTTGAGCGGCGCGGCCTGATGATGTACGGGCAGATGACGGCCGGCTCGTGGATTTACATCGGCACGCAGGGCATCGTGCAGGGCACCTTCGAGACGTTCGCCGCGATGGCCGACCGCCACTTCGGCGGGACGCTCGAAGGCCGCCTCGTCGTCTCGGGCGGGATGGGCGGGATGGGCGGCGCGCAGCCGCTGGCGGCGGCGCTGAACGGCGCCGTCTTCCTCGGCATAGACGTTGACCGCGCGCGCATCGAGCGGCGCGTCCGCGAAGGCTACTGCGACCGCCTCGCCCTCTCGCTCGAAGAGGCGCTGCGCATCTGCGAGGACGCCCTGGAGCAGAAGCGCGCCGTCTCCGTCGGCCTCGTCGGCAACTGCGCGGAAGTCCTGCCCGAGCTTGTTCGCCGCGGCGTCCGCGTTGACGCCGTCACCGACCAGACGAGCGCGCACGACCCCTTGAACGGCTACGTGCCCGAGGGCCTGAGTCTCGAAGAGGCGGAAGAGCTGCGGCGCGCGGACCCGAAGACTTACGTCGGGCGTTCGGCGGCGAGCATGGCCCGCCACGTCGAGGCGATGCTGGAGTTGAAGCGCGCGGGCGCCGTCGCCTTCGACTACGGCAACAACATCCGCAAGCAGGCTTTCGACGCCGGCTGCCGTGACGCCTTCGAGATTCCCGGCTTCGTGCCCGAGTACATCCGCCCGCTCTTCTGCGAAGGCAAGGGGCCGTTCCGCTGGGTGGCTCTGTCCGGCGACGCCGAAGACATTCGCCGCACGGATGACCTCGCGCTCGAACTCTTCCCCGACGACCGCACGCTCAACCGCTGGCTCCGGCTCGCGCGCGACCGCGTGCAGTTCCAGGGCCTGCCGGCGCGCATCTGCTGGCTGGGCTACGGCGAGCGCGCCGAGATGGGCGAGGCCATCAACGAACTCGTCAAGCGCGGCGACCTGAAGGCCCCCGTCGCCATCGGCCGCGACCACCTCGACACCGGCAGCGTTGCATCGCCCTTCCGCGAGACCGAAGGGATGCGCGACGGCACCGACGCCGTCGCCGACTGGCCCATCCTCAACGCCCTGTTGAATACGGCCAGCGGCGCCTCCTGGGTCTCCTTCCACCACGGCGGCGGCGTCGGCATCGGCTACTCGCTCCACGCCGGCCAGGTCTCCGTCGCCGACGGCACGCCCGAAGGCGCGAAGAGATTAAACCGCGTCCTCACCAACGACCCCGGCCTCGGCGTCGCCCGCCACGTCGATGCCGGCTACGACGAGGCCGAAGAGACCGCCCGCACCAAGGGCCTGAAGATTCCCATGCTCGGCGCGGCCGGCGAGTAACCTCGCGTCCTACAGCCGAGAGCGGGCGGTGCGCACATGAATTTCGGGTGGGACGAGGTGAAGGCGGCGGCCAATCTTGAGAAGCACGGGGTCTCTTTTGAAGAGGCGAAAACGATCTTCGACGATCCACTCTACGTTGACTTCTACGACCCCGACCATTCCTACGACGAGCATCGCTATATTATCATCGGGCAGTCAGCGCAAGGGCGCCTGCTGATAGTCTCGTACACTGAAAGTGGCGACGCTCTTCGCTTAATCAGTTCAAGAGAGGTGACGCCGGCCGAGCGAAAAGATTATGAAGAAGGCTGAGACGGAGATGGAGGATGAGCTTCGCCCCGAATATGATTTGCGGGCCTTGCGTGTGAGGAGGCTCGGAGCGGGCCGCAAAAGTTTCGGAGACATCGTCAGGCTGGAGCCTGACGTGGCCGAAGCATTCCCGGACGCCGACGCGGTTAATGAAGCTCTCCGCTTCCTCATCAGGGTCACGAAAGAGAATCGAGCCGTCCTGCGTCCTACGAAGGGCGACTCTTAAGGGCTGACCCGCGGGGGTGAGCGATGACAAAGAGATTCTTACAAGCCCTTCTCCCGTGCCTGCTCCTTGCGGCGGGCGCGCTCGCGCAGGCGAGGCCGCTCCTCGAACGCAGGGGCGAGCTGGCGTTCGGCGACGAGCGCGAGCGCGTCGTCGCGCACAGGCCCGTGGGCGCGGACCGGCTGGTGCTGGTGGGCTTGAGGAGCGTGAGGGTGCTGGACGCGGCGGCGGCGAGGTACGCGAGCGAGCGTTCAATCGAGTTGCCGAAGCTCGGCGACGACAGCCGGGGGCACGTCAGCCCCGACGGCCGACGGATGCTCGTCCACAAGACCCGCGGCCTTAAACTCTTCGGCGGGGCGGCGGCCTCGGTCTGGGATTTGGAGAAGGGCGGGCGGGTCGCGGAGCTGAAGACCTCGAAGCCCGTGCGCGCCGGCTTCTGGAGCTAGAACGGAAGGACGCTCGTCACCGCCAGCAGCCAGTCCGCCCCGCTCATCAGATACGACGACTCGACGGTGGTGAGCTTCTGGGACGGCGAAACCTTCGCGCAGAAGGGGTCGCTGCCGACTGACAGGCTCAGTTGGTGGTATCTGACGGCCGACGGCCGGAAGTGCTTCTACGTCGTCGGCGACAGGGTCAACCTCCTCGTCATCAAGTACACGAGCGGCGGCGAAGGCCCGTTCGCCATCTGGGACATCGAAAGCGGCAGGGCCGAGCAGACCATCCCGTCGGCCCGGGGCGACGCGGCGGACAGAATCCGCGAAGCCTACGTCAGCCCCGGCGAGAGATACCTGGCCCTCCTCGCGCAGCCGCCGAAGTCCGAAGACGCGGACCGCAGGCTCGTCGTCTTCGAGATAGAGAAGGGCGGCGGGACGCGCTACGAGCTGAGACAGAAGTATGAGATCAAGCCCGTCCCGGTGCGCCCGGCCGATGGGGCTCTGTTCAGCCCCGGCGCGAGAATCCTCGCCGCGGACGCGGGCCGGAGGCTACAGGTTTACGAGGCCGCGGGCGGCGAGAAGAGGCTCGACCTGCCTGACGGCGCGGCGCCGACCGGCTGGCTCGACGACCAGACCTACGCCGTCATAACCAACCGCGCCCTGACCGCTTTCGACGCCGCCACCGGCAAGCACCTCTACGGGAAGAAGCTCGTCTACGTCGTCTCCAGCCAGACGCAGAGCCAGGAGGTAGACGGCCAGAGGTACGACACGACCGTCGAGACCGTCGAGGACGAGACCCACGTCAAGGCGCACCCGGGCGGGCGGATGTTCCTCACCTACAGCAAGCAGTTCGTCCAGGTCTTCGACACGCGCACGGGCGAGCTGTTGCAGGAGCTCGTCTCGCCCCCGATGGACTCGGCGAGGAAGAAGCGCACGAGCGACAAGCCGCTCGTCTCCGAGGCCGGCTGGTCGGGCGACGGCCGCACGCTCTACGTCATAGACGCCCGCGGGAGGGCCGTCACCCTCTGGGCGCTCCTCGACACCTGAAACCTCGCATGACTCTTACGGGCCGAGCCGTCCTCTTCAGAACTTTGCTGGCCGCCGCCTGCTGCGCGTGGCTCGCGCCGGCCCCGGCCGCGCAGACGCGCCAGCCCTTCGAGCGCAAGGGCGACTTCGTCTTCGACGCGGAGGAGCGCGTCCTCGCGCACAAGCTGACGGGCGACCACAGGCTCGTGCTCGTCGGCCGGAAGGCCGCGCGCGCCCTCGACTTCGCGGCGGCGAAACTCGACGAGCCGCGCCCGCTTGCGCTTCACGACTTAGACAAAAGGGACAAGCTGTTAATAAGCCCCACGGGGCTCAGGCTGCTCGTCGTCCCGTCGAAGTCGAGCCGGCCGGCCGCGGTCTGGGACCTGGGGGCGGGCAAGCTGCTGGCGACGCTGAAAACGTCGAGGCCCGTCCGCGCCGGCGTCTGGAGCGAGGACGGCAGCACGCTCGTCACGTCGAGCAACGAGTACGCGCCTTTCACCGTCGGCTCAACGTCCGTCGAGGTCGCCTTCTGGGACGCCGGGACGCTCGCGCGCCTGAGCACGCTGCCGTCCGACAAGGTCGGCTGGTGGCACCTGACGACCGACGGGCGAAAGTGCTTCTTCTCAATCGGCGAGGGCAAGAATTACCTCCTCCTCAAATACATCCGCGGCCCCGGCACGGAGATCGGCGTCTGGGACGTGCGGGCCGGCAGAGTCGAGCAGACCGTCCGGGCGGGCGGCGACGACGTGATTCGCGCCGCCTACGTCAGCCCCGGCGAAAAGTATCTGGCCTTCCTCGCGCGGGCGCCCAGGTCGAAGGAGGTTGAGGGGCGGCTGGCCGTCTTCGAGATAGACAAGACCGCGTCGCGCTACGAGCTGAAGCCGATGTACGACGTGAGGCCGGTGCAACAGCCCCCGCAGGTCGGAGCGACCTTCAGCCCCGGCGCGAAATACTTCGCCGTGGACGCCGGCAAGATGGTACGGATTTACGAGTCGGCGGGCGGCGAGAAGCGGCTGGAGACGACGGAGATAGAGAGCCCGAACGGCTGGCTCAACGACGAGACCTTCCTGCGCCACTACGGCGGACTGATGAAGGCTTACGACACGGCGACCGGCAAGCTCCTCTACGAGCAGAAGCAGGTCTACGACGAGTACGAATACACCGAGTCGTCATCCTACTCCAACGAGGTCTACATCCCCGGCAGCACGTTCGTCGTCGTCAACGACCGCACACACATCCGCGTCCACCCTTCGGGGCGGATGTTCCTCACCTACAGCAACCAGTACGTGAAGGTCTTCGACGCGCGCACGGGCGAGCTGTTGCAGGAACTCGTCTCGCCCCCGATGGACTACACGAAGAAGAAGCCCCGGCTGAGCGACAAGACTCTCGTCTCCGAGGCCGGCTGGTCTTACGACGGGCGAACGCTCTACGTCGTCGGCGCCGACGGCATGACCGCCTCGCTCTGGTGGCTCCTCGACAGCTGACTTCCCACCCTTGGACGAACCCACGCAACAACCCGGCACGCACCTGACGCCGGACCCGGTCGAGTCGGCGGCCGCGGACGCGCGCCGCGGGGGCTTTGCGCGCAGGGCCGCGCGGGCGCTGGCCGTTGACTTCACGCCGCTGCGGGCGTCGCGCGACTTTCGGCTGCTCTACGTGGGGCAGGCCGTGACGTTCTTCGGCTCGATGATGACGTTCGTGGTGCTGCCGTGGCAGATGTACAGGTTGACGGGGTCGCCGCTGGCGGTCGGGATGCTGGGCGTGGCGGAGTTCGTCCCGATATTCGTGATGGCGTTCGTCGGCGGGGCGCTGGCCGACGCCGTTGACCGGCGGCTGATGGTGCGCTTGACGGAGGCGCTGCTCGCGCTCGGCACCGTCGTGCTCATCGCGAACTCTCTGCTCGAACGGCCGCGCGCGTGGGTGCTCTTCGCCTGCGCCGCCCTCTTCGCGGCCCTCAACGGGTTGCAGCGCCCCTCGCTCGAAGCCCTCATCCCGCGCGTCGTCGGGCCGGAGATGCTGCCCGCGGCGCTCGCCCTGAGGACGCTCAGCAACACCATCGGCATGATCGGCGGGCCGGCGCTCGGCGGGCTGCTCGTCGAGACGACGGGGCCGGCGGCGACGTACACGATTGACCTCGTCAGCTTCCTCGGCTCGCTCGTCGCGCTCTGGATGATGAGGGCCATGCCGCCCCCGCCCGACGCGGACCGGCCGAGCCTGCGCTCCGTCGTCGAGGGCCTGCGCTACGCCTGGGGCCGCAAGGAGCTTCTCGGAACCTACCTGATAGACATCAACGCGATGTTCTTCGGGATGCCGATGGCGCTCTTCCCGGCGGTGGCCGAGCGGATGGGCGGCGGCTCCTCGGTCGGGCTCCTGTACGCGGCGCCCGCGGCCGGCGCCTTCCTCGCGACGCTCACCTCGGGCTGGACGAGGAGGGTCAACCGGCACGGCGCGGCCGTCGCGCTCGCCGCCGCCGTCTGGGGCTTAGCCATCGTCTGTTTCGGTTTTTCGACGACACTCTGGCCGGCGCTCTTCTTCCTGGCGCTCGCGGGCGGGGCCGACATGGTGAGCGGGCTGTTCCGCTCCATCATCTGGAACCAGACGATACCGGACCACCTGCGCGGCCGGCTCGCTGGGATAGAGATGGTGAGCTACACTACGGGTCCGCTGCTCGGCAACGCCGAGTCCGGAATCGTCGCAGGCTTCTTCGGCGTCCGCGCCTCCATCGTCTCGGGCGGCGTGCTCTGCGTGGCGGGCACGGCGTTGCTCTCGCTGCTGCTGCCGTCCTTCATCCGCTACGACGGCCGCGCGGGGCTCGCGCGCAAGCGGGCCGAGGAGGAGGCGCGCGCGGCCGGCGCTTCAAACGACGGGGGGGAATGATTTCGACGTGAGCGCAGGGACGGCGGGCACGCCCGCCTTCATCAAAGGGCTGGAGCTGAGCCGCCTCTTCTTCCGGGAGGCGGTCAGGCCAGTCCTTGACGAAGAGTTCCCCGGCCTGCGCTACGCCGCCGCGCTGCTCGGCGCCGGCTCCGAAGTGCTCGGCTTCGACACCGAGATGAGCGCCGACCACGGCTGGGGGCCGCGCCTCGACCTCTTCTACGCCGAGGAGGATTACGGGAAGGCCGGCGCCGTTTCGGACGCGCTCGCCCGCAAGCTCCCGCACCGCTTCCGCGGCTACCCGACCAGCTTCACCGAGCCCGACCCGGCGGACAACGGCACGCAGCACCTCGCCCCGAAAGACGCGGGTCACGTCCGCCACAAGGTCGAGCCGATGACGGTGCGCGGCTTCTTTCTCAACTACCTCGCCTTCGACATCGGCGGCCAGATAGAGCCTGCCGACTGGCTGACCTTCCCCGAGCAGAAGCTCCGCACGCTCGCCTCCGGCGAAGTCTTTCACGACCGGGTAGGACTCGAAGAGGCGCGCCGCCGCTTCTCCTACTACCCGCGCGACGTGTGGCTCTACCAGCTAGCCTCCGCCTGGGCGCGCGTCGGGCAGGAGGAGCACTTGATGGGACGCGCCGGCCATGCCGGCGACGAGCTCGGCTCGGCCCTCATCGGCGCACGGCTCGTCCGCGACCTCATGCGCCTCTGCTTCCTCATGGAGCGCGCCTACGCGCCCTACCCGAAGTGGTTCGGCACGGCCTTCGCCCGGCTCGAATGCGCCCCGGAAATCTCGCCGCACCTGCGCGCCGCGCTCGCCGCCCGCGACTGGCAGGAGCGCGAGTCGCACCTCGTCCCGGCCTACGAGCTGGTCGCCGCCAAGCACAACGCGCTCGGCCTGACCGAGCCTCTGCCCGAGCGCGTCCGAGACTTCTTCGGCCGCCCCTTCCGCGTCATCGAGCTTCACGGCTTCGCCGACGCGCTGCTTCGACTCATCACGGACGAGCGCCTGTTTCAAATCGCGCGTCGCCGCCCCGTCGGCGGCATAGACCTTTTCAGCGACAGCACGGACCTCGTCAGCCACGCCGCTTGGCGCCCCAGGCTTCGCAAGCTCTACGAATGAGAACGGGAACACCGAACATGAGACGACACTTCAAGGCGCTCGCCGCGCTCTTTATCCTCCTCGCCTTCGCCGTGGGCGCGCGCGCACAGAAGAACTACGAGACGCCGCCGGGCGAGGTGCAGGCCGCGCGCGTCCGCGACATCCAGGCCGCGCTGCGCGAAGCCAACCTCGACGGCTGGCTCTTCTACGACTTCCGCCGCAGCGACCCGCTCGCCTACCGCATCCTGAAGTTGGACGAGAAGGGGCTGACGACGCGCCGCTGGTTCTACTACGTCCCCGTCGTCGGCGAGCCCGTCCGCGTCGTCCACTCCATCGAGCGTTTCAAGCTCGACGCGCTGCCCGGCCGCAAGGTCATCTACCGCCGCTGGCAGGAGCTTCACGCGGCCGTGCGCGACGCGCTCGCCTCGGGCGGCATCAAGAACCGGCGCGTCCTGCTGCGCAAAGTGGCGATGCAATACTCGCCGCAGAACGACATCCCCTACGTCTCGCGCGTGGACGCCGGCACAATCGAGCTGGTCCGCTCCTTCCCCAACGTCACCCTCGTCACCAGCGCCGACCTCGTCCAGCAGTTCGAGGCCACGCTGACGCCCGAGCAGCTCGCCTCCCACCGCGAGGCCGCCGACAAGATTCACCGCATCATCACGGAATCCTTCGCCGAGACAGGTCGCCGCGTCCGCGCGGGCGAGCCGACGACGGAGTACGACATCCAGCAGTTCATGGTGCGCCGCTACGAGGAGCTGGGCCTGACCTCCGACAACGACCCGCCCAACGTCTCGGTCGGCCCCAACAGCGCCAACCCGCACTACCAGCCCGACGAGAAGGTCCACTCGCCCATCCGCCGCGGCGACTTCGTCCTCTTCGACGTGTGGGCCAAGCTGAAGAGGCCCGGCTCCGTCTACGCCGACCAGACCTGGGTCGGCTACGTCGGCGAGACGGTGCCCGAGGAGTACACGCGCGTCTTCCGAATCGTCCGCGACGCGCGCGACCAAGCCACTAACTTCGTCCGCTCGGCGGTCCGCGACGGCAAAGTTATCCGCGGCGCCGACGTGGACGACGTTTCCCGAAACATCATCGAGCGCGCCGGCCACGGCGAGCAGTTCACCCACCGCACGGGCCACTCCATCGGCGAAGAGGTCCACGGCAACGGCGCCCACATAGACAACCTCGAAACCCGCGACTCGCGCCGCATCATCGCGCGCACCTGCTTCTCCATCGAGCCCGGCATCTACCTCGAAGGCAAGTTCGGCGTCCGCTCCGAAATCAACGTCTACGTCTCCGACAAAGACATCGAAGTCACCGGCCAGCCCGTCCAGACCGAGATAGTCGCCATCCTCAGGCAGTGAACCTATGCTGAATTTTGCCATCCAGACGGCGCGCGAGGCGGGCCGCGTGCTCGCCGAGAAGTTCGGCCGCGCCATCGAGGTCAAGAACAAGGGCGACATTGACCTCGTCACCGACGCCGACCTCGCCGCCGAGCGCCTCATCGTCGAGCGCGTGCGCAGCTACTTCCCGCGCCACGCGCTGCTGACCGAGGAGGCCGGCGACCTCGTCGCCGTCGGCGGCGGCGCGGCCGAGCACAAGTGGATCGTGGACCCGCTCGACGGCACGACCAACTACGCGCACGGCTACCCCGCCTTCTGCGTCTCCATCGCGCTCGAACACGACGGCCGCCTCGTCCTCGGCGTCGTCTACGACCCGCTGCGCGACGAGCTGTTCGCCGCCGAGCGCGGCGAGGGCGCGACGCTCAACGGGCGCACCATCCGCGCATCCTCGCGCGACGAGCTGAACTCCGCCCTCGTCTGCACGGGCTTCCCCTACGACGTGCGCGAGCGCGGCGACTTCGCGCGCCACTTCCGCGCCTTCATCATGCACGCGCAGTCGGTGCGCCGCGACGGCACGGCCGCCCTCGACCTCGCCTACGTCGCCGCCGGCCGCTTCGACGCCTTCTACGAAGAAGGCTTGCGGCCCTGGGACGTGGCGGCCGGCGTCCTCCTCGTCGCGGAGGCCGGCGGCCGCGTCACCCACTACGACGGCTCGCCCTTCGACCACTACCGCCCGCCCATCGCCGCCACCAACGGCCTCATCCACGACGCCGTCCTCCGCGTCCTACAAAGTTGAGAAAGGTTTTTGCCCTGACGCGGGCTTAAGGTTCAGGGCCGGGGGTGAGGGCGCTCTTACAACGCCGACTTGATGACGGCGGCGAGGTCTTCCGTCTCGCGTTGCGCGCAGCGGCGCGCGTCCTCGCCGGGCAGTGACGCGAGGTGGCGCGCGGGGTGGAAGACGATTTCGACGCGGCCGAGGCGGGGCCAGCGTCGGCCGCGCGGCCAGACGCGCTGGCCGCCGCGGATGGTGACGGGCAGGACGGGCACGCCGGCTTCGAGCGCGAGCCGCGCCGCGCCCGTCTTGAAGCGCGCCAACTCGCCGTCGGCCTCCGCCCGCGCGCCCTCGGGGAAGATCATCACGGCGCCGCCGCCCCGCAGCCACTGGAGCGAGCGGCGGTAGGCGGTCAGGTTGCCGCGGTCGAGGGCCAGCGGCCACGCGCCCAACAGCTCCAGAGGCTTTCCGGCCAGCGGCCACTTGAAGGCTTCGCTCCAGGCGAGGTAGCGGATGGGGTGGTCGAAGGCGACGCTGATCCAGAAGGGGTCGAAGTACGTCTGGTGGTTGGCGGCGATGACGAGGCCGCCCGCCGCCGGGATGTGCTCGCGGCCGCGGAACGAGATGCGCCAGAAGGTGCGCGAGACGACGCGCGTCGCCGGCTTCAGGAGCGAGTCCACGACCCACTGAGGCAACGCGCGGGGCTCGCCCGCCTGCCCCTTCTGCTCGCCGCCGCCGAGAGAGTTCGCGGCCTCGCTCAAAGAGACTCCTCCCCCTCGCCCAGACTCTTCCAGGCATCGCTCATCCTCGCCACCACTTGGCCCGGCTCCTCCCCGCGCCCCGCGCCCGCGCGCTCGCGCACGCCGTCGAGCGAAGTGATCTTCAGTTCCTCCCACCACTCGGGGATGTCGCGCTCCGCGAGCGCGTCCGGGTTGAAGGCGCCGCACTTCTCACACTCGAACCCCGTGTAAGAGCGCGCCTCCTCCTTCGTCAGCGGCACGCGCGCTCGCGCGCCGCACGCCGCGTCGGCGCAGCGGCGCTCGACCTCGACCAGCAGCACGTCCCTCCGCGTCAGAACCCTCTTCATCGTCTTCTACTCGATCCCTTCCAGCGGCCACTGCCTGTCTATGAATTCGAGGTGGAGGCGGGGGATGCCGTCGGGGCCGCGGCGGTTGCCGCGCACGGCCGCCATCAGTGACATGCCCGTCTCCACGTTCGTCATCCTCACGAACCGGCCGCGCTCGACTTCGAGCGTGGTCCAGACGGCGGCGCCGCGGCGGCTGATGTTCTCCGTCACCGTCTGCTCGCGCGCCTCCACCTGCCCCTCGTCGCCGAAGACCTCGACGGTGACGTTGATGGCCATGTGCAGGCGCGTCTCGTAGGAGCGGGCGGCCTGCTCCCCCTTCTGCTCGTCCTCCTCGCGCACCTCCCACATGTTCTCCGCCGAGAGTTGCGACACCTCGTAACGCGTCGAGGGGTCGTTGAGGTAGCTGGCGGGCGGGTTCTTGCCGATGAAGGCCGCGCCGATCTCATAACGCAGCGGCGCCCCGACGCCCGGCTCGGCCCCGGCCGCCGTGAAGGGCTTGACGTGGCGCACCAGCGCCCAGATGCGGTACTGGTCCTCGATGTGGTCGAAGCAGCGGAGCTGGCGCGGCATCGAGAGCGTCAGGTGCAGCAGGCGCCCGCGCTCGGTCGCGTGCGTGAGCGTGAACTTGGCGCCGAACGGCGTCACGTCAACGAGACGCGTCATCTCCACCCACTCGCGCCCCTGCGCCTCGCGGCTGCGGACGCGGACCGGCAGCGCCAGCTTGATGCGCTCGCGCAGGCGCCTCGATTTGCCCTCGAATCCCATCGTTTAAAGGCCGGCGGCGAGAGCCCGGAAGGGACCCCCGAAAGGGGCGCCTTCCGCGCCGAAAATGGTTGATTTTACAAGGCTTTGGCCCGGGCGACGGGGTTGCCAAAAGCGGCCGCCTGGGCTACAATATCACGTACTTTCGGCCCGTCGTTTTCCGCACCGAAAAGTATCCCGAAATCGTCTTCCGTAAGCGCCGGCGAGAGCCCCTTCCGCGCCCTCGCCGCGCCCGGCCGGGGTGGTTCTCGGGGGCGCCGTCGGGCCGGCCGTCGTGGGTTATTTTAAAAGCCGCCCTCCCCCCTCGGGCGCGGGCGGATTGTACCGGAAAGGTTTATCGGATGGAAACTTTAGATCGCAGCTACGTCAACATCGAAGACGAGATGCGGCGTTCGTATCTCGACTACGCCATGTCGGTCATCATCGGCCGGGCGCTGCCCGACGTGCGCGACGGCTTCAAGCCCGTGCACCGGCGCGTCCTCTGGGCGATGCACGAACTCGGCAACCAACATAACAAGGCTTACAAGAAGTCGGCGCGTATCGTCGGCGACGTGATCGGTAAATACCACCCGCACGGCGACTCGGCCGTCTACGAAACCATCGTCCGCATGGCGCAGGACTTCTCCATGCGCTACCCGCTCGTTGACGGCCAGGGCAACTTCGGCTCGGTGGACGGCGACTCGGCCGCCGCCATGCGCTACACGGAGGCGCGCATGTCGAAGATCGCCTCCGAAATCCTCGCCGACATCGAGAAGGAGACCGTCAACTTCAACCCCAACTACGACGAGTCTCTGAGCGAGCCCGCGGTCATGCCGACGCGCGTCCCGAACCTGCTCCTGAACGGCTCGGAGGGCATCGCCGTCGGCATGGCGACCAAGATTCCGCCGCACAACCTGTCGGAGGTCGTGGACGCCACCATCGCCCTCATCAAGAAGCCGACGCTGAAGGAGCCGGAGCTGCTGGCGATGGTGCCCGGGCCCGACTTCCCGACGGGGGGCTTCATCTACGGCCGCGAGGGCATCCGCCAGGCTTACACGACGGGGCGCGGCATCATCCAGATGCGCGCGCGCGCCGGCATCGACCGCATCGGGCGCGGCACGACCGAGCGCGACGCCATCATCATCACCGAGATTCCCTACCAGCTCAACAAGGCCCGCCTCATCGAGCGCATCGCCGAGCTGGTCAACGAGAAGAAGATCGACGGCATCGCCGACCTCCGCGACGAAAGCTCGCGCGACGGCATGCGCATCGTCGTCGAGCTCAAGCGCGACGCCATCCCGCAGATCGTCCTCAACAAGCTCTACAAGCTGACGCCGATGCAATCGACGTTCGGCGTCATCAACCTGGCAATCGTCGGCGGCCAGCCGCGCGTACTCACCTTGCGGCAGATGCTCGACCACTTCGTCGAGTTCCGCCGCGAGGTCGTCCGGCGCCGCACCGAGTACGAGCTTCGCAAGGCCCGCGCCCGCGCCCACATCCTCGAAGGTCTGAGCAAGGCCATCGACGCGCTCGACTACATCATCCCGCTCATCCGCAACGCCCGTTCGGTTGACGAGGCGAAGGCGTGGCTGACGGGCCGCACCGACGCGATGACGGAGGTCAAGCAGTGGAAGGGCACGCCCTCGGACGTGACCGTCGCCGGCTTCATCGACAAGCTCAAGCGTGCCATGAAGCGGCTCGAATTCTCCGAGCAGCAGGCGCAGGCCATCCTCGACCTGCAACTGCGGCGGCTCTCGGCGCTCGAACGGCAGAAGATCATCGACGAGTACGAGCAGATCATCCGCCTCATCGCCGAGCTGGAAGACATCCTCGCCAACGAGGCTTCGTTGCGCCGCGTCATCGTCAAAGAGCTCGAAGACGTGAAGAAGGAGTTCGGCGACGCGCGCCGCACGCAGATCGTGGACGAGGGCGTGGAGCTCTCCGTCGAGGACATGATCGCCGACGAGAACGTCGCCATCACGGTCACGAAGAACGGCTACGTCAAGCGCACGGCCGTCTCGACCTACCAGCGGCAGGGGCGCGGCGGCAAGGGCCGCAGCGGGGCCGGGACGGGGAAGAACGAGGACTGGGTCGAGCACCTTTTCATCGCCACCACCCACTCCTACCTGATGATCTTCACCGACGACGGGCAGGTCTACAAGCTGAAGGTCCACCAGATACCCGACGCCCTGCCCTCGGCGCGCGGCAAGGCCGTCGTCAACCTCATCAACATCCCCTCGACGCGCAAGCTGGCCGGCGTCATCCCGGTCCGCGAGTTCAGCGAGGGCAGGTACGTCGTGATGGTCACGCGCAACGGCGTGATTAAGAAGACGGAGCTGTCCGAGTTCCAGAACATCCGCTCGAACGGCATCAACGCCGTCAACGTGGACGAGGGCGACGAGCTTTTGGACGTGGTCCTGACCGACGGCACCAAGCGCATCTTCATCGCCACGCACGACGGCCTCGCCATCCGCTTCGACGAGTCGGGCGTGCGCCCGATGGGGCGCGCGGCGCGCGGCGTGCGCGGCGTCGATCTGCGCAAGGGCGACTACGTCGTCTCGGTCGCGGCCGTCTCGGCGGACGACTCGGAGCGGATGCTCTCCATCTCCGAGTGCGGCTACGGCAAGCAGACGCACATCGGCACCTACCGCCTGACGGCGCGCGGCGGCAAGGGCGTCATCAACATGAGGACGACGGATAAGACCGGCAAGGTCGTCGCCGTCTTCCCCGTCGAGGAAGAGTCCGAGCTGATGATCATCACCAAGCAGGGCAAGCTCATCCGCATCGAGGCCAACGAGATTCGCAAGACCGGCCGCGCCGCCGCCGGCGTCCGCCTCATCAAGACCGACGGCGGCGACAAGGTCACCTCCGCCTCGCTGCTCGACCCCGCGACCGTGGGCGAGGAGGTCGAGGCCACGGCCTGAGCCCGACACGGAAGTTAAACTTGAAAGCCCCGCCCCTCTCGACTAGAAGGGCGGGTTTTTTTCGCGGCGGCGTTGACTTCGCGGGCGGTTTTGGAATAAATCTTTGTGGCTCTCCCTCCCCCGGTAACACCCCCGCGGAAGAGTTTCGGACTGAGGCGCGCGCAAGGGCGCTTGTGCGCACGAGCGCGCCGCGCAGGTGTCAACGGATGAATCCCGACAAGAGACTGTCTTCGCGCGCTCTCCTTCTGCCCCTTTTCTTCGCCGCCTCGTCGCTCCTTTTTCCTTCCTGCTCGGGCCTGCACAGGCGGCGGGCGTCGGAGCTCGAAGCGGTGGACCCGATTGTCCGCAGCGCGAACGTGCCGATGGGCGCGCCGGCCGTCGAGCGCGACCTCGCCGCCGTCAAGGAGGGCGGCACGCTGACCGTGCTCACGCCCTACAACTCGACGAGCTACTTCATCTACCGCGGCGAGCCGCTCGGCTACGAGTACGAGCTGTTGCAGGCTTTCGCCCGCGAGCAGGGCGTCGGGCTTAAGATGGTCGTCGTCGCGGACCAGAAGAGCCTGCTGCCGCTCCTGAACAGCGGCGAAGGCGACATCGCCGTCGGCCGCCTCGTCGCGCGCCCCGAGACGCGCGCCGACGTGGCCTTCACCAACGAGCTCTACCGCACCGAGCCCGCCCTCGTCCAGCAGGAGGCGCCGCCCGAGGCCGCCGGCTCCGGCACCGAAAAGGCCATGCAGCCCGGCCCCGCCGACGAGACGCCGCCGCTCGACATACAGGCCCGCCTCATCACCCGGCCCCAGCAGCTCTCGGGCAAGACCGTCACCGTCCCCGAGGGGTCGCCCTACCGCCGCGACCTCGTCGAGCTGTCCGACGAGATTGACGGCAGCGTCTACGTCGTCGAGATGGGCGGCCCCATCCAGGACGACGCGCTGGCGCAGAAGGTGGCCCGCGGCGAGGTGCAGTTCACGGTGATGCAGGGCAACCTGGCCGAGTTGAAGGAGGCGGAATTTAAGAACCTCAAGGTGCGGCCCGTCATCGGGCGCTCGCACAGCGTCTCGTGGGCGGTGAGGAAGAACTCGCCCCAGCTCCTCGCCGCGCTCAACAGTTGGATCGCCGAGAAGAAGAACGGGACGCTCTTCGACAAGCTCTACCAGAAATACTTCATCGACCGGCGCGGCCACCTCGAAAGGGTCGGGAGCGGCTACCTGACCTCGGCGACGGGGAAGCTCTGCGAGTACGACGACCTCCTGAAGCGGTACGCGGCCGAGCTGGGCTGGGACTGGCGGCTGCTCGCCTCGCAGGCTTACCAGGAGTCGCGCTTCAAGCCCGAGGCGCGCTCGTGGGCCGGCGCGACCGGGCTCCTGCAGTTGATGCCGAGGACGGCCAAGGAGTTCGGCGTCACCGACGCGCTCGACCCCGAGGACAACGTCCGCGGCGCGGTGCGCTTCCTCCAGTGGTTAATCAAATACTGGGGCGTGAGGATCGAAGACGAGAACGAGAGGATGAAGTTCATCCTCGCCTCGTACAACGCGGGGGCCGGCCACGTCGAGGACGCGCAGCGGTTGACGGAGAAGTACGGCGGCGACCCGCGCGTCTGGGACGACGTGGCCTACTGGCTGCTTCAGAAGTCCACCCAGCAGTATTCGACGGACGAGGTGGTGAGGTTCGGCTTCTGCCGCGGGCTGGAGCCGGTCAACTACGTGAGCCACATCCTCGAACGCTTCAAGCGTTACCAGCAGTTCTTAAACGCGCGGCGCGTCCTCGCCCTCGACCCAGACCTCGCCGTCCTCGAAGAACTCCTTCTTCCAGACGGGGACCGTGCGCTTCAATTCGCGGATGGCCCACTCGCACGCCTCGAAGGCGGCGCGGCGGTGGGGCGCGCTCACCGAGATGACGACCGACGTTTCGCCGATGTCCGTGCGGCCCGTGCGGTGGACGATGCCGACGTGCTCGATGTCGAAAAGTTTGTGCGCCTCCCGGCCGAGGCGGCGCATCTCGGCGAGGGCCATCGGCGCGTAAGCCTCGTAGATTAGGTAGAGCGTGCGCCGGCCGCGGGTCCACTCGCGCGCGTAGCCGTCTAAGGTGACGGTGGCCCCGCAGCGCGGGGGCACGACGCGGCGCGCGACCGCGCCCACGTCAATCGGCTCGGCCGTCAGCTCGAAGAAGTCCGACGCGCCCGGCTCGTCTTCACGCCCCGCGCCGCCGCTGACGGGCGGGAAGATGGCGACCTCGTCGCCTTCATTCACGGGGGCTTCCAGGTCGCGCGCGTACTCCTGCCCGACGGCGACGAGGAGCGTGGCCCTCAGGGGCCGGAGTTTCGGGTAGTCTTCGAGGGCGCGCTCCAGCACGTCGCGCGCGGTGGCGGGCGCCGGGAGCGTGAGCGCGACCTCGTCGGCGGCGGCCTCGCGCGCGGCGCCGAAGAAGAGGACGCGGACGCCGACCCGCCCCGCCCCGCCTTCCTTAATCGTTCCTGTCATTCTTCGATGTCGGGGCGGCGGCCCGTGTGGCCGTTGCCCTTGGCGAGTTCGTGCGTGCGCGCGCGCCCCTCGTAGGACTCGACGGCCTGCGAGAGCAGCGTGTAGAGGCGGCGCAGGCGCTCGGCCGACGAGCGCAGTTCGAGGAGCCGCTGCTTGGCCTCGGCCTCCATCTCGACGACCGCCGCGACGAGGAAGGAGAGGCGCTCGGGGTCGTCCCGCGGCAGGTCGGGCAGCGGCCCGCGCTCGTCGCCGATGCTGCGCATGGCGCGCACGATGCGCGTGAACATCTCGGCGACCTCGCCCGCGCGCTTCTCAAGCAGGCGCGCGTCCTCCTCCTCGTCCTCGAAGAACTCGACGCGCGCGACGAGGTAGGGCTCGCCGCGCTCGGCGTAGCCCGTGACGCGGTAGCGCGCGACGCCGACGGTCATGATGTTCGAGCGGCCGTCGGGGAGCGGCTGAACTTCGACGACCTCCGTGGCGCAGCCGACGTGGCCGGGCTCCGGGCGGTCGCCGCCGGGCGAGTTCTCGTCGTGGTAGGAGAGGCCGAAGAGGTTGTTCGAGGCGCGCACGTCCGCGAGCAGGCGGCGGTAACGCGGCTCGAAGACGTGCAGGGGCTGCGGCACGCCGGGGAACAGCACGAGCGGCAGGGGGAACAGCGGCAGCTCGCTCACGCCGCGCACTTTGTCCAGGGCATCAGGCATAAGAGAAGCGAGTCAGCAGTCCGGGGTCAGAAGCGAGAACTTGTCTTTGACTCCGGACTCTAGACTCCGGACTCCAGACTTTTCGCCGCCGCGGCGCTTTCGGCGTTGCGTTCGAGGGCGTGGAGCGCGCCGGGCGTGGCGGCGGGCTCGGGCGCGGGGTCGCCGTCGCGGCGGCGCGGCTCGACCTTCTGCTCGATGAGCTGGAGGATGTCGGCGGCCGGGTCGTCGGCGAGGGCGCGGCGCTTGGCTTCGAGCACCAGCTCGGCCATGCCGCGGGCGCGGTCGCGGAAGCGCACGTCGCGGGCGATCAGGTCTTCGACGATGCGGCGCTCGCGCTCGGCCCGCGTGGCGTCGGCGTCGAGTCCCGCGGCGACGGCGTACTCGACCGGCACACTCTGGTTCTTGAGCATGACGTGGAGCGCGCCCGTCTCCTTGAGCGCCTCCTCGCGCATCCGCCGCAGGTCGAGCAGAGAGTTCTTGAAGCCGAGGTGGCCGCGCAGGCTGATTTCGATGATGGGGGCCGGCGCGTCGGACTCGGGGTCGTGCGGCCGCGCCTCGCGCTTGACGGTTTCCATCACGCCGTTGTGAACGGCCTCGGCGTCTTCGGCGCCGGACACGTCGAAGGAGAGGCGCTGGAAGGGGCGCTGGACGTAGTCGCGGATGAAGGCGGCCTTGACCTCGTGGGCGTCGGAGACTTCGACGAGGTAGGCGCCGCGCTCCTCGCGGTACTCGTCAATCGAGCAGGCTTCGAGCGAGCCGGGGTTGAAGGCCCAGCCTTCGAGCTCGAAACGCTTGTGCGTGTGGCCGAGGGCGACGTAGTCAACGAGCGCGCGCAGCTCCTTCAGCTTCTCGACCGAGAGCGCGGGGATGGGCCGGTTGAGCTGCCCCTCCACGTCGGTGTGGAGCATGAGGATGTGGAAGAGCCCTTCCTGGCGGGCGCGGCGGACCGACTCGGCGACGAGCGTCATGGCGACGTTGGCGGTCGTCCCGTACCAGCGCGTGCCGAAGATGCGCGCGCCCTTGATGTCTATGTACGAGCCCTCGCGCGCCTCCTCGTCCCAGGGGCGCATCGTCATGGCGCTCTCCTCGTCGGCGAACGGCTCAAGGAGGATGAAGAAGCCGGCCTGCGAGAACGAGCGCATCCAGCTGTAGGGCGAGACGGCGTCGTGGCGGTCGTGGTTGCCCTCGATGACGACGACGGGGATGCCGCTGTCTTTAAGCAGCTGGAGGCCGGCCAGCGCGTGGTTCATCGTCTGCGGGTCTATCTGGCGGCGGTCGAAGAAGTCTCCGGCGATGAGGACGAAGTCAACCTCGTTCGGCAGCGCGTGGTTGACGATGAGGTCGTGCCAACTGCGGAAGAAGTCCCTGGTGCGCTCCTCTATCTGGTAGCGGCGGCACCCGAGGTGCACGTCCGAGAGGTGTAAAAACTTGAACATCAAATCTCCGTCTGAATATTTGACCGACGAGAAACGGGCTCTTAAATTCCGGCTGCCTGCGTGGAGACATTATAAGGCATGAAACGCACGAACGCGGAGCGCCGAAGCGTCGGGCTGAAAGGGAGACGTTCGTCAGCTCGCCGCTTGAGGCGCCCCGCGTCGGGGAAAAAAAATAAAGCCCCCGCGACTCTGGGCAGGAGTCAATTTGGAGACGGGGGCTTGACGCGCGCGCGGCGGCAGAAGGGATGCCGTAATTGCGCGGGCGTACACACGGCCACTCGAAAGGGGTAGGCGAGGGCCGAATGCGAAGGGATGTCAAAGAGCAGGACGGGGGGGCGGTGAGTGCCCCCGCGCCTGTCTGCGAAAACCTCGGCGGCCCGCGCTTTTTGGTAAAGATGTGGGGCGGCGCGGGCCGCCTGCCGGGGCGAAAGAGAGCGCCGCGTGGTCAGGCCGCGGCGAGCCGCCGCGCGATGGCCGTGCGGCGGACGGTCGAGAGCAACCGCTCCACGTCGAGCGGCTTCGGGAGGAAGCCGTCGGCGCCGCGGCTGAAGCAAGCCTTCTGCACTTCGGGTGAGGACTCGGAGCTGGCAACGAAGACCTTAGAGTCGGGGAGGTGGCTCTTGACGAAGTCTAGGATGCGCAGGCCCGTGTCTGGGGCGTCGAGAGTCGGCGGCAGGTGAAGGTCGAGGATGGCCACGTCGGGCTCGTCGAAGGTGGCGCGGCGGACAGCCGATGAGAGGTTGTTCGCCGTCACCACCTCGAACTCGTCGCACAGCGTCCAGAAGAGCTGCTGCGAGAGCGCCACGTCGTCGTCAATGATGAGGATTTTCGGCTTCACGCGCTGACACCATCGCAACGCACGTGCCAACGGCCGCGGAGCGGTTTTTAAAGGGAAAGTGGAGGCGCGGGCGCCGCGCGTGTGCACAGGAGTGGACAAGGCGCCGGGCGCGGGTGTGCACGGGAGTAGCCAGTAGTCAGTGGTCAGTAGTCAGTAGAAGAACCTTCGGGGGCGTGCCATCCGGTCTTAGCGCGGACGCCCGCTGCCTACTTGCTTCACACCCCGGTGATGGAGAGTTCGCTGATGAGGCGGTGGAGGTAGGAGCGGCTGATGGCGAGGCGCTTGGCGGCGGCGGCGCGGTTGCCGCCCTCGGTCTGGAGCGCGGAGATGACCATGCGGCGGCGGAGCGCGATGGTCGCGCCTTCGAGCGTCGTCTCGTCGGGGGCGCCTTCGGGCGCGGCCGGGCCGGGCGCGGCGGAGGCCGGGAGCGCCTTCAGCATCTTCTCCGGCAGGAACTCGGCTCCGAGCGCCCCCTCGCGCGTCAAAACCACCAGCCGCTCGATGAGGTTCTCAAGCTCGCGGACGTTGCCCGGCCACTCGTACTCGCACAGCGCCTCGACGAGCGCGGGCTCAAGCTCGGGCGTGGGCCGGCCGTGCTTCTCGGCGGCCTTGGCGGCGAAGTGCGCGGCGAGCACCGGCACGTCCTCGCGGCGGTCGCGCAGGGAGGGCAGATGCAGCGGCACGACGTTCAAGCGGAAGAAGAGGTCCTGGCGGAAGGTACCGCGCTCGACCTCCTGTTCCAGGTCGCGGTTCGAGGCCGCGATGAGGCGGATGTCAACTTCGACGGTGCGGTTGCCGCCGACGCGCTCGAAGGTCCGCTCTTGCAGGACGCGGAGGAGCTTGACCTGCACGGCCTGCGTCAGCTCGCCTATCTCGTCGAGGAAGAGCGTGCCGCCGTCGGCCAGCTCGAAGCGACCCTTGCGGGCCGCGTTCGCGCCCGTGAAGGCTCCCTTCTCGTGGCCGAACAGCTCCGACTCTATCAGCGTCTCGGGCAGCGCGGCGCACGAGACGGCGACGAAGGGGCCTTCGCCGCGCGTGCTCTCCTCGTGGACGGCGCGCGCGAGGACCTCCTTGCCGGTGCCGTTCTCGCCGGAGATGAGGACGGTGGCGTTCGTGTCGGCGACGGCGCGCGCCTGCTTCAATACGCGCTCCAGCGCCGGGCTCGCGCCGACGAAGCGGCCGAAGCCGCGGAACATCTTCAGCTCCGAGCGGAGCCTGAGCACCTCGGATTCGAGGCCGCGCACGCGCGCCGCCTGCGTGACGATGTGCGAGACCTCCTCCTCGTCGAAGGGCTTCTGGAAGAAGCCGTAGGCGCCGCGCCGGATGGCTTCCAGAGCGTCCTGCTTCTTGTCGCTGCCCGTGATGACGACGACGGGGACGGAGGGCTGCGAGGCGCGCGCGGCCTCGACGACGGCTAAGCCCTCCTCGATGCCTTCGAGGCCGGGCGGCAGGTGGAGGTCGCAGATGCAAACGTCCACGCGCTCGCGCCTCAGGAGGTCCACGGCCTCGGCGCGCGTCTCGGCTTCGAGGACGGCGTGGCGCTCGACGAGTGCCCAGTGGAGCTGACGCCGGAGCAGCCGGTCGTCGTCAACGACCAGCACCGTCGTCTTCTGCTGTTCGGTCTGTTCGGTCATCGGCATCCGGGGATGGCGGAGTGCGATTCAAAGGCGTCCGCGGCCGTCAGTTTTTCACTCTCAAACTGACGACACAGACCCGCGCGGGGCGGGGCGGCGATAGTGAAGTCTGGATATCTCGATGGGGCGCGACCTTGGTCGGGGCGGGCGCCCGAGGCCGTCTCAGTCGGCCCCCTTCGCCGGGCGCTGCTGCCGGTCGCCTGACTTGAACAGGCGGGATGGTAGCACGACGCGGAAGCGCGTGCCAACGCCGAGGCGGGACTCGACTTCGAGCCGGCCGCCGTGCGCCTCGACCACCTCCTTGCAGGTGAAGAGGCCGAGCCCGATGCCCTTCGTCTTCGTCGTCGCGAACGGGTGGAAGAGCCGCGTGCGGACGAACTCTTCCGTCATCCCGACACCTGTGTCCGCGACGCTCAGGTGGACGTAGTCGCCCTCCTGCCCGGCCTCGACCGTGAGACGCCCGCCCCTCCCGCCCATCGCCTCCAGGGCGTTGACGACCAGGTTCTCGACGACGGCCGCGACCCGTTCGGCCTCGACCGTGGCGACGAGCGAGTCGGGCAGCCGCGCCTCGACTTCGTAGAGCGGGCGGGCCGGCTCGGCGTGCGCGGCCAGGACGCGGCGGATGACGGGGACGAGGTCGGTCGGCCGCGCCTCTCGCCGGTACTCGCCGCTTAAGGAGCGGATCGGCTCGCTCAGGCGGGCCACCGTGCGTTTGAGCTTGTCGGTCGCCTCGCGCAAAGACTCGATGGCGTCGGCGCGGAACTCCTCGCGGTGGAACTGCCGCTCCATGTTCGAGACCAGCATCGAGAGGCCGGCGATGGCGTTCTTCAGGTCGTGCGAGATCATGGCCGAGAGGCGCATGAAGGACTCGAACTGGCGCGACTCGGCCTCGCGCGCGATCATCTCGCGCAGCCGCGCGCCCATCGCGTTCAAAGTCTCGGCCAGCTCGCGCGTCTCGCCGCTCGTGCTGACCTCGATGCGGCGGTCGAGCTGGCCCCCGGCGATGGCGGAGGCGCCGTGCGCGACCCTGCGGAAGTCACGCTCGGCGCGGCGCGCGAGGAAGACGAGCAGGGCGAGCCCGGCGAGCCCGGCCAGGGCCGAGAGCCCGCCGGCCCAGAGCGCCGCGCCCCGCGCCGGGGCCAGGGCCGCCGCGTAGTCTTCGGCCGCGGCCAGCGAGAGGTTCAGCCCCGGCACCTGCCCGTAGGAGACGAGGCGGCGCCCGGCTCCCGGCTCTTCGTAGAAGGTCGAGCCGCTCTCGCCCGCGCGCATGCGCTCGGTCGCGGGGGCGCAGGAGGGCATCGCGTTGGCGACGGGCTGGTGGTTGAGCGCGCTGTTGGTGTGGTAGACGAGCAGCCCGGTCGAGTTCTCGACGGCGAAGAGTTCCTGCCCCGAGCCCGCGCGCGCAGCGCCTTCGACGCCCGCGGGCGGGCGCACACCCTCGGCCTCGACCAGCAGCGCACGCGCCTTCACCTCCAGGGCGAGCGCGCCCGCCGGCCCCCGGCCGTCGCCGCCGACGAAGACGGGCGCCGTCAGGCGGACGACCGAGCCCTTGGCCTCCGGCGCGACCTGCGAGCGCAGTACCGACGGGCCGCCGAGCGCCCACACCTTCTGGTCATAGCGCATGTCGTCGGAGACGAAGTTGTCGTACTTGAAGGTCACGCGGCCGTCGTGCGACGCCGCGCGCACGAGCGGCGTGTGCCCCGCCCCGCCGAGGACGACGACCGATTCGAGCTGGCCGTCAACGTTCTCAAGAAACCTTTCGAGGTCGTAGCGGACGGCCTCCGGCACTTCGACCTTTGCCCCGCCCTCGTCGGCGGCCGCCAGCGCGCGCGCGACCAGCTCGCCCGTCGGCCCCGACTCCGCCAGCACGAGCAGCGCCCTCTCGTGGCGCTTGAGC
>DATHBF010000498.1:0-4266 GCA_035296285.1 Pyrinomonadaceae bacterium | reverse complement strand
CGGCCGCATCATCGCCCCCTTCGGCGGGCAGTTCACCGTCCGCCCCGACAAGCGCGGCCTGGCCGAGCCCGAATACTTCTTCGCCGACACGCGCGACGAGCTGCGCAAGGCCGTCCGCGAGAACGCGCACTTCGGCGCCCGCGTCATCAAGCTCGTCGTCGACGACCAGCCTTACATCTACTCCGTCGAGGACATCCGCTTCGTCGTCGAAGAGGCCCGCCTGATGGGCCTCAAGGTCGCCGCCCACTGCTGGACGCGGGCCGGCGCTCACAACGCGGCCGAGGCCGGCGTCGCCTCCATCGAGCACGCCAACGGCATCTCCGAAGAAGACCTCGCCGTCGCCAAGCGCAACGGCGTCGTCATGGCCTTCACGCCCTTCCCCGAGTGGATGCTGAAAGAGTACCGCAGCGACAGGGAGGAGGCCCTCAAGGAGTACCGCGACGTGATCGACCGTCTCGGCGCGGCCTACCGCCTCGGCGTCCCCATCGCCTTCGCCACCGACGCCATCCTCGACCTGCCGCAGTACACGCGCGGCTCGCAGAGCATGACCTGGCTCGAAAGCTACACGGCCGCCGGGATGCCGCCGCGCGAAATCCTGAAGGCCATGACGACGAACGCGGCCCGCCTGCTCGGCGTCGAGGCCGAGCGCGGCGCCGTCCGCCCCGGCCTCTTCGCCGACCTCGTCGCCACGCCCGACAACCCTCTCGAAAAGATAGACGCCCTCAAGCGTGTCTCCTTCGTCATGAAGAACGGCGCCGTCGTCAAACACGAGAAGCGTTAGGGCGGCCGCCCCCGGAGGACTTATGAGCAAAAAACTGAGAAGGCGCGAATTCCTCGGCCGCACTGGCGCGGCCGGGCTGGTGCTCGGCTCTCGGAAGGCGTTCGCGGGGCCGGCGGCGGTCTTGAGGCAAAGCGTGCGGCCCGTCGTCGTCGCCTCGTCGAACGGCAACGTCTACAAGAACGGCGGGACGGAGACGTGCGTCGAGCGCGCCTTCAAGCTGATGACGGGCGGCGCCGACGTGCTCGACGCGGTCATAGCCGGCGTCAACATCGTCGAGCTCGACCCTCTGGACGACAGCGTCGGCTACGGCGGCCTGCCGAACGCCGACGGCGTCGTGCAGCTCGACTCGTCCTGCATGCACGGGCCGAAGAAGCGCGCCGGGGCCGTGGCCGCGCTCGAAGGCGTGCGCACGCCCTCGCTCGTGGCGAAGGCCGTGATGGAGAACACCGACCACCACCTGCTCGTCGGCCACGGCGCGCAGGTCTTCGCGCGCAACATGGGCTTCCGTGTAGAGGACGACCTGAACACCGAGCACTCGCGCAAGCTCTGGCTCGAATGGAAGCGGCGCACGGACCCCGGCCACTACCTCGACCCGGCGAAGCGCGCCGAACTCTGGCGCCGCGAGACCCTGAAGATGGTGCGCGAAGGGCTCATCCGCGAGGAGCACTTCTACGGCACCATCAACTGCAACGGCGTCAACTCGAAGGGCGAGGTCTGCGGCGTGACGACGACGAGCGGGCTCGCGTGGAAGATACCGGGGCGCGTCGGCGACTCGCCCATCCTCGGCGCCGGGCTCTACGTGGACGGCGCGGTCGGCGCCGCCGGCTCTACGGGTCGCGGCGAGGCGAACCTCTTCAGCCTCGCATCCTTCCTCATCGTCGAGGAGATGCGCCGCGGCCGCTCGCCGAAGGACGCCGGCATGGAGGCCCTGCGCCGCATCAGGGCCAACACGGTCGAGCGGCGCCTGCTCAACAAGGACGGCAACCCCGCCTTCGGCATCAACTTCTACGTCGTCAACGCGCGCGGCGAGCACGCGGGCGTTACGATGTACGAGGGTGCCAAGTACGCCGTCTGCGACTCAAACGGCCCGCGCGCCGTCAACTGCGACGCGCTGCTGCCGAGGCCGACCGCCTGACGCGCTCGCGCCGCCGGCCCGGGCCGCGCACCAGGAGTTTCACCCGCCGCGAGGTTTCAAAAAGATGGAGGCGACTTTGAAAATCGGACCGCTGCTTGCCGGCCTTTTGCTCTACCTGGCCTGCGCCGTGCCTTCCCACGCCCAGGACGCTTCGAAGTACGACATGGGCAAAATTCACCTCGTGTTTTTGAGGCTGTCGCCGGAGTGGAAGGCGTCGGACACTTCACAACAGGTCATGGGCGAGCACAAGGCCGCCGTCGAGAAGCTGATTAAGGAAGGCCGGCTCGCCATCGCTGGAGAAGTGACGGGCGAAGGAGAACTCCGCGAGATCATCGTCGTCAAGACGGAGTCGCCCGAAGAGGCGCGGCAGGCCGCGCTGTCGTTACCGGCCGTCAAGGCCGGTATGTTGAGGGCCGAAGTGCTCTCGTGGTTCGCGGCCAGAAATTACATCACGCCGCCCCAGTTGCCGCTGACGCCTGCGAACTACGTCTTCGGCCTCCTCGTGCGCGGCCCGAAGTGGACCGCGGAGGTGACTGAGGAGACGAAGAAGCTTCAGGAAGGGCACATGGCGAACATCAGCCGGCTGGCGGAGGCGGGCAAGCTCGTCCTCGCCGGCCCTTTCATCGACGGGGGCGACCGGCGCGGGGTTTTTATCTTCAAAGTGGATACGCTGGCGGAGGCCCAGGCCCTTACCGAGACCGACCCGGCCGTCAAGGCCGGCCGTTTGAAGATCGAGCTGCACCGCTGGACAGTCCCGAAGGGGACGTTAAAGTGAGCGCGCTCCTCTCGCCTCTGGCACGTCGTCTGCAACCTCCCCGATTGTTTCCCGCGTGAAACGCGGAATCGTACATTAAACAAACAGGGAGTGGATTTCGATGACCGATAAGAAGACGCAGGAGTTGGCCGACGAGAGCAACACCATCAAGAACCCCGACGACTGGACGACGGGCGACGAGCCGATGACGGGCGCGCAGCGCTCTTACCTGAAGACGCTCTCGGAGGAGGCGAAGGTCGAGTTCGACGAGAATTTGACGAAGGCCGAGGCGTCGAAGCGCATTGACGAGTTGCAGGAGAAGACCGGCCGCGGGCAGAACGCGCAGTCGGCGGGCTCCAACCGTTAAAGGCTGACGCGGGCCGTAAACCAAAACGCGGGCGGGCGGCGGATGTTGATTCCGCCGCCCGCTTTCGCTTCCGTTCCCTGCCCTCTTACTTCCCGTACCAGCCGATGGGCTTGCCGGAGAGGTCAACCCAGACGCTCTTGATGTTCGTGTAGAGTTCGAGGGCGTGCTTGCCCATCTCGCGGCCGTAGCCGGACTGCTTGTAGCCGCCGAAGGGCGAGGCGGCGTTGAACATATTGAAGGTGTTGATCCAGACCGTGCCCGCGCGAACGGCCTTGGCGAAGCTGTGGGCGCGCGTGATGTCTTTGGTCCAGATGCCGGCCGAGAGGCCGTAGATGGTCTCGTTGGCCTGGCGGATGAGGTCTTCCTCGTCGCTGAAGGTGATGACGGAGGTGACGGGGCCGAATATCTCCTCCTGAGCGACGCGCATCGTGTTCTTGACTTCGCCGAAGATGGTCGGCTGGAAGAAGTAGCCCTTCTGGAAGTCGCCTTCGAGCTGCGGCGGGCAGCCGCCGGCCAAGACGGTCGCGCCCTCCCCCTTGGCGATGTCCACGTAGCCCTTGATGCGGTCGAGCTGTTCTGCGGAGACCTGCGGACCCATCTGCGTCGTCTTGTCCAAGGGGTCTCCGACCTTCACGCGCTGCGCCCTCTCCTTGAAGCGGTCGAGGAACTCTTCCTTCACGTCCTCGTGCAGGAAGAGGCGCGAGCCGGCGCAGCAGACCTGGCCCTGGTTGAAGAAGATGCCCATCATGGCCCCGTTGACGGCCTGGTCAAGGTCCGCGTCGGCGAAGACGATGTTGGGCGCCTTGCCGCCGAGTTCGAGCGAGACTTTGGTCAGGTTGTCGGCCGCGGAGCGCGCGATGATCTTGCCGACCTCGGTCGAGCCGGTGAAGGCGATTTTGTCTATGCCCGGGTGCGAGGCGAGCGCGGCGCCGGCCGTCTCGCCGTAGCCGGGGACGATGTTGACAACACCCTCGGGGAAGCCGGCTTCGAGGATGAGGTTGCCCAGTTCCATCGCCGTCACGGGCGTCTGCTCGGCGGGCTTCAGGACGACGGTGTTGCCGGCGGCGAGCGCGGGCGCGATCTTCCAGGCGAGCATCAGGAGCGGGAAGTTCCAGGGGATGACCTGCCCGCAGACGCCGAGCGGCGCGCGGTCGGCCAGCTCCGTCTCCATCAGCTCGGCGTAGCCCGCGTGATGGTAGAAGTGACGGATGGCGAGGGGGACGTCGATG
>DATHBF010000497.1:0-25989 GCA_035296285.1 Pyrinomonadaceae bacterium | reverse complement strand
GCCCGCGCCCGCTCGTCCGTCTGCAAAGCCCACACGTCCAGACGCTGATAACCCACCCACAGCGCGAACGCCGTCGAAGCCACCAGCACGAGCGTGAGCAGCAGGAGCGCGCGGCGCAAACGCGCGCCGGCAGTCTTGTTGTCGGTGATGTTAGCTCCTTCCGTCACAGTTCCGACCAGACGAAGGTGCGGCCGAAGGCTTGGCGCGCGCGGACGTGCTCGTCGCCGTAGACTTCGACGAGCAGGTCTTCGCGCAGCACCTCCGTCGGCGAGCCGGCGGCGGCGACCGCGCCGTCTCGCATGGCGAGCACGCGGTCGAAGTAGGGGTCTAAGAGCATCAGGTCGTGCGTGATGACGAGCGCCGTCATGCCTCGCCCGTCGCGCAGGCGGCGGAGGTGTCGGACGAGGGCCGTGCGGTGCTTGAGGTCGAGGGCGGACGAGGGCTCGTCGAGCAGAAGGCACTCGGGCTCCTGCGCCAGCGCCCGCGCGAGAGACACCATCTGCCGCTCGCCGCCCGAAAGCTCCGTCACCGGCCGCGCCGCGAGGTGCAACGCGTCCACGGCTTCGAGCGCCGAGCGCGCCGCGCCCAAATCCTCTTCCGTCTCGAACCGGAAGCGCGTCGTGTGGGGGCTGCGGCCCGTGAGCACGACTTCGAGCGCCGTGAACGGGAAGACGGTCGAGACGGTCTGCGGCACGTAGGCCATGCGCCGCGCGCGCTCCCTGGGCCCCAGCGACGGGAGCGGCCGGCCGCCGAATAAGACCTCGCCGCCCGTCGGCTTCAACAGCCCGCACAGCAGCCGCACGAGCGTTGACTTGCCCGACCCGTTCGCGCCGATGACCGCCGACAGGCGGCCGCGCTCGACCTCCAGCGTCGCCCCGCGCACGGCCTCCACCCGGCCGCCGTAAGCGAACCGCAGGTCCCGAGCCTCGATGAGGGCGCCTCCGGTCGTCATCTCTTCCCGAACGCTTCCGGGTGAATTATCTCTGCGAACCTGCGCGCCGTGTCTCCGACGAACTGCGAGGGGTGGAGGAGCGTTTCGTCGCGCAGCGCGTGGACCCGCCCGTCGCGGACGGCGCGCAGCGTCGAGAGCTCGCCCCACACGGCGCGCGAGTCCTCCGCGAAACGCCCCTCGGGCTGCATCATCAAATCAATGACCACGTCGGGGTCGAGCGCGACGACGGCCTCCTTCTGCATCTTGCCCCAGAGCTGGCCCGAAGGCGGGGAGACGGCTTCGCCGCCCGCGGCCTCTATCAACTGCGCGATGAAGCTGCCGGGCGCCGCCGTGTAGATGTCGCGCAGCGTCCCCGGCACGCGGTCCACGACGCAGAGCACGCGGCGGCGGGGCAGCCCCGTAGTGCGCGCCCGCATCTCCTCGACCGTCCCGCGCGTCCGCTCGATGAGACGGCGGGCGGCCTCCTCGTCGCCGGTCGCGCGCCCGACTCGTTCGATGGACGTGTAGGCGTCTTCAATCGTCTGCCCCGGCACGGCGAGCGTCTTGATGCCCATCGCCTCGATCTTCTCCTGCACGAACTGCGCCTGCGGCTCGGAGAAGACGACGAGGTCGGGCCGGAGGCCAGCTATCTGCTCAAGGTTCGGGTTGTTCCACCCGCCGACCTTCGGCAGCCGCGCGGCATCGGGCGGGAACTTGCAGTAGTCCGACACGGCGACGACGCGCGGGAACGCGCCGACGCCTTCGAGTATCTCCGTCGTGTTCGGCGACAGCGAGATGATGCGCGCCGGCCTCTCCGCCCGCGCCCCCTCGTTGACGCGCGCGCACGACGCCGCCGACAGCGCCGCCGCCAGGAGCAGGCAGGACAGGAATGATTTGAGACGTGGAATTTGAAATTTCAAATCCTTGATTCTCGGTCAGAAGCTGAAAGCGGCTCCGGCGCGGGCGTTGGCGCGGGGCGTGCGGAAGCCGTTCTCGTAATAGTCCTGGTCGAAGAGGTTCTCCACTTTACCGAAGAGGCGCAAGCTTCGCGACTCGGCGAGCGGGAAAGTGTAGCCGGCCGTCAGGTCCGCGCGGCGCTGGCCCCGGAAGCGGAAGGCGCGCGAGCGGAAGGTGCTGTTGTCGAAGACGGGCGCGAGGTAGTCGCTGGTGCCGACGAAGTCGAAGTTGACGGCGGCCCTTCGGCCGAGGCGCTGCGTGACGACTAGTGTGAACTGGTGGTCCGCGACGCCGAGCGAGCGCAGGATGTCTTCAACCTGCGGGCGGCGCTGGTCGCTGTTGGTGTAGGTGTAGGAGGCGAACAGGTCCGTCGAGCGCGAGGGCGCGAGCGTGGCGCTCAGCTCCGCGCCGCGGGCGAGGCCGCCGCCGGTGTTGACGTAGCCGGTGAAGAAGCGGCCGAAGGGGTCGGCCGTCCCCACGTCGCCGAAGCCGACGACCTCCTGCAAGCGCGTGTAGAAGTAGGTGGCCGAGAGGCGCACGCGGTCCGAGGCTAGCTGCTGGTCGAGGCCGGCGTCGAAGGCGACCGCGCGGTCGGGCGCGAGGCGCGGGTCGCCGAGCGCGCCGAAGCCCGAGAAGGTGCTGTAGAAGGTGCCGAACCGCTCGTAGAGCGAGGGCTTGCGGTAGCCGTTGCCGACGTGGCCGCGCAGCTTCGTGCCCGTCGAGCGGAAGAGGTAGGCGACGGAGCCGTCGCCCGTGTAGGCCGTCGGCGGCGAGCTGAAAGTTAAGTTGCCGTAGGGCGCGCCGGTCGAAGGCGTGAACACGGGGCGGCCGAGCGAGAAGGTCTGCGCGCGGAACGAGGCCGCGAGCTGCAGGCGGCCTTCGAGGTAGCGCATCTGGTCGTGCGCGAAGAAGGCGTGGCTGCGCTCGCCTATCTGTACGGAAGAGTTGCCCGCGGGCGTCGCGTCGAGGAAGCGGTTCAGGTAGCTCTCGTCCTCGAACTCGTAGCCGGCGGTGACGCGGTTGTGGCGGCCGAGCGAGAAGTCGGCGCGCGCGTTCAAGGTGTGGACCGAAGCCTCGTAGCCGTTGCGCGTCGGGCCGGCGGGCTCGAAGAAGTTGTCAGCCGGGCGGCCCGGCGTCGCCGGCCCCTCGCGGTAGGCGTTGCGCGTGACGAGGCCGTGGTAGGTGACGGCGTAGCCGAAGTCTTCCGAGAGGCGCTGCGTGAAGGTCACGGCGCCGGAGAAGAAGCGGCCGGCGCGCGAGTAGTCCGCGTCGTTGGCGCCGGGCAGGAAGGTCGCGCCCCCGAGGCTCAGGCCGGAGAGCGCGGCGCCCGACTCGTAGCGCCGCAGCTCGCCGCGCGAGACGGGGCGCGCTTCGACGACGCCGGTCGCGGGCAGTGTGCCGACGGCCTGCGGCTCCTCGTTCAGTTGGGCGAAGGAGTCGGAAGAGTAGACGCGCGCCGAGACGGTGGCGGTCGGCGTGAGGCGGAAGAGGGCGCGGCCCTGCGCGGTCGTGTTGCGCGCGGCGTCGTCGCCGTCAACGCCGCGCGAGACGTTGAGGTGTGAGAAGGCGGCGCTGTAGGCGAGGCGTTCGGCCTCGCCCGCCGAGCCCGAAACCTGCGCCCGGCCGCGCCCGAACCCGATCCCGCCGCCCTCGGCGAAGAGCTCGCCGCGGAACGGGCCGCCGCCCTCGTCGGTGACGACGTTGACGACGCCGCCGATGGCGTTCGTCCCGTAGAGCGAGGAGCCCGAGCCGCGCAGGACTTCGACGCGACCCGCCCCCGTCACGGCGAAGTCGGAGACGAAGCCGGTGGCGTCGCCGTGCGGCGCGGTCGGGTCGCGGAAGCGCAGGCCGTCGATGAGAAGCGCCGTGTCCTGGTTGCGCAGGCCGCGCGTCTTGATGGAGGTGAAGGAGCCGGGGCCGCCGAGCTGCTGCACGCGAAGGCCGGGCACGGTGCGCAGCGCGTCGGCGAGCGTCGGCTCGTCGCGCTCCTCCATCTCGCGGCGGCCGACGACGGTCGCGGCCTTCGAGACTTCGTCCACGGTCTGCGGCGCGTCCGAAGCGGTGACGACGACCTCGGCGCTCACGCCCTCGACTTCGAGCGTGATGTCGGCCGAAGGCGCCGTCCCGCGGCTAACGACGACTTCGCGCGTCGCGCCGCGGGCGAACCCCGCGGCCTCGGCTTCGAGGAGGTAGGCGCCCGGCGCGAGGCGTTCGAAGCGGTAGGCGCCGGACTGGTCGGTGGTCGTCGAGACGCGGACCTCCCTGCGCTCGCGCGCGTAGAGGCGCACGGAGGCGCCGGGGACGGCCGCGCCCCGCGGGTCCGTGACGCGGCCGGAGAGGCTCGCGCCCCCGCCCTGCGCGAGAGCGCGCGGCGCGGACGCAAAGAAGATGACGGCGAGCGCGAGGACGATTGCGCGGCGGACGTTGATGTCTCTCTTCATGGCACTTCCTTCGTGGCGGCGGGAGGGACCGAGAGACTTGCGCCCGGGGGGCAAGGCGGGGAGAAGTTCAACACACGGCACGTGGCGGAAACTAAAAAGCCCTCGGTCTTCCGAGCGGAAGACCGAGGGCGTGCCGGTTGAGAAGTCGCCGAATCCGGAAGGCGTCATTCCTTCGGACTCGTTCCCGACGCCACTCGCCCTTTCCCGGGGCGCAAGCGGTCGCCTCCGTCAAAAACAGTTATCAGTCATCGGCGGACAGAGCGGCCGACGGCTGACGACTACACAGGCAAGGTTTCCTGACTCCCGGCTCGGACGCGCCGCCCCGACTCGCCTTCCCCGAAATTTCGAGTGGCGTCTGCTACTTGCAGAGGTATCTTCTGGCGGCACAATCGCCGGTACACAGTGGCGGGAACCGTGCGGGCTTTACACCCGACTTCCCTTTGAACCTGTGACGGTCGGCCCCTTTCCGGGGCCGAAACAGCGATGAAACTTAAAGCTACAAAGAACTGTCGAGGGCTGACAAGCTAACACCGCCCCCGCGGGAGCGTCAAGCGGGCGCTACTTCGCCCTCTCCCAGACCGTGCCGTCTTCGTAGAGGACGCGCATGAGGACGACGCGCTCGTGGAGCCCTTCGCGCTCCTTCCTGTCGAGCGCCTGGGCGCTGATCTTGCGGGTGGGCGGCATGGGCACGGTGAAGGAGAGCTCGCGGCTCTTGCCGGGGGCGATTTTGGCGACGCTCGTGAACTGGCGGCGGCCCAGCTCCTCGCCGGTCGCGGCGTCGGTGAAGACGTAGTCCCAGTCGAGCTCCTTGACGGCCGCCGAGCCCGTGTTGCGGACCGAAGCCTTGTAGAGGAAGGCGTAGCGGGCGGGCTTCTGCGCGCGCATCCGCTCGAAGTTGGCGGCGTCGGCGCGGGCCTCGCGCTCGGCGCGGTTGGCCTCGATCTGGTTGCCGCCGCTCTTGGCGTCGGCGATGCGCTTCTCGTTGCTGGCGCGGCGGCGCATCTGGTCGAAGTTCTCAAGCGGGCCGCCGAAGGGGTCGGCCTCCCAGTTGAGCCGCTCCTTGCTCCAGGCGAACCTGGTGACGGCGAGGCCGGGCGGGTCGGAGCCGGCCCCCGTGTTGTCGGCTACTTGCGCGGCCGCGGGCAGGCAGGCGCAGGCGAGCAGGAATAAAGCGACCAGGGCCTTCATCGTCCCTCCTCCTTTCGGTCGGAGCGCGTTGCGGTAAATTTTCGGGGGCCGGCGGTGCCGGCCGTCATGATAACACTTTTAAGGAAATAAGAGGCGGGGGCCGGAAGTTGATTCCGACCCCCGCCCCGTTTTCGCGGCCCGTCGGCCCGCTCATCTAGAAGACGTAGCGCAGGCCGACGATGACGCGGCGGCTGCCGCCGTCGGTGCCCCACTGGTTGAGGAAGTTGGCCGAGTTGATGCGGCCTTCGGGGACGCCGAAGTCGCGCGAGTTGGTGGCGTTGAAGAAGTCGGCCCTGATCTGGAGCCTGTGGTTCTCGGTGATCCGGGTGTTCTTCATGAGGCCGATGTCGATGTTGTTGATGCCGTCGGAGCGCAGGATGTTGCGGCCCGCGTTGCCGACGCGCTGGGAGGCCGTGATGGCCCTGAAGAGCGGGTCGCCGTTGGAGCGCGCCCGCACCAGCTCCTCGACGCTCATCTGCGAGATGTCGAGCGTGGTGATGATGTCGGGGCGGATGGCGTTGCCGACGAGGCCGGAGATGCTGGCGAGCGCGCCGGCCGGGTCCGAGCCGTTCAGCGGCGAGAAGGGCGAGCCGCTCTGGAGCGAGAAGAAGGAGTTGAGCTGCCAGCCGCCGAGGACGTGGCCGGCCCAGCCCTTCTGGTCCTGGAACCAGGGCAGCTCGAAGACGAAGTTGCCGGTCAGGCGGTGCGGGCGGTCGAAGCTGGAGCGGCCGCGGTCGGCCCGCCGGTTGTAGGAGTTCTGCGCCACCGCCACCTCGGCCGACGAGACGTTGAAGATCTCGGACTGGGTGTCGATGAACGCGCTCCAGGTGTAGTGCAGGCCGGCGCTGAAGCCGCGCGAGAGGCGCTTCTCAAGGCTCGTCTGCATCGAGTGGTAGATGGACTGGCCGGAGTTGGTGCGCAGGCGCGTCGGCCCCTGGGTGGAGATGGTGCGGCAGGCGGCCGAGGTCGCCGGGGTGCAGCCCGGGATGGTCGGGTTGGCGTCAACCGACTCGAAGAGCCCGTTGCCCTTGGTGCCGACGTAGCCGACCCGCATCACGAGGTCGCGCGTCAGCTCGCGCTGCACTTCGAGGCTGAACGAGTCGTAGTACGGCGTGTGGAAGTTCTCGTCAACGATGGTCTTGTTGACGGTGTTGGGGTTGAAGGGCGGGTTGCCGAGGCTGCCGTAGGCGTTGGGGAGGACGGTGGCGAAGAGCAGCGCCCCGGTCGTCGGGTTGGTGCGCTGGAGGCCGGTGGCGAGGTTGATGTCGGGCACGCTGACGGACGGCAGGCTGGAGATGGCGGCCACGAACGGGAACGAGCTCCAGATGTTGAGCGCGATGTTGGTGAACGTGTAGTCGTTCGTGCGCGAGTAGCCGCCGCGGATGACCATGCGGTCGCCGCCGGCCAGCCAGCCGAGCGGGCCACCCTCGACGCGCGGGTTCCAGTTGAAGCCGAGGCGCGGCTGGAAGTTGTTGTTGTCGCGGCCCGGGATGGGGCCGACGCGGTAGCGCACGTCGCCGCCGACGGAGGCCAGCACCGGCTCGTTGAAGTCAACGAGGTCGCCGATGGGCTGGCCGGGGTTCTCGTAGCGCATGCCGAGCGTCAGCGTCAGGTTGGGCTTCACCTTCCACTCGTCCTGGGCGAAGAAGAAGAAGTCGTGCCAGTCGAGGTGCAGGACGCGGGCCGTGCCCGGCAGGTCCTTGTTGATGCTGAAGCGGGTGGCCTGGTCCTTGACGAAGAAGTCGAGGTTGGCGTATTCGAGCAGGCCGCGCGTGGTCGGCTTGAAGAGCTGGTGGAGCTGGTTGCGGCGGATGTCGCCGCCGAACTTGACGGCGTGGTTGCCGGTCGAGTAGGTGACCGAGTCCTGCATCTGGTAGGTGTTGCGGATCGAGCTCTGCGGGAGGTTGACGCCGAGGCCGATGGCCGTGCGGGTCGGGCTGGCGTTGAAGCCGGTCAGGCCCAGCTCGACGAGCTCGATGGAGGGTATCTCCTGCGACTCGGGGTTCAGCGCCACGCTGGCCGAGGCGTTGCGGAGGAAGGCGCCGCGCCACTCGTTAACCCACTTCGGCGAGAGCACGCTCGCCAGCGAGATGTTGACGCCCTGCGTGCGGGCCGGGACGATGGAGGAGAAGCCCGGCGGCGTGATCTGCGAGACGGTGCCGCCGACGCGGTCCGAGTCCTGGTAGATGTAGCGGCCGTAGAGGTTGTGCTTCTCGGTGATGCGGTGGTCGAGGCGGACCGAGGTCTGCCAGTCGTTGAAGATGGAGGGCTGCGAGCCGGTCAGCGCGCCGAGCTGCACGACCTTGGTCAGGCCGTCCTTGGGGCTGACGAAGCGGGCGACGGTCGAGATGGGCGTCTGCGCGGCGGGCAGGAACTTCAAAAGCGCCTGCACCTGCGGCAGGTTCCCGGCCTCGGCCTGGAGGACGGCGCGGCCGGCGGCGGTCGGGGCGCCGTTTAAGGTCTGCCCGACGCCGAGCTGGCGGTCGAACCACCGCTGGATGGAGAAGAAGAAGAAGGTGCGGTTCTTGACGACGGGGCCGCCGATGGTGCCGCCCACCTGGTTCTCGATGCGGAAGGGCGCGCCGCGCTTCGACGGGTCGGTCGCGTTCTTGTTGCAGAAGCCGCTGCCCTTCTGCGTGTTGCTGCACGCGTTCAGCTTGTTGTCGTTGTGGAACCAGAAGCCGGAGCCGTGGAACTCGTTGGTGCCCGACTTGGTGATGGCGTTGAAGACGGCGCTGGAGTTGCGGCCGTACTCGGCCGAGAACTGGTTGGTGACGAGGCGGACTTCCTGGATGAGGTCGGGGTTGTTCAGGGGGATGGCCGCGCCCGCCACGCCGAAGTCGTTGTTGTCCTGCCCGTCGATCATGAAGTTGTTCGAGCGGACGCGCCCGCCGTTGGCCGAGAAGTTGATGCCGCTGGCGAAGGCCGACTGGCCCGAGTTGAGCTGGCCGACGCCCGCGGCCGAGAGCGCGACGTTGTAGACGTTGCGGTTCGTCGCGATGGGCAGTTCGGTGAGGCGCCGCTCGTCGAAGCGGGTCGAGACCTCGGCGGTCGTCGTGTTGAGCAGCGCCGCGTTCTCCGTGACGTTGACGACGGCCTCGACGCCGGCCGGCCTCATCGTCACGTCGATGACGGCGTCCTGGTTCAGCACCAGCTCGACGCCGGTCTGCAAGTGCTTGGCGAAGCCCGCCCCTTCGACGCCGATCTCGTAGCGCCCGACCTGCATGCCGGTGAAGCGGTAGCGGCCGTCGGCGTCGGTCTGCGCGGTGCGCGCGACGTTCACGTTGACGTTGCGCGCCGTGACGGTGGCGCCGGCGATGGCCGCGCCCTTCTCGTCCTGCACGGTGCCGGAAATGGTGCCCGTCGTCTGGGCCGCGGCGAGCTGGGCGCCGCCCGTCACCAGCAGCACGAGGGCCGCCAACATCAGTCTAAATCGTCTTGCCATTATCTTTCCCTCCGGAGTAGCGAATGGGGGATTGCCGCCGCCTCGCTGCGGCAGCCGCCCTCTGGTTAGAGCTTGAACCTTCTGAAAGGTTGGGGTGCCGTGGCGCGTGCCGTCCGGCGTTGAGCTTGTGCGAATCTGAGTGGAGACGAGGTCTTTGACTTGCCGCCGCGCGGGTGTGGCCCGATGGGGCGTCGCGATTGACCTGAGCCGCGCGGCTGTTACAATTTTTACGAGAGGCAAGCTTTATGCCTCCGCCGCCGCGCGTGCTAACTTTATGAGTCTGGCCAAATTCTCCCCGGCGGCCTCGGGCCTATATCCGAAAAATCGGATTTAGTTCACCAAATTGTCGAGAACAAGGATGCCCGATGAGCGCCAGGTCTACGACCGACTGGCCGCCGGCTACGACCGCGCTACGGGGCCGCTCGAACGCCTCGGCCTGGCACGGCTGCGCGCCGCGGCGCTCGCGGAGTTGCCGCCGGGCGCGAGCTTCATAGAGGTCGGCGCGGGCACGGGCGCCAACTTCCCTTTCTACCCGGAGGGGGCGCGCGGCGCGTGCGTCGAGCCGAGCCGCGAGATGCTGGCGCGCGCGGCCGAGCGGGCCGGGCGCCCCGCGGGCTTCGCGCTCGTGCAGGCGCGGGCCGAGCGGCTGCCCTTCGCCGACGGCGCGTTCGACGCCGCGCTCGCCACGCTCGTCTTCTGCTCGGTCGGCTCGCCGGCCGAAGCGTTCGCGGAGCTGCGGCGGGTGGTGCGCGCGGGCGGCGTCGTCTCGCTCGTCGAGCACGTCAGGCCGCGCGGCGCGCTCGGCCACGTCTTCGACGCGCTGAGCCTCCTGACGGTGGCGCTCCTGGACGACCACTTCAACCGGCGCACGGCCCGTGAGGCGGAGCTGGCTGGCCTGCGCGTCGAGCGCGTCGAGGAGCGCCTGCTCGGCGTCGTGCAACGCATCGTCTGCCGGGTCGTTTAGAGAGTTAGGGCGGGGTGAAGGATGAACTATTCTCCGACGGTGCGGGTCGGGTGTCAGGGCTGGAACTACGACGACTGGGTGACGCCGCCCGCCAGCGCCGCGCCCGTCTTCTACCCGCGCGGCACGCGCGCCGCCGACATGCTCGCCGCCTACGCGCGCGCCTTCGACACGGTCGAGGTTGACTCGACCTTCTACGCCGTCCCGACCGAGGGGGCGGTCGCCGGCTGGGCGCGCAAGGCCCCCGAGGGCTTCACCTTCTCGCTCAAGCTCCCGCGCGAGGTCACACACGAACAAGCCTTGCGCGGCCCCGAAGCGCGGCGCGTGCTCGAAGAGTTCTGCGCGCGCGCCCGCGTCCTTAAAGAGAAGCTCGGCGCCGTGCTCGTCCAGCTCCCGCCGCAGTTCGAGGCGACGAGGGAGAACGCTGCCGCGCTCCGGGACTTCCTGCCGCTGCTGCCCGAGGACATCCGCTTCGCCTTCGAGTTCCGCGACCCGTTCTGGTTCGAGGAGGACTTGATGGAGCCTCTGGCGGGCGGCGGGCGTCACCTCTCGCTCGCGCTCGTCGAGGGGCCGTGGGCTTCGCGCGAGCGCATCTGGCGCGCGGCCGCGCCCGTCATCGAGGCGACCGGCTTCGCCTACCTGCGCTGGATGGGGCAGCGCGACATCACGACCTTCGATTCGGTGGTCCGGCCGATGGACGCGAACCTCGCGCGCTGGGCCGCGGCCGCCGAGCGCCTGCGCGCGCGCCTGCCGGAAGTCTTCGCCTACTTCAGCAACTTCTACGAGGGCCACGCCCCCGCCAGCGCCAACAAGCTCAAGCGCCTCCTCGGCCAACAGACCGTCAGCCCCGAAGAACTCGACAACCAGCAGTCGCTCTTCTGACGCGCCGCGGCCTTCACTCCGTCTCGGTGCGGTTGTTGTCGGCGCGGCCGTCCTTCATCCAGATGGTCTTGACGTTGACGAACTCGCGGATGCCGAAGGCGCTCAGCTCGCGCCCGTAGCCGGAAGCCTTGACGCCGCCGAAGGGCAGGCGGGGGTCGGAGGCGACCATCCCGTTGACGAAGACGCTGCCGGCCTCAAGCTCCTCGACGAACCTCTCGCGCTCCCCCGCGTCGCGCGTCCACGCGCTCGCGCCCAGGCCGAAGGGCGTGTCGTTGGCGACCCTTATCGCCTCGTCAACGGAGCCGACGCGGAAGAGCAGGGCGACGGGGCCGAACAGCTCTTCGCAGTAGGCGGGCGAGTCTTCGGGGATGTCGGCGAGGACCGTCGGCGCGAAGTAGTTCCCCGCCCCCTCAATTCGCCCGCCGCCGGTCAGCAGCCGCGCGCCGGCCGCGACCGACTTCGAGACCTGCGCTCCGAGGTCCGAGACGATCTGCGCGGTGGCGAGCGGGCCGATCTCGGTCGCCTCGTCGAGCGGGTCGCCGACCTTCAGCGCCTCCATCCCCCGGACGAAGCGGCGCTCGAACTCTTCGTAGACCTGCTCGTGGACGATGAAACGCTTGGCGGCGATGCACGACTGCCCGTTGTTGATGGTGCGCGCGCGCACGGCGGTCGGGACGGCTTCGTTCAAATCGGCGCTCGGCATGACGACGAAGGGGTCGCTGCCGCCGAGTTCGAGCACCGTCTTCTTGATGTGGCGGCCTGCCTCGGCGCCGACGCGGCTGCCGGCCAGCTCGCTCCCCGTCAAAGTCACCGCGGCGACGCGGCGGTCCGAGATGACGCGCGCGACCGCGTCCGAGCCGACGAGTAAAGTCTGGAACGCCCCCGCCGGGAAGCCGGCGCGGCGGAAGATGTCTTCGATGGCGAGCGCGCACTGCGGGACGTTCGAGGCGTGTTTAAGGAGCCCCGTGTTGCCGGCCATCAGCGCGGGCGCGGCGAAGCGGAAGACCTGCCAGAACGGAAAGTTCCAGGGCATCACGGCGAGCACCGGCCCGAGCGGCCGGTAGCGCACGAAGCTGCGCGTCGCGTTCGTCTCGACCTCCTCGTCGGAGAGAAACCCCTCGGCGTGCTCCGCGTAGTAGCGGCACACCCACGCGCACTTCTCCGCCTCCTGCACGGCCCCCTTGATGGGCTTCCCCATCTCGACGGTCATCAGCCGCCCCAGCTCGCGCTTCTCCGCCTCTAAAATCTCCGCCGCGCCGTTCATCATCCGCGCGCGCTCTTTGAAGGGCGCGCGCCTGTATTCGCGGAAGGCTTCGGCCGCGAGCCGCAGCCGCTCTTCCAACTCGCCGTCCGCCAGCGGCTCGAAGCTCTCCAAAGTCTCGCCCGTCGCCGGGTTGACCGTCGCAATCGCCATCGCCTGCTCCCCTTAAAATTTCGTCCGGATTCCGCGGCCCATTATCGCCCGCTTTTTCGCCTTTTTTAAATCGCCCGTTGACACCGCCCGCCGGATGCCCTATTTACTTACTGCCCCCCGGCACGAGCTAGTCCGACAGTTCTCCTTAATATGTCCAACAACGACTTCGCCCATTTACATCTCCACACCGACTTCTCTCTTCTCGACGGCGCCATCCAGATAAAACCCCTCGCGCAGCGCGTCCGCGAGCTGGGGATGAAGGCGTGCGCCATGACCGACCACGGCAACATGTACGGCGCCGTCTCCTTCTACAAGGAGATGAAGGCGCACGACATCAAGCCGCTCATCGGCTGCGAGATTTACCTCGCGCCCGGCAGCCGCTTCGACAAGCCGGAGACGAGGCGCGGCGAGAAGCCCTACAACCACATGATCCTTCTGGCGAAGGACCGCGAGGGCTATCACAACCTCGTCCGCCTCACCTCGAAGGCTTTCAAGGAGGGCTTCTACCGCAAGCCCCGCATCGACCGCGAGCTGCTCTCGCAGTTCTCCGGCGGGCTCATCGGCCTCTCGGCCTGCCTCTCCGGCGTCCCGCAGGCGCACCTCAAGAACGGCCATATAGACGCGGCGGAGAAGTCGGCCTACGAGTTCCAGGACATACTCGGCAAGGGGAACTATTTTTTAGAGATTCAGGACCACCAGCTCCCCGACCAGCAGAAGATAAACAAGGACCTGCTCGGACTCTCGAAGCGCACCGGCATCCCCCTCGTCGCCACCAACGACGCGCACTACCTCAACCGCGACGACTACGAGGCGCACGACCTCCTGCTCTGCATCGGCACGGGCAAGACCGTCAACGACCCCGACCGCATGCGCTTCGGCGGCCCCGAGTGGTACGTGCGGTCGCCCGAGGAGATGGCGCGCATCTTCACCTACGCGCCCGACGCCGTCACGCGCACCCTCGAAGTCGCGGAGATGTGCGACCTCAAGCTCCCCCTGGGCGAGAACCAGCTCCCCGTCTTCCCCATCCCGCGCGAGGAGGGCGACCTGACGATTGACGAGTATTTCGAGAAGGTCGTCCGCCTCGGCTACGAGAAGCGCCGCGACGCGGTCTGGGAGCCGGCGCGCTCGAAGGGCGCGCTCAAGCACACGCTCTCCGAATACCAGGAGCGCGTCTCGCGCGAGATAGCGATGATCAGGCAGATGGGCTTCCCCAGCTACTTCCTCATCGTCTGGGACTTCATCAAGTTCGCCAAGGACCGCCGCATCCCCGTCGGGCCGGGGCGCGGCTCGGCCGCCGGCTCGCTCATCGCCTACTGCCTGGAGATCACAGACGTTGACCCCTTGCAGTACGACCTCCTGTTCGAGCGCTTCCTCAACCCCGAGCGCGTCTCGATGCCCGACATCGACATCGACTTCTGCGTCCACGGCCGCGCCGAGGTCATCAACCACGTCACGCAGCTCTACGGCCGCGAGTCCGTCTGCCAGATCATCACCTTCGGGACGATGGCGTCGAAGGCGGCGATCAAGGACGTGGGCCGCGCGCTCGACATGCCCTACGCCGACGTTGAGAAGATAGCCAAGCTCATCCCGCCGCCCATCCGCGGCCGCAACGTCTCGATAGACCAGGCGCTTGAGACGGTGCCCGAGCTCAAGCAGGCGTGCGAGACGGACGCGCAGGTCAAGAAGGTCATCGACATCGCCAAGCGCCTCGAAGGCTGCGCCCGCCACTCGTCGGTCCACGCCGCCGGCGTCGTCATCAGCCCGAAGCCGCTGGAAGAGCTGATACCCGTCGCCGTCAACAACAAGCAGGAGTTCACCACCCAGTTCGAGATGTCCGACCTTGAGAAGACGGGCATGCTCAAGATGGACTTCCTCGGCCTCACGACCCTTTCCATCATCAACCAGTGCTGCAAGACCATCCTCGAAATGCACGGCCGCGACATCTGCTGGGCCGACATCCCCCTTGACGACCCCAAGACCTACGAAATCTTCGCCCAGGGCCACACCGAAGCCATCTTCCAGTTCGAGAGTTCGGGGATGCAGGAGATTTGCCGCAAGCTCCGCCCGAAGTCCATCGAAGACCTCTCGGCCTTGAACGCGCTCTACCGGCCCGGCCCCCTGGACGGCGGGATGGTGGACGACTTCATCGACCGCTACCACGGCAAGAAGACGGTCGAATACATCACGCCGGAGATGGAGGAGATACTTAGGAACACTTACGGCATCCTCGTCTATCAGGAACAGATCATGCAGCTCGCGCAGAAGCTCGGCGGCTACTCTTTAGGCGAGGCCGACCTGATGCGGCGCGCGATGGGCAAGAAGCAGCGCGAGGAGATGGCCGTCCACGAGGAGAAGTTCGTCGCGGGTTGCGTCAAGAACAAAATCCCGAAGAAGAAGGCCAAAGAGATATTCCACCTCATGGCGCAGTTCGCCGACTACGGCTTCAACCGGAGCCACTCGGTCGCGTACGCGCACGTCGCCTACCAGACGGCCTACCTGAAGGCGAACTACCCCGAGCACTTTTACGCCGCGGTGATGACGTACTGTACGGACGACGCGGCGAAGATCTTCAAGTACGCGTCGGAGCTGCGCGCGCACGGGATAAGGATGCTCCCGCCCGACGTGAACGAGTCGGGGCCGGGCTTCACGCCGGTCGAGGGCGCCATCCGCTACGGGCTCTCCGCCATCAAGGGTCTGGGTCAGTCGGCCGTCGGCTCCATCATCGAGGCGAGGGGCGAGCGCCCCTACAGCTCGCTCTTCGACTTCGCCGAGCGCGTCGGCGAGAAGGGCTCCGGCAAGCGCGTCATCGAAAGCCTCGTCTGCGCGGGCGCCTTCGACTCCATGAAGCCGGCGGCCGAGGATTTGAGCCGCTGGCGCGCGTGCCTGTTTGCGACCGTGGACCGCGCGCTCGAAGGCGGCGCGCGCTCGCGCCGCGAGCGCGACTGCGGGCAGGTGGCGATGTTCGGGCCGCCGACGGGCGCCGACGGCGCGGGGCTGACGGAGCACGCGCCGCTCGCGCCGGCCGAGCCCTGGGTGCATAAGGAGATGCTCGACCGCGAGAAGTCGGCCGTCGGCTTCTACGTCTCCGGCCACCCGATGGAGGACTACGCCGCGAAGATAGAGCAGCTGGGCTGCGCGGCGGTCGCGGACCTCGCGGGCGCAGCGCCCGAAGCCCGCCTGCGGCTGGCCGGCGTCATCTCCGACTTCACCGTCCGCAACACGAAGAAGGGCGACCGCTACGCCTTCTTCCGCCTCGAAGACATGACGGGCACCTCCGTCAAGTGCGTGCTGTGGCCCGAGGCTTTGAAGACGAAGGGGCAGGACGCGGCCGACGACCGCGTGGTGGTGGCGGCGGGCCGGCTCGACGGCGGCGAGGGCTCGCAGACGTTCGTCTGCGACGAGGTGACGCTGCTTGAGAAGGCGCGCGTGCCCGACCGCGTCCCGGCGCAAGGGTTCCGCAACGGCCGCACGACGGGCAAGGCCCTCGTCATCGAGCTGCCGCGCCTCTCCGACTTCGCCTCGCTCGGCGACGCCGTCCAGCACGCGCTCGTCTCTAACAAGGGCGACTGCGAAGTCTTCATCGAGATGACGCTCGAAGAGGAGGGCCTCGTGGTCCGCGCGCGGGCCGCGAACTTCATCCGCGTCTTCCCGAGCCAGGGGCTCCACGACGCCCTCACCGGCGCGGGCGTCGGCTTCAGGTGGATGGAGATGAACTCCCTCAACTGATAACTGACGACTTCTCTGGTCTGTCCGGCAGCGGGTTGCGCGACCCGCGCGAAGCGTTTATGTTATTCCCCCTAACACGATGAAGGCACTCGTCATCGACGACAACGAGCTGGTCCGCAGCAACGTCGCGGAGGTCCTGCGCGCCGACGCCTGGGAGGTGTGCGAGATCTCTTCGGCCGAGCGCGCCTTCGAGATGCTGAAGGCGGAGCGGTGGGCGCTCGTCTTCTGCGACGTGAAGCTCTCGGACAAGCACGACGCCGAGGGCTACGCCGTCCTGCGCCGCTTCGTCGACGAGCAGCCCGACGCGCAGATCGTCCTGATGACCGGCCACGCCTCGGCCGCGGGCGCGCTCGACGCCGTCAGCTTCGGCGCCTACGACTACCTCTCCAAGCCCTTCGAGAACGAGCAGGTCTTAGACATCGCCCGCTCGGTGCGCCGCGGCATCGAGAAGCGCGAGCGGCCCGGCACCACCGGCGAGCTGCCCGCCACGCCCGTCTACGTCTCCGACATAAACCTCGTCGGCGCCAGCTCGGCCTTCGTCGAGGTGATGAAGCTCGTCGGCCGCGTCGCCTCGACCTCTCTGCCCGTGCTCATCACGGGCGAGTCGGGCACGGGCAAGGAGGTCGTCGCCCGCGCCATCCACCAGCGCAGCGCGCGCGCCGAGATGCCCTTCGTCGCCGTCAACTGCGCCGCCATCAACGAGAACCTGCTGGAGTCCGAACTCTTCGGCCACGAGAAGGGCTCCTTCACCGGCGCGCACGCCGACCGCCGCGGGCTCCTTCAGGAGGCCGACGGCGGCACCATCCTTTTAGACGAGATCACGGAGACGACGCCGGCCTTCCAGGTCAAGCTCCTGCGCGCGTTGCAGGAGGGCGAGATACGCCGGGTGGGGTCGAACCACACGGCGCGCGTTGACGTGCGCGTCATCGCCGCCTCGAACCGCGACGTGGAGCGCGAGATGCGCGAGGGCCGCTTCCGCCAGGACCTCTTCTACCGCCTCAACGCCGTCACCATCTACCTGCCGCCCCTGCGCGAGCGGCGCGAGGACATCATCCAGCTCGCACGCCACTTCGCCACCCGCGCCCAGCCGCCCGGCTGCACGCCCATCAGCTTCTCGCGCGACGCCATCCGCGTCTTGACCGCCTACGACTGGCCCGGCAACATCCGCGAGCTTGAGAACGCCGTCATCCGCGCCGCGGCGCTCTGCGACCAGCAGGTGAGGCCCGAGGACCTGCCCGAGCGCGTGCGCGAGGCGGCGGCCGCCCGACTGCGCGAACAGGCGGGCGACGACGCGCCCGGCGAGGACGACGACGCGGGGCCGGAGCCGGCCGCGCGCGGCGAGGAGATGCTCTCGCTCGCCGAACTCGAAGGCCGCCACGTCGCCCGCGTGCTCGCGCACGTCGGCGGCAACAAGCAGGCGGCCGCGCGCATCCTCGGCATTGACCGCACGACCCTCCAGCGCATGATCAAGCGCCACGGCATAGACTCGGCCGGCGGCGCCCGCGACCCGGGGGCGGCCGCTCAGAGCTGACGCCGCTGGAGTAGTCGCCGCAACCCTTCCCGGCTTGCCAATTCGGGACGCCGGCCTGTATCCTCTCCCGGCATCGTCTCGATGTGCCGGCCTCCTGAGCCCCCCCCCGAGGGCCCTCCCGAGTGCGAAGACGTTAACGACAAAGTTGACCTCTCACGCCGCAGCCGTGTCCGGCTTCAGCTAACTCATCAGCCCGTCTTGATCGAAGTTTTTTTCCGCACTCGTCATCCGCACGGGTGTTCGCCGACGCCCACGGTGTAAGCGAACGAAAGGGGCGAGAGAGCCGCATCTCTTGCACGTTGATACCCTCGCCATAGCCTGCCTATGGTCAACCCTAACAGGAGATTGTGTCTGATGAAACGCAAGATAGTTTCCGCCGTCGCCGCCGGCTTCGCGGCCTTCTCACTCCTCGCGGCCGGCTACGGCGGCGCCTCCCGCGCGCAGAACCCCGCGCAGCCGGCCCTCGACCGCGCCAACGAGAACGCCGCCTTCAAGAACTGCGGCACGCCCGACGCCGACCCCGACACGCAGATGGACATCGCCGAGCACGGCCGCACGAAGAAGGCCCAGATGGAGTCGGCCGGTCAGGCCGTCGTGCTGCGCGCGCCCGGCTCGGTCACCGTCGGCGTCCGCTTCCACGTCATGGTTGACCCGGCCACCAACAACGGCTTCGTCCCGCAGTCGCAGATCGACGCGCAGGTCGCCGCGCTCAACGAGGACTTCGCCAGCGCCGAGGCGCCCTCGACCTCGACGACCGCCGGGGCCACCCCCTTCCGATTCCAACTCCTGAGCGTCAACTACCACTACAACGCCGCCTGGTACGCCGCCTCGCAGGGCTCGACGGCCGAGTCCCAGATGAAGCGCGCCGTCCGCGACGCCGACGGCAACGGCGCGAGCGACGAAGGCCCCAACGTCCTCTACTTCTACACGAACAACACGGGCGGCGGGAACATCGGCGGCTGGGCCACCTTCCCCTGGAACTACGCCGCCAACCCCCTGATGGACGGCGTCGTCGTCCTCTGGAAGAGCCTGCCCGGCGGCGCCATCGGCGCCGCCTACAACGAGGGCGAGATCGGCTCGCACGAGGTCGGCCACTGGGTCGGCCTGTGGCACACGTTCCAGGGCGACTGCCGCAAGCCCGGCGACGAGGTCGAGGACACGCCCTACGAGTCCGTCTTCCAGGCCCGCGCCTGCCCCGAGGGCAGCGACACCTGCAAGCGCATGCCCGGCGCCGACCCGATTCACAACTTCATGGACTACACCTACAACACCTGCCAGTGGGAGTTCACCAAGGGTCAGGCGGCCCGTGCCGACGAGAAGAGCCAGGTCTACCGCGGGCTGTAACGCAGCACGCCACCTAAACCGGCCGGAGCCCGAATAAAAAAAGGCCGGGTGCGTTCAGGAACTTCGCCCTGATACGCACCCGGCTTTCCCTTTCCCCCCTTGCCCGAAGCCCCGGAGTCAGGCGGCGCTCGCCGCGTCGTCCGCGCCGCTCTCGCCGCGGCGCGATATCTGGCGGGCGATGCCGAGAATCTGTACGGTGTCGAAGGGCTTGGCGACGATCCAGTCAACGCCGGCCGCCGTCTGCTCGCTGGAGCCGACGACCTCGCCCCAGCCCGTGACGACCGCCAGGGGCATCTGCCCGTCGAGCCCGCGCACCGCCTGCGCCAGCTCCCAGCCGCTCATGCCCTGCATGCCGAGGTCGGTGAAGACGCCGTCGAACGTCTCGCGGCCCATGAGCGCCAGCGCCTCGCGCCCGCCCGAGGCCAGCGTCACGCGGTAGCCCTCGGATTCGAGGATGTCTTTGAGGAGGACGCGGACGTGCTCCTCGTCGTCAACGACGAGGATGTGCGTGTTGTTGGGCGCCGTCTCGACGAGTTTGAGCGGCGGCAGCTCGGCCGAAGGCTCGACCGCCAGGGCGCCGTGCGCCACCGGCAGCTTGATGCGGAAGGTGGTGCCGCGCCCCGGCTCAGACTCGACCGAGACGGTGCCCTCGTGGCGGCGGATGATGCCGTAGCCGACGGCGAGGCCGAGCCCCATGCCGGCCTTGCCCTTCGTCGTGAAGAACGGGTCGAAGACGCGCGAGCGCACCTCCTCGCTCATCCCCGTGCCCGTGTCCGTCACCGACACCTCGATGCAGCCGTCCGCCTCGCGCGTCGCGAGCGTGAGGGTGCCGCCCTCGGGCATGGCGTCCACGGCGTTGAAGACCATGTTGACGAGGACTTCACGAAGCTCCGACTCGTCGCCCATCACCAGCGCGTTGTCGGAGCCGAGCTGGAGCGCGAGGGTGATGTGGACGCCGTCGGCCTCGGCGCGGCTCTTCCAGCGCGGCCGGGTTATCTCGCGCACGTCGAGCAGGAGCTGGTCGAGCGCGACGGGCTGGAAGTCGTGGTCGCGGCGCTGGCGGGCGAAGTCCTGAATGCGCTTGATGGTCTTGGCGCCGTCCTTGGCCGTCTTGATGATGAGCTTGAGGCCGGCCTCTACCTTCTCCGGGTCTTTCGCCGTCAGCAGCAGTTGCGCGCGGCCGAGGATGCCCGCGAGCGTGTTGTTGAAGTCGTGCGCCACGCCCGAGGCCAGCTCGCCCAGGGCCGAGAGCTTCTCTATCTGCGCGTACTGCTGGCGGATGCGTTCCTGCTCGGCGATGTAGTGCGACAGCTCCTCGACGTGGCGGCGCGCCTGCTCGGCCTGCGCGGCGGCGGCCTCGGCGCGGGCCTCGGCGGCGGCCTCGGCCTTGGCGGCCTCGGCCATGGCCTCGATGTTTTCGAGGTAGGTGCGGTAGGTGAAGTAGACGATGGCGATGATGGGGGCGGTGGCGACGAGCGCGTAGAAGCCGTAGGCCGCCGCGATCTTGGCGGCGATGCCGGCCGTGCAGGCGCCCGCGAAGTACGTGATCGAGGCCCAGAGGTAATACTTTGACCACGTCTGCCAGCCCGGCTGGTTCGTCTTGAACGAAGTGTGGATGGCGGCGAGCGTCGAGTTCGAGACGTACTGGACGAGCGCCATCACGCAGAGGGCGATGACGAAGCGGGCCGTGAACTCGCCGTGCCCGACCGGCACCACGTCGGCGAAGAACAGGCGCAGCACCCCGGCCGTGACGAAGGTGGCGAGGCCCATCATCGCCGCGTTGAAGACGATGGTGACGGGGCGGATGTAGATGGAGCGGCGGCTGAAGAAGAGCGTCGAGAAGAGCCCTTCGAGAGCGGCGACGACGACGGCCGCCTCGCCGCCGTAGAGCAGCATGGTGAGGAAGATGAAGGTGTCGGAGACGGAGATGTGGCCGCTGATGCGCGGGATCATGACCGTCATCCGCGAGGTGACCAGGATGGTCAGCGCGGCGAGGAGCGCGAACCGAAAGTCGAGCCCCTGGAGCGGCAGGCTCGCGGCCGAGTAGGCGAAGCCGGCCGCGCCCAAAGCGATGACGACCCACATGTAAGGCGTGGTCAATCGTTGCTTGTTCATCGGATTCAACGGGCGAAGGTGTCGGGTGTCGGGCGCGGGTGCCGGGGAAACAATGTCTTTACTGACACCTGAGACCCGGCACCCGGCACCTGCTCTTATTCCGCCCCGGCCTGCTCAAGGAAGACCGTGTCGTAGTAGCCGCGCAAGCGGAAGCCGGCCTTGGAGAGGAGCGCCTGGGCGCCGAGGTTCTGTTCGTTGGCGAGCGCGCAGACGGCGCCGGAACGCTCCAGCAGGCGGCGTGTCATCTGCGACAGGCAGGCGAGGCCGTGGCCCTTGCGCCGCTCCAGCGGGTCGACGTAGAGCCCTTCGATGTAGACGCAGTCGGGCGTGTCGGAGATGACATCGGCCTTGAAGATGAGCTGGCCGTCGCGCACGAGTATCCAGACGCGGCCCTGCTCGACGCGGCGGGCGCAGCGCAGGCGGAAGCCGGCGAGGTCCGTCTCCAGCGGGTTGACGCCGCTCTCCTCGTAGGCGAGCGCGGCGTGGACGGGCATCGCCAGCATCAGGTCGTCGAGCGTGGCGAGCCTCAAGTCCTCGACCGCGTGGTGCGCCTCGACCGGCCACCGCTGCTCGAACAGAAGCTCGCGGCAGAAGAGGCGCGGCGTCTGCCCGGCGTCGCCGTAGTGGCCCCAGAAGCGGCGGATGGTGTCCTGCTCGCCGAGCAGCATGTGCGTCGCGCGGTGCCTCTGCGCGAGGTGCGCGAAGGCTTCGAGCGCCTCCTCGGTGCGGGCCTCGACGAACATCGCGTGGCCGATGAGGGCCACGCCCTGGAGTCGCCCTTCGGCGTCGCGGCAGGCGTAGAAGGTGCCGCGGTTGAAGGGGCTCTCCAGTCCGTTGTCGCGGATGTAGCCGTTCATGACGACGGTGTGGACGGGGCGCTCGGCGAGGAAGGCGAGCACCTCGTGCTCGTCGTCGCGGTCGGTCAGCGCGAGCGGGACCAGGGAGCCGGCGCGGCGTGGCTTGGGGGCCGGCATCGGGGTCGTCGCCGCGGACTCTTTCTTGCTCAACTGTTGGGGCATCGCAACACTCCTTCTGAAGTGGGCGTCCAATGGTTTAGGCCGGCGAGGCCGTTTCTCCGCTCGCGCGACGGCGCGCGCTAGTAGTCCAGGTAGTCGCTGCCCGTGTCCAGGCTCACGGGCATCGCCGCCGTCGGGTCGCCCTTCTTCGAGGCCGAGAGGGCGAACGACATGCCGTCGCTCACCAGCACGCCGCTCTTCGTGAGTATGCCGTCGCTCACCAGCACGCCGTCGCTCACCAGCACGCCCATCCCCAGGTAGACCGAGCCGGTGCCGAGCACGCCGCCGTTGCTCACCGTGATCTGGTCGCTCACCAGCACGCCCTGCGAGAGCGAGCCGCGGTCGCTCACCAGCACGCCGTCGCTTACGAGCACGCCGTCGCTCACCAGCACTCCCACGCCGTAAACCTTCTGGTAGAGGGTGATGAGGTCGGCGCCGGTCGCGTAGCCCTGGCCGACGACGATGCCCTGCGACCAGTTGAAGGTCTGGCCGGCGATGGTCGTCTGCGGCGCGGGCGCCGGGCCGGTCAGGAGCGGGGCGCCGAGCGGCGTCGAGTTCGAGAGGTCAGTGCGGACGAGGCGCGCGAGGCGGACGGCGCCCTCGACGTTGACGAGCCCCGCGCCCTGTTCGAGCATGTTCGCCCCCGAGATGGGCTGCGCCGTGTACATCAGGAGCGCCTTGACGAGATTCGGCGTCAGCGTCGGGTTGGCCTGGAGCATCAGGGCGGCGGCGCCGGCCGCGACGGGCGTCGCCATCGAGGTGCCGTTCAGGTACATCATCCGGCGCGCGTCCGAGCCGCTGACGCCCGCGTCGAGCGAGGGGTTCTGCGCGAGCAGGAGGTTATCCTCGGCCGCGGCGTCAACGATCTTGTTGCCGGGCGCGACGAGGTCGGGCTTGACGAGGTTGTCGTACTGGCGGACGCCGAGCAGGCTGGTGCGCCCGCTGCGCGTCGGGCCGCGCGAGGAGTAGGTGGCGATCACGTCGTCCGAGCGCGAGTCGGTGCCGTAGCTGTTGGCGGCGCCGACCGTCAGCGCCGAGGGCTCGTTGCCGGGCGAGTGAATCTGCCCGTAGACCTTGTTGCCGAGGGCGTCCTTGCCGTTGTTGCCGGCGGCGGCCACGACGACCACGCCCGCGTTGACGAGGCGGCGCACCGCCTGGCAGAGCGGGTCGTCGCGGTAGGAGTCGGCGGCCGAGGTGCCTAAGCTGAGGTTGACGACGCGGATGTTGTAGGCGGCGCGGTTGGCGAGCACCCAGTCGAGCGCCGCAAGGATGTAGGAGACGCGGCCCGTCCCCTGCGAGTTGAGCACGCGGAGGTTGACGATGTCGGCGTTGGGCGCGACGCCGATGTAGGCGGCGTTCGAGATGCGGCCGTTGCCGGCGGCGATGGAGGCGACGTGAGTGCCGTGCCCGTAAGGGTCATCCGTCCTGCGCTCGCCCGTAAAGTCTTTGCTGTAGACGACGCGCAGGCCGTTGCTCTTGTTTAGGAAGGCGGCGTGGTTCGTGTCAACTCCGGAGTCGAGCACGGCGATGCCGATGCCTGTGCCGTCGAGCCCTTCCTTCGACGCGACGCCGCCTAAAGCGCGGGCCTCGTCCACGCCGGTCGTGCGCGTGACGTGGCCGGCCGAGATGGTCTCGCGGTCGAGCGAGACGAAGCGCACGCCCGGCTGCGAGGAGAGCTTTTCGACCAGCCCGAGCGGCAGCTCAACGACGCGGGCGCCGAAGCCGGGGAAGCTGCGGCCCGCGGTGACCTCGCCGCCGCGCAGGAGGGCGACGAGCGCGGGCGTCGTCTGCCCTTCGGTCTGGAGGACGACGCGGACGCGGCGGGCGCGCTCTTGGGGGTCGCGCGCCGATTCGGCGAGGTCGGCCGAGATTTTAGCCGGCGGGTCTTCGGCCCCCGCAGTGTTGGCGACGCCTGACTGGGTCCGGCCGAGCTTGATGCCCGCCAACGGCGCGCACACCGGCACGAGCAGCGCGGCGAGCGCGACCCAAGTCATGGCGAAGGAACGTCTACCGTTTTTCACCTTGAAACCCCTCCATTAACACTGACTGCGGGCCGAACCCCGTGACGGGTCTGACGCCCGGGCGGCGCGCTCGGGAACTGCTGCGGACGCAACGCCACCCTTCCGGGCCGGGCCGCCCGACGAGGGCGGCCCCGCAATCATTTTCTTGCGAGGTCGAGAACTGCTTTGCCTGGGAGAGAAGAATTAGCCTGAAGGCTCAGGTGGCGTTGAAGTATCACAACAAAAACCCCGGCCGTCAACCCTCAAGCCCCTCACCGCATGAAACCCGTCTCGTCCCCGCTGGACGGGACCGACTGCGCTTGCACCGTCGTGTCGCCGACCAGAATCCCGTCGCCGACTAAAATCCCGTCCCCCACCAAAATCCCGTCGCCGACGAGGATGCCGTCGCCGACGAAGATGCCGTTGCCGAGCAGCAGCTCGGTCGAGAAGAAGGGCGTGCCCTCCCACAGCGCCGTGCCGTCGCTGACGAGAACGTTCGCGCCGAGCACGACCGCGTCCGTCATCATCGCGCCGTTCAAAGCCTGCGACGTTTCGCCCTCCGTCACCCCGTCGCCCAGCAGGCGGCCCCTGCCGTAGACGGCCTGATACTTCGTGTAAAGGTCCGCGCCGCCCGCGAAGGTGCGATTCAGGATGATGCCCTGCGACCAGTTAACCCTCTGGCCCTCGATGGTCGAGTAGGGCGGCGGCGCCTGCGCCGTCAGCAGCGGGCTGCCCGGCTGCGTCATGTTCGTCAGGTCGGAGCGCACCAGACGCGCGAGGCGGACGGCGCCCTCCACGTTCAACTGGCCCGCGCCCTGCTCGAAGGTGTTCACGCCGCCCAGTTGCTGCGCCGTCAGCATCAGCAGCGCCTTGACGAGGTTGGGCGTGAGCGACGGGTTGGCCTGGAGCATCAGGGCGGCGGCGCCCGCGACGAGCGGCGTCGCCATCGAGGAGCCGGACAGGTACATCATCCGCTTGTCGTCGGGCTTGCTCGCGTCCTGATTGAGCTCCGGGTGCTGTGCGAGCAGATAGTTGCCGCGCGCGGCCGCGCCGACGAGCCGGTTGCCGGGCGCTACGAGGTCGGGCTTCAGAAGGTTGTCGTAGTGGCGGACGCCCTGCGCGTCGGTCCAGAAGCCGCGCGTCGGCCCGCGCGACGTGAAGGTGGTGATGCGGTCGTCCGAGCGCGAGTCGGTCCCGTAAGAGTTCGACGCGCCGACCGTCACCGCGGAAGGCTCGACGCCCGGCGAGTGAATCTGGCCGTAGACCTTCGTGCCCTGAGAGTCCTTGCCGCTGTTGCCGGCGGCGGCGACGACGACGACGCCCGCGTCGGCGAGGCGGCGCACCGCCTGACAGACGGGGTCGTTCGCGTAAGAGTCAACGGCCGGCGTGCCCAGACTGAGGTTGACGACGCGGACGCCGTAGGCCGCGCGGTTGGCCGCGACCCATTCGAGCGCCGCCAGCAGCGACGAGACCGTCCCCGTCCCCTGCGAGTTGAGCACGCGCAGGTTGATTAGCTTCGCGTTCTCGGCGACGCCGACGTAGTTCCCCCCCGAGCCGCGCCCGTTGCCGGCGGCCAGCGAGGCGACGTGCGTCCCGTGCCCGTAGGGGTCGTCCGTCCGCCCCTCCCCCGTGAAGTCCTGGCTGTACGAGACGCGGCTCAGGCCGAGGCCGTCACGAAAGTCGGCGTGGCCGGCGTCGAGGCCGGAATCTATGACCGCGATGCCTATCCCCCTGCCGTCGAGCGTCGTCTGCACCAGACTGAGGCCGAGCAGCGAAAGGCTCGTCTGCGTCCGTACGGCTGCCGCGCCCGTCGTCGTCTCGACGTGGCCCGTCGCGCCTACGGGTCTGTCAACCGAGACGTAGCGGACCTCCGGGCGCGCGGCCAGAGACTCGACGGCCGACGCCGGCAGGCGCACGGCCCGCGCGTTCAGCAGCGAGAACCTGCGCGTGACGCGCCCGCCGAGCGCGCCGACGAGAGAGTCGAGCAGCGAGGGCTGCGGCGGCGTCGCGGCGAACTGGACGATGACGTTGACGCCGT